>NZ_JAHLEM010000391.1 GCF_018883605.1 Streptomyces niphimycinicus | reverse complement strand
GGCAGATCACGCGGCCGGGTGACCGCCGGGCCCTTGACCCTCGTGGCGAACACCCCGCACACGGGACAGGCCCGCGCGCCGTGGTCCGCGGTGGCCAGATGCACCCTGCGGGTGCCGTCCTCCAGCCGCTCCACCGTTGCGACGGCCAGGCCGTCCAGCTCGAGCAGCAACGTCGCATCGGTATCGTTGTCCAAGCCCGTGGTTTCCGGTGATCGTTCTGCGTAGAGAACAGAAATGATCACCCACGGGCATCCTGCTGTCGGGGCCACCCAACACCCCGGGATCTCACACAACGTGACAGCCGATCAGCCCACTCAAGGCCACACACCGCTCAACTTCGAAGACCCG
>NZ_JAHLEM010000390.1 GCF_018883605.1 Streptomyces niphimycinicus | reverse complement strand
GTGGTTTCCGGTGATCGTTCTGCGTAGAGAACAGAAATGATCACCCACGGGCATCCTGCTGTCGGGGCCACCCAACACCCCGGGATCTCACACAACGTGACAGCCGATCAGCCCACTCAAGGCCACACACCGCTCAACTTCGAAGACCCGGTATGTCTCTGCGTGCGTATCTGGCTCGGCTCGCCGAGACCCTGCTGACTCCCGCTGAGCGGGCCGGACGGGCCGAACACGCCCGGGCCGCCTTGAAGGCGTGGACCGGCTACGCGCCGAGTTCCGCTGAGGAGCGGGACCTCGACGGTGAGCTGGACCGTCGGCTGGCCAAGGCGGCGGCGCAGTGAGCGACGCGATGCACATCGTGCTGGACGACACCGCCATGGCCGCGGCCGGCCAGGGCAATGTCCTGGCCTCCCGCCTGATCCACCGCGCCCACGTGGAAGCCGGCTGGTACCTCTACGCCCCGGCATGCGCACTGGTCGAAGCCGACCGTGCCCGCACTGGTACGGCAGAGCACCTCGCGGCTCTGCCGGGTATCACCGTCCTGGACCTGGATCTGCCCACCGCCTTGGTGGTGGCCCAGCAGAACACGTGGGCCGCCGCACACGCCCAGTACGCGGCGCAGCCCGCTGCGGACCGCCCCGACGGTGCGATCATCGCCACCACCGCTCCCGAACGGTGGGCCGGCGAACCGCTCCGTGTCCTGAACCTCACCCCCTGACCGCAGCAGGAACAGCCGCCGCCCCGCTCCAGAAGCGGGGCGGCGGCAGTGTGTTCCTGCTGGCGGCGGGCGGCAACGAGGGCGGTCCCGCCGCCGGTTCTCGCGCGGTCAGCTCTTCGCGCTGTGCTGGCGTGCCCGGTAGGCGGCGGCCTTGACCCTGTTGCCGCAGGTCTTCATGGCGCACCACTCCCGCCGGTGGCCACGCGAGCGATCGAGGTAGACCTGGGTGCACTCGGGACGGGCGCACTCGCGCAGCAGCGCCCCCTCGTCGTCGCCGAGGATCTCCACCGTCTCACGGGCGAGAGCCGCGAGTCCCTGCAAGACCGAGCCGGTGCGGGTCGTGCCGTCGGGGCCGAGCCGCAGCGTCACGGGGAGGCCCGAGGCCTGCAGGTTCAACTCGGTGACCGCCTCGGCGGGCAGCGGCCGGTCGTCCAGGCGCGCCGCGACCAGGTCGTAGATCGCTTCGCGCAGCTCCAGGGCGATGGTGAGGTCGGCCTCGTTGGCGCTGGGCGCCAGATCGAGCATCCCGGACTCCACGAACCAGTCGTCGAGCAGCTCAGGGGTGGCGAGCTTCTCCATCGGCTCTGCGTTGCGTCGTGCGCGCAGCGTGCCGACGAAGTCGAGGGGGAGCGTCCCACAGGGAAAAGCATGATTCACGTAACCATACTGACTAGTGACTCGCGAAGATGCAATAGCCGAACGGGGTCGACAGCCAAGAAATCACCTGCTTGACTGGTTACGACGAGCTGTGGAAGGGTCGCGGTTACTCCTGCGGTTGCCCCCCCAGGCAATCGTTTCCACGATCACTCGATCACTCCTGATGTGAGGGCCTCCCATGGCAGTCGTCCGTATTCACCTCCTCTCGTCCCTCAGCCCCGCGGAGGCACTGGCGGTACTGACCGACTTCGGTCCCTCCCGCGCCGATTCGAGCGGTAACCACCCGGCGCCCCTTTGGAGCCCTTCGCCCCGACCGGTTGCGCAAGCCGGTGCGCGATCATGTCGACGCTTCCCAATGCTGAAGTCAAGCCGCTGCGGTGCTGGGGGTGTTACTTGGTAGCACCGTCGGTCACGGAGCAGGGCCCACAAGACGTTGACGCGACGGCGGGCGAGAGCGAGCACGGCTTGGGTATGCCGTTTGCCCTCCGCGCGCTTGCGGTCGTAAAACTTCCGCGAGTTGGGATCGAACTGGATGCTCACCAGTGCCGAGGTGTAGAAGACCCTCTGCAGGCGGCGGTGGTAGCGCTGAGGACGGTGGAGGTTGCCGCTGATTTTGCCCGAGTCACTCGGCGCGGGGGTCACTCCCGCGAAGGCGGCGAGGCGGTCAGGGCTGGGGAACGAGGCCAGGCTGCCACCGACAGCGACGAGGAACTCGGCACCGAGCACCGTGCCGATGCCGGGCAGGGACTGGATCACCTCGGCGAGCTCGTGCTCACGAAACCGGCCCTCGATGAGCTTGTCGGTCTCGGCGATCTTCTCGTTGAGGGCCATCACCTCCTTCGCGAAGGTGAGCACCATCTTCGCGATCGCGCTTTCGCCCGCGACGGCGGTGTGCTGCCGCTCGGCGGCCTCGATGGCCCTGGCAGCCAGAGCCTCGGGGTTGCGGACCTTGCGGTTGCGCAGCCAGGTGGTCTGCCGACGCTGGCCGGTGCGGCGGATCGCAGCCGGACTCTGGTAGGCCGTCAGAAGCAGCAGTGCACCGCTGGTTCCCATGTCCAGGACTCGCTCCAGGGCCGGGAACATGCTGGTCAGCAGGGATCGGAGGCGGTTGACGGTGCGGGTGCGTTCCGCGACCAGGTCGACGCGGCGCTCGGTCAGCAGCCGCAATTCGACGGCGGCGTCGTCATCGGGGCGGATCGGCTGGAGATCACGACGCATGCGGGCCTGGTCGGCGATGACGCGGGCGTCGGCCGCGGTAGCCATCCGAGGCGCGGTTGACCGCGACACCGGGGATATAGACCAATTCCTGGCCGTGGTTGACGAGCAGCGCGATCAGCAGCGCAGGCTCGCCGCCGGTCATGTCCATCGCCCAGGTGACGGCGCGGCCGTCGGCGAGGTCGAGGACATCGCCGATCAGCCTCAGCAGCTCGGGCTCGTCGTTGGCCACCCGCCGCGACAGCAGGGTCGCACCCTCGGAGTCCAGGACCAGGGTGTGGTGGTGGGTCTTGCTGCAGTCGGTCCCTGCCCATATCCGGCTCATCGTGCTCCAGCTCGTCGTGACACCACGCGACCTACGCCCTTGTGGTCGCGCGCTCTACGATGGTCGGCAGGCCCCGCATGCGCCCCGCACAGAGCGGTGCACGGGTCGGAGTGATATGGACAAAGGCCCGGCCACGTCTCCTTGGCCGGGGAGCACGCCGACGAAGGAGGGGCTGCAGCCATGAGTTCGCTGTTGACCGAGAGCGACCTCAGCCACGAGGAAGAGGTGGTGTGGCTGGAGAACCTCGAGGGGCTGGACTACGTCCGTCAGGCGCTGGACAGACCCGGCGCCGCAACACCAAGCCTCCCTATGCCCGCGACGGGCGCATGGTGGGCTACGCGCTCCTGGACGACGACGCGACCCCCGACCCCGACAGCGGCCTGTACAAGCGCCGGGTTTTCTTCCTGCTGCCCCACGACCGGGACAGCCTTCCGGACGGTCTCTACCGCGAGGGGGCTCCCGGTGAAGCGGTCGACCCGCGCACCATCGCCCCGAAGAAGCCCGGAGCCAAGACTCCGAGATCACAGTGCGGCTCCGTGGTCATAGCGACATCCGCGCCGTGACGGGAGACGCCGCGGGGGAGCGCGGACGAGGACGGGCGGCCTGATTTCCGGGGACCATGTGCGCCACGAGGAGGCTCTCCGGTGATTCCGACGACCAGTGAGGGCCAGAGGGCGCACGAGTGAGTGCCGTAGGCGAGCCCGTGGCTTGGTCCGTTGACCGTGATCCCGTTGTTCCGGCGGCCGCTCGCACAGCGCTTCCAGGTTCGGTTCCTCGCCGGTCAGGGCCTTCGACGGCGTACTGGAGTTCTCCGTGGTCAGCGGCGGTATCCGTGCTTGTCGACGTCGTGTCCGCTGCGACCGGACACGACCGCGGGAGGGCCGCCCCCTGGAAAGCACCGAAGGTGCGGCCCTTGCTCGATCAGCTCGGCGTGCCGCGGGTGTTCGCGCCGGCTGCCTCAGTTGTAACAGCTACCGCGCTGTGTCGCTCTCCGAGCCGGTGGTCTGCAGAACGAAGTCGCGGACCGCATCACTGAAGAGCGCGGGCTCTTCGACGTGGCCCAGGTGACCGCTGTTCTCCAGAATGACCAGCCGGGAGTCGGGGATCAGTTCGTGCAGTTCCTGGGACCAGCGCGGTCCGCAGATCACGTCGTGCCGACCTACCACCATCAGGGCCGGTACCTCCAGCCCCTTGAGTGCGGCACGATCGTCGACGAGGTCCGGCGAGAGATCCTCGTCCATTCCGGAGATGTACGTGGCCCGGATCGTGTCCCGGATCGGGGCGAACCGCTCCTCGTTGTCCCAGTAGTTCGCGAAGTATGACGGCAGCACTCCTCGGGCGACGGCGACGGTCGACTCGTCGTCGGACATGCCGGACATCGCGCCGAACGCGGCGAGCACGTCGGCGAGTCCGGGGTGACCGGCGTGCTTCGCCGCGAACTCCTGCACCCTGCGGCCCGCTTCCTCGCCGTGCTCGGGTCCGGTGACCGGCGCGCCCCCGTACAGGACGACACCCGCCAGCCGCTCCGCGCGGTACAGGGCGTGGTAGGCCGCGACGAACGCACCGTGGGAGTGACCCAGGAGGTGCACCTTGGGCACGCCGAGGTGGTTGATCAACACCTCGAGGAAACGGCTGTAGCGGTCCCGGGTGTAGCCGTGCGGGTGGGAGGGGAGGCGGCCGGAGTCGCCGGTGCCGATGGGCTCCACGTAGACCATGGTCAGGTGCTGTTCCAGGAGCGGCATGCGCATGTAATCCCAGAAGATGCCGGGTCCGCCGGAGTGGACCACACAGAACGGGCCGCTGCCGTACACGTGGTAACGCTGGGTGATGCCCCCGACCTCGAAGGAGTGGATGCCGGGGGAGAGGGGGGCATCGGGAGACTGGGAGGCGGCAGCAGGGTTCGAAGGGGTGCTCACGTTGCTCTCCGTGTGGTGAGAGGGTTTCACTGGCACCGACATGGCACGGCGGGAGGCCCTGAAGTTCGGTTCGTTCGCCGTGATCCGCGTCACACCTTGGATGGGGCGAGCCACGGAGTTCCGAAAACGCCTGGGTGCGCCCGGGGGAGAGACCGGTCTTCTCGTCGTGTCCGGGGGCCGGGTTCGGCCCGGCGGTCACTTCGTGGCGCGTTCGCGGGCCAGTTCGGCGGCCAGCCTGGCCGGTCCGCGGTAGACCGGTCCGTGACCGGGCAGGATGGTGGCCGCCTCCACCTCTGCGGGCACGGACAGCGAGTCCAGGGCCCGTGCCCGGTCGGTGTGGAACATGCCGGGCAGCAACTGCGGGCCGTCGACGCGCGATGTCGGATGGGCGGTCACCAGGGCGTCGCCGCTGACCAGGATGCCGCTGTCGGGCAGGTGATAGGCGCTGTGCCCCTTGGTGTGCCCCGGCGTGTGCACGGGCACGGGACCACCGGGCAGGTCGAGTCGGCCCGGTGCGGGGAACGGCTGAGGTTCGGTGACCGGCACATGCGCGGTACCGCCCGCTGTGAGGGCGTGTACGGCCCAGGGCACCACACCGGGCTGCCAGGCCCGCAGGAGCACCTGACCCACGGTCACCTGGTTCAGGAAGTCCCGGCGAGCGTGGGGCACTTCCTGCTGGTGCATGAGCACCGGTGTGCCGTACGTGGTGCGCAGGTACTCGGCGGCCCCGATGTGGTCGTTGTGCGCGTGCGTGACGAGGACCGCGCGCACGGCTTCCGGGGCGAGCCCTACGGCGGCCAGGGAGGCGAGCACCGCGTCGCGGTCACCGGGATACCCGGTGTCGATCAGCGTGCAGGTGTCGCCGTCCGCGACGATCACCCAGTTGGTATTGCTGCCGGAGAACTGGCCGGTGCTGACCAGGTCCAGGTTGTTGGTCGGTTCGTCGAGGAGCAGCAGTTGTGGTGCGGGTTCGGCGTACAGGACGCAGGCCAGGGTGGCGTGTAGTCGTTCGCCTCCGGAGAGTACGCCGACCGGGAGGTGGGCCCGGGCGCCGCGGAAGAGGAAGCGGGCGAGGATGTTCATCCGCTCGGCCTCGGGTCGCTCCGGCGCGAACGCGACGAAGTTCTCGGCCACGGTGAGGTCCAGGTCCAGCAGGTCGAGGCGCTGCGAGAGGTAGGCGATACGCCCGTCGGCCCGCTTGATCTGTCCGCCGTCCAGGGGGAGATCGCCGTTGATCAGGCCCAGCAGCGTGCTCTTGTCGGCGCCGTTGGGGCCGGTCAGCGCGATGCGCTCGGGCCCCCGGATGGTCAGGTCGACGCCCTGTTCGGCGAAGACGGCCTTGCCGCCGTGCCGCACCTGCATCTCCTCCCCGAGGAAGAGGTTGCGCCCGGCGGGTACACGAGTGTTGGGCAGATCGAGGGTGAGGCGCTGCTCCGCTCGCACTGAGCGCTCCGCCTCGTCGAGCCGGGCCTTGGCCTCGCTGACCCGGGCTGCGTGCATCTGGCCCGCCCGGCCCGCGGACTCCTGGGCACCGCGCTTCATGTTGCCGGCGAAGATGCGGGGCAGGTCGGCGTTCTTGAGGTTGCGGGCGGCGTTGCTCTGCCGGCGGTCGGCGCGTTCGCGGGCCTGCTGCTTCTCCCGCTTCTCCCGCTTCAGCTCCTGCTCGGCGTTGCGGACGTTCTTT
>NZ_JAHLEM010000039.1 GCF_018883605.1 Streptomyces niphimycinicus | reverse complement strand
GTGGCCGGCCAGCGCGGCGCGGGCGATGGCCTTGGCCGTGAGGTGCCGGTCGCCGACGGCGCCCGCGGCGGCCTCGTCGGCGGCGCGTTCGGCGGCGAACCGGATGTCGGTGCGCAGCCCGCGCAGGGCGGGGTGGCAGTGGGCGGCGATTTCCGCGGCGGCCAGGAAATAGTGGTGGCCGCCCCGGTTGTGGGCGCGTTCGTGGGCGAAGAGGGCCTCGCGCTCGGCCGGGCCGAGGCTGCGCAGCATGCCGGTGGTGACGACGATGCGCTGCGGGCGTCCGGGCAGCGCGTAGGCGTCCGGGTGGGGCGAGTCGATGACGCACAGGTCGCCCACGGCAGGGCGGGCTTCGGCCTGGGTGCGGGCAGCGCGGAAGGCGCCGACCTGGCGAACGGCCGACCGCCCCAGAGCCCACGCGCCGACGGCGAACGCGCCGGTGGCCAATGAGGCCGCGGGCAGAATGAGCAGGTCGGAGGGGGTACGCAGGGGGTGGACCAGTTCGCCGAGCGCCGCGAAGAGCGGAAACCTGAGCAGTCCGGTCAGCACCAGGGCGCCCAGGGCGGCCACGCACGCACCGGCCAGCACCAGGGCGGAGCCGGTCAGCAGCCACAGCGCGCTGACCGGGTCCAGGCGGGCGAGGGCGCGCCGGGCCGACGGCGGTGCCGCGAAGGGCAGCAGCAGGGGGACCAGCAGGGGCACCAGCAGCAGGGCGATCACCGCTCGTCCCCCTCCAGCAGCCGCCGCAGCACCTGCTCGTCGTCGGCGCTGAGCTGGGCGACGAACCGGGCCAGAACCGTCTCCCGGTCGGTGTCCCGCGCCAGCTCCCCGTGCATACGCCGGGCGGTGAGCCCGGGGGCGTCCTGGACGGCGAAGTAGGCGTAGCCGCGGCCCAGCCGCTCGCGCCCGACGACGCCCTTGTCGTGCAGACGGGACAGGATCGTCGTCACGGTCGTACGCGCCAGGCCGACACCCAGCTCGCGCTGTACACGGCTCGGGGTGAGCGGCTCGCCGGCGGCCCACAGGGCCGCCATGACGGCCGCTTCCAGCTCGCCCGCCGGACGCCGTTCGTCCTTCTCGTCGGTCATCGGAACGTTCCTCACCCCGCCATCGTCTACAGTTCAGCAGACCGTCTACAGGATTGTAGTCAATGGGGTGCCGTCTCGGCCGCACCCGTCCGTCCATCCAGTATGAGCGGGCTCGCGTCGATGGCCGCACCCCCCTTCGCCGAAGCATCGCAGCTCGCGGTGAACATCCTCAGCGCCCAGTCCCGGCCAAGGCGGCGAGCCGATGATCCTCGCCGCCGACGGCTCGCGGCACACATGGCCGCGGCCGCTGCTGATGCCATGAAGCCTGATGCCATGAAGCGCGGAGACGCCGCCGGACCGGCCGGGGGCGTGGGCCTGGCCTCATGGGTGGCGTTCGGCGTGCTGAGCATGGTCGTCATCGGCCGGGCCGGCGGGCCGAGCCCGGTGACGGACATGGCGGAGCGGGCCTCGGACTGCCGCTCGCACGGCGCCTGGCCCGCTCAGCCGGTGGTGAGGTGTTCTATGGCAGCGGGCAGACGCCCGGTGCGAGGTTCATGGTCCGCCTGTCGCCCGGCTGACCCGGGCCCCTCTCCCTCGTGACCGGCGGACCGAACGTATCCGGAACGGCGGCTGACTGCTCACGCCGCCCGCTCGCCGAGCCGCTCCGGCTCGATGACGTCCTTCCGCGTCACCGCCAGATACGCCACCAGGCCGAGGATGACCGCGAGGAACAGCACGCTGGTGACCACGGTGCCAAGGCC
>NZ_JAHLEM010000389.1 GCF_018883605.1 Streptomyces niphimycinicus | reverse complement strand
CGTTCTTGAGGTTGCGGGCGGCGTTGCTCTGCCGGCGGTCGGCGCGTTCGCGGGCCTGCTGCTTCTCCCGCTTCTCCCGCTTCAGCTCCTGCTCGGCGTTGCGGACGTTCTTTTCGGCGACCTCCTGCTCGGCGCGTACGGCCTCCTCGTACTCGGTGAAGTTGCCGCCGTAGAAGCTCAGTTCGTCGTGGCCGAGTTCGGCGATGCGTTCCATACGGTCGAGCAGGGCGCGGTCGTGGCTGACGAGCAGCAGGCAGCCCTTGAAGTCCTCCAGCACGTCGTACAGCTTGTGGCGGGCCGCGGTGTCGAGGTTGTTGGTGGGCTCGTCGAGCAGCAGCACGTCCGGCCGCTTCAGCAACTGGGCCGCCAGGCCGAGGGAGATGATCTGGCCGCCGCTGAGGGCGCTCAGGTTGCGGTCCAGGGTGAGGTCGGTCAGGCCGAGGCGGTCCAGCTGGGCGCGGGTGCGTTCCTCGATGTCCCAGTCGTCGCCGATGGTCGTGAAGTGCTTTTCGTCGACGTCCCCGGATTCCACGGCGTCGATGGCCTGGATGACCGGGGCGACACCGGGTACCTCGGAGACGGTGAGATCGCCGACAAGGGGGAGGGCCTGCGGGAGGTAGCCGAGGGTGCCGCTGACGGACACCGACCCGGTAGCGGGTTGAGTTCGCCCGCGATCAGCTTGAGCAGCGTGCTCTTGCCCGAGCCGTTGGGCGCGACCAGGCCGGTGCGGCCGGAGTTCACCGTGAAGGACAGGTCGTGGAAGACCGGGGTGTCATCGGGCCAGGTGAAAGACAGGTTCGAACAGACGATGGATGCTCGGACATGCAGAGACCTTGAGATCAGCGGGGGCAGAGACACCTCTGCCCTGGGTAGGCAGGGAGAACGTGGGTACGACTCAGCGGCCATAACGGCGGTGCTCCTCGGCACCGGCCGGCGGCCGTCAGGCCCGGGTCTCACCCGGAGATGTCGTCGTCACTCACCATGTCTGGTCGGCAGCTCCTAGCTGCACAGATTTAACGTCCTGGCCAGTCTAGCAGCTCGGATTTGGCGTCATCGAGATGCACCCACATAGGCGTGAGATCACACGTATGGGCAAGTCCGCACGACAGGGACGGCGGGGACCTTCACGATCTGCCCCTTCGCCGATGCCGTTGACAGTCCGCGAAACGACATGCCACTATCGTCACCAGTTAAGATGGTTATACGGGCCAGAAGTGGCCGACACCGCTTGGGCACATGTGTGTCGGTCGCAGTGGGAAGCGCGTCGCCGGACCGTCGCCACGTACGTCGAAGGAGCAGGGAACATGGCAGAACAGCCGCAACAGCGCGCCGACGGCGCACCGGTGGGGCGGCGCACCCTGCTGGGCATGCTGGGCGCGGGGGCCGCGGGGCTCGCCGCCGCGCCGTACCTGCAGCGCGGTTGGGAGGGGTTTCTCGGAGCGGCCTCCCAGATCGATTCGACCGGGCTCACCGGCCTGCTGCCCAACCCGGGCGGCTTCCGGTACTTCAGCGTCGTCGGCTCGGTGCCGCACAAGAACGAGACGAACTACGCGCTGAAGATCGGCGGCCTCGTCGACCGGCCGAAGACCTACACGCTCCCCGAGCTGCGCGCGCTCCCGCAGACGCGGGTCGTCCGCGACGTCCTGTGCACCGATGGATGGCGCGTTGACGACACGCCCTTCGAGGGGGTGAAGCTGGGCGCTCTCCTCGATGCCGCCGGGGTGCGCTCCGAGGGCCGGGCGGTCCAGTTCACCTGCTTCGACGGCGCCTACAGCGAAAGCCTCACCCTGGAACAGGCCCGCCGCTCGGACGTCCTGGTGGCGCTGAACATGCAGGACAAGCCGATCACCCACCAGCACGGCGGCCCGGTCCGCCTGTATGTGGCGCCCATGTACTTCTACAAGTCGGCCAAGTGGCTTTCCGGCATCGAGGTCACCGACAAGGTGATCCCAGGCTTCTGGGAGGAGCGCGGTTATGAGGTCGACGGCTGGCTCGACGACGCCGACCGGCACGATGAAGCCGCCTGAGCGGCTCGGTCGGGTCCGCCGGTTCAGCACCGCCGAACGTATGGTCCACCGGGCCACCGGCTGGCTGATGCTGTTGTGCCTGCTCACCGCGGCCTGCCTGTATCTGGGCCCGGTCGCCCAGCTCGTCGGCCGGCGGCACTTGATGGCCATGGTCCACAAGTGGTCGGGAATCCTGCTGCCGGTGCCCTTCCTGCTGGGACTGCTGTCCGCGGACTTCCGCGCGGACCTGCGCAGGCTGAACCGCTTCGCGGTGTACGACAGACAGTGGCTGCGGGCCGCCCGCAGGCGTCTGAAGTCGCCGCAGGCGCGCCCGGCGGGCAAGTTCAACGCCGGACAGAAGCTCTACGCGGGCTGGATCGCTGGTGCCGTGCTGGTGATGATGTTCACCGGTCTGCTCATGTGGTTCATGGGGCTGCTGCCCTTCATCTCCCGCACCAGCGCGATCTTCGTCCACGACTTCCTCGCCTGGGCGATCACGATCGTCCTTGTTGGGCACACGCGCAAGGCCCTCGATGACCCGGAGGCGCGGCTGGGCATGCGCACCGGATACGTCAGCCGGTCCTGGGCGGAGCTGTACCACTCCCGGTGGCTGCAGGAGGGCCCCGCGCGCGACGTTTCGGGCCGGGCGGGCACGCATTCGACGGAGCGGCCTTCACGCCACCGTCGAATGACGTAAGCGATCCGGCAGACATGTATCTGCCGGATGTGTGTGCCCGGCGTTCCCGACCGATGTGCACCTCGCCGACCAGCCTCTTCTCCCGGGGCCGACGCCGCCAGGGCTGTGCGGTGCCTGCCGGACTCTCCCGTACCAGGCGTCCCGCGGCTGACCGTCAACTGACTGATGTGGTGACGGTGTGTCTGCGGTCAAAGTGGGTGGCGTCGACCTTGGTGCAGTCCTCGGCGCACGAGCCTTGCCCACACCTTGTCGTACTCGGTAACCGTCTTGACCGGTGATACATATGTGTGTCAACCTCTTCCCGACTCCGCTGAGTCGTAGACACGCATCTGCATGTGTCGTTGCTTCAGGCAGGCACCCACTTCATAGGAACGTCAATGAGACGACTTCTGACCGTCCTCGCGGCCGGAGTGCCGCTGGCCGCGGCGGTGTACCTGCCGACCGCCTCGGCGGATACCGGCACCTCCGCCTCCGCTCCGCATACCTGTTTCGACCGTCTCCGTGAAGGCCCCGGCCGGCACCGAGGTGGAGAACGTGACCTCAGTCAGCCACCCGGCCGGGACCGTCGACGTGCCCGCGATCTTTCCGCTGGACGCCGTACACGTTCCCGACGTCCCGGCCTACTGCGACTTGACCGTCACACTGACCCACCCGGGCGGTGGCGACCACGCCAAGGTGAAGGTCTGGCTGCCCCAGAACGGCTGGAACGGCCGCCTGCAGACGATCGGCGGCAGCGCCTTCACCGCCGGTGACTACGGCGCGGGCCTCGCGGGCGCGGTCAAGAACGGCTACGCCGCCGCGACCACCGACGCTGGCGTCGGCACCTATCTCGACACCAGCTGGGCTCTCAACAGCAAGGGTCAGGTCAACACGGCCCTGCTGAAGAACTTCGCCTCCCGGTCCGAGCACGAGGCCGCGGTCGTCGCCAAGGAGGTCATCGGCGACTTCTACGACCGGGCCGCCTCCTACTCCTACTTCAACGGCTGCTCGACCGGCGGCCGTCAGGGCTACATGGAGGCCCAGCGCCACCCCGACGACTACGACGGCATCCTCGCCAACGCGCCCGCCATCAACTGGGACGAGTTCGAGGTCGCCGCCCTGTGGCCGCAGGTGGTGATGAACGAGGAGAAGACCTACCCGACCGGGTGTGAGTTCGACGCCTTCAACAAGGCCGCCGTCAAGGCCTGCGACGCGCTCGACGGCGTCGAGGACGGCCTGGTCAACGACCCGAACCGCTGCGACTTCGACCCTCGCAAGCTGATCGGCACCACGCTCGAGTGCGACGGCAAGCAGGTGACCATCACCGCCGCCGACGCGGCCGTGGTGCGCAAGATCTGGGACGGCCCCCGCACCGAGACCGGCGAGAAGCTGTGGTCCGGCATCCCGATCGGCGCCGACCTGAAGTTCCCCAACCTGGCGGGCACCCTGCCGGACGCCGACGGCAACCTCAAGGGCGTGCCGTTCCCCGTTCCCGCCTCCGGGGTGTCGACGTGGCTGAAGAAGCAGCCGTCGTTCGACGTCTCGACGATCACCTACAGCCAGTTCACGCAGCTGTTCAAGCAGTCCCAGGCCGAGTACGACAAGGTCATCGGCACTGACAATCCGGACCTTTCTGCCTTCCGCAAGTCCGGCGGCAAGCTCCTCACCTGGCACGGCCGGCTCGACCAGCTCATCCCCACCCAGGGCACGGTGGAGTACCGCAAGCAGGTCGAGCGGCGGATGGGCGGCGCGCAGCGGGTCAACGACTTCTACCGTCTCTTCCTCGCCCCGGGCACGTCCCACTGCGGCCTCGGCACCGGCCAGACCGACGACCTCGGCGCCCTGCGGGCCTGGGTCGAGCACGGCAAGGCCCCCAAGACGCTGACCGCCACCCTGACCAACTCCACCGGCCAGCAGGTCACCCGCGACCTGTGCGCCTACCGCCTGGTCTCGCGCTACGAGGGCCACGGTGACCCGGCCGTCGCCAGCAGCTTCCGCTGCGCCCCCGCCACCCGGCACTGAACTGCCCCACGACGCCCCAGTCGCCCGGGAAAAGGCCGGGTTGCTGGGCTGGAAGGCCCGCCAGATGCGGACCGCGTGAGCCCCTAAAAGTTCGTCCCGGTCCGCACCCACGAGGGTGCGGACCGGGACGTTTTTGTTTTACTTCGCCGCCGTGCCGTCGCCGTCGGCTTCCCGCGCGGGCGGACTCACGGCCGCGCCGGGCTTGCCATGTGCTCGGCCGGCCGGCCGAGTTTCGCGGTCACACATCCCGGTCGACGGGAGCCTTGCCCAACGCGTCGCGCAGCGCCGCGCGAGAGGTGATGCCCAGTTTGGGAAAGACCCGGTACAGATGGGAGCTGACCGTGCGCGGGGACAGGTGCATCCGTTCGCCGATCTCCCGATTGGTCAGGCCGCTGGCGGCGAGATCGGCGATCCGGTGTTCCTGCCAGGTCAGCTTGGCCAGGTGCGCGGAGGAAGCGCGCGTGGACAGGCCGGAAGCACGAAGCTCGGCGCGGGCCCGCCCGGCCCAGACCGAGGCCCCGAGCCGTTCGAAGGACTCGGCCGATCGGGTCAGCACAGGGCGTGCGGCCCTGGGGCCCTGCGAGTGCCGGAGCCGGATGCCGTGGGCGAGCCGGATCCGCGCCAACTCGAACGGGAAGCCCGCCTGGGCCGAGACGGCCTCCACCCGCTCGTACATCTCCGCGGCCTCCTTGTCCTCGACCGCCGTGATCGCCAGTGCCCCGTAGGTGATCAGGGCCAGCCGGGGCGAGATGGCGGGCAGATCCGCCTCCCGCGCGGCCAGGGCGTGTCGGCGGGCCTGTTCCACGCGGCCCGTGTGCACCGCCGCTTCGACGAGGTCGAGCAGTGTGCGTGAGGCCTGATGGGCACAGGGCTCGAACGAGCCGGGAGAGGTGATGCCGATCGCGTACAGGTAGGCGGTTTCGTAGTCGCCCTCGCTCAACGCCGCGATCGTTCCGACCGCGTCGGCGATCTGGGTGAGGAATCCGACGCCGCGCGGGCGTGCCCAGGAGTCGACGACGCTCTGCAGTTCGCGCGCGCGTTCCACATCGCCGCGCAGGGCGGCGAGGAGGGCCAGGTACGCGCGAGAGTGGTGGGCGAAGAGCGCGTGCTGGTGCGTCGTCGCCAGTTCCAGACCTCGTCGTCCCGTGCTCTCCGCGTCGTCCCATTCACCGACGGCCAATTGATCGAGCATGATCAGGTGCAGCATGGTCAAGCCGCTCGACATGGCCCCCGTCTGGAGCTCGCGGTCCACGGCGCGCTGGAGGCAGGGGCGGTACTGGCTCAACGCGTCGACGTGGTAGGCCGCCACACCCAGACGCGTGATCTCCCACGGTTCGAGGTTCGGGAGGCCGGCCAGAGCGCTCTCCACCTGCTCGTGCACACCGGCACCACTCGGCCGCGACCTCGTCGTCGGGATCCACCGTCGAGGCCGCCAGGTGTGTGGCGCGCCGCTCGATGTCGCCCTGGTGCACCCGTGCGAGGGTCGCGTGCGCCGCGCGCCGCTCGTTGGGGGTCGCTGTCTGGACGACGGTGGAACGCACCAGGGGGTGGCGGAAGACGAAGTCGCCGCTGAGGGGGTCGATGTCCAGGAGGCCGGAGAACGCCGCCTCGTCGGCGTCCATCATGCGGTACAGCGTGCCGCCGCCCGCGCGACCGGCCTCCCTTCCCGCCCCGACACCGTCCAGGGCGCCGCGCAGCAGTTCCGCGCGCACGGAGTCGCTGAGGTCCTTGATACGTGTCCCGTATAGGTGCTGGAGCCGTCGAGGCAGCGGGACGCCCTGGTGGCCGGACAACTCCTCGGCACCGCGTCCGGTCTTTCGGCCGCTCAGGAAGGGAGGCAGCTCCAGCAGGGCCAGTGGATTGCCCTGGGCCTCGTCCAGGACCACACGGCGGATCTGTGGGTCCAACCCGGGGTGGTGTGTGTCCAGCAGCCGCTCCGAGTCCTGTTCCGACAGGGGCGGCACATGCAGCTCCGGGAGGGCGGCCGTGTCGAACCGTGACGGGATCTCGGAGCGCAGTGCGATGACGAGCTTCACCGAGCTCCCGGTGAGCCGGCGTCCCGCGAATCCGAACACCTCCGCGCTGGAGGCGTCCAGCCACTGGCCGTCGTCGAGTACCAGCAGGAGATTTGTTTGTGAGGCCGCGAGGGACAGCAGATCGAGGACGGCGATGGCGAGGGTCATCACCGACGGAGGCTTTCCTTCGCTCCGTCCGAAGACGACGCCGAACGTCGCTCGGTGCGCGTCGTCCAGCCGGTCGATATGGGAGAGCAGCGGGTACAGGAACTGGTGCAGACCGGCGAACGGAAGGTCCGACTCCGCCTCGACTCCGGCAGCCCTGATCACTCTGTGGTCTTCCCGCGTCGCGAGATGGGCGACGTGATGGAGCAAGGCGCTCTTGCCCACGCCCGTCTCACCCCGCAGGACCAGGGTCTGCCCCCCGGAGTCGCTCACGAACGCGGACAGTGTTTCCCGCTCGCTCTCACGGCCGATCATTGCTCCGCCGAGTGACTCCACGGCCCCGCTCCCTTCATCGCCGGACCGCCTTCGGTCCGATCACACCCGTGCCCGTGCCCGCCGGGCGGCGCCTGCCGTTGGTCCGGGTGCTCTTCACATCGGCCGTGCTTCCGGCGCCGCATGGCGGCCGACGGCCGGTCCCGCTCGAGAAAAGCGGTGGGGTCGACGAATTCCGGAAGGCCGTCCGAGTGGCTGACCGCGCACACATACGGATCGCGACTGGTTGTCACACGTTCACACGATTCGGGCAGAGTAGACGCCCGTCACCGCTCACGTCATCCGGATAGCCGGAAAGTTCGCCATGATGGGCGCCTTCAGTGGTGTCGGTGCAGGCATCCTGTCAGGTATGGACGAGTATGTCTCGCAGCGGAGCGCGAGACAGCGCTGATCGCCCGCTGTGTGGTGTGGAGTACGCCGTGGCTTGATTCCGGCGGGTGTTTCCCTCGCCCGGACCGCCGGAACACCTGCAGAGGTGTCCCGGCCGGGACCGCTGGGCATCCTCATGCCTGACGTGTCACAGGGGTCGGCGGGGGAAGCGGCCGGCCCCTGGCTCCGTCAGAAGTGGTCCACGTCGACGACGGCCTGGGCGAACGCCGTCGGCGCCTCCTGCGGCAGGTTGTGGCCGATGTCGGTCAGCGTGCGGTGCTCGTACTTCCCGGTGAACTTGTCGGGGTACCCGGACACATTGCCGGGCGCCGTGAACGGGTCCTTCTCGGGGTTGATGGTGATGGTGGGCCCCGTGATGGCCGGCGCCGTGGCCAGCTTGTCCTCGTAGCGGTCGTAGCGGCGTTCACCGTCGGCCAGGGACAGCCGCCAGCGGTAGTTGTGGATGACGATGGCGGGGTAGTCGGGGTTCTCGAAGGCGGCCGCGGTGCGTTCGAAGGTGGCGTCGTCGAAGTTCCAGGTCGGCGAGACGAGATCCCAGACGAGCCGGGTCACCTGGTGGCGGTGGGTCCTGTCCTCCATGGCCTTCTTGCCGCGCTCGGTGGCGAAGTAGTACTGGTACCACCAGGTGTGCTCGGAGGCCGCCGCGATCGGTTCGAGTTGCGCCTTGCGGTTGGTGATGAGGTAGCCGCTCACCGAGACCAGGGCCTTGACGCGCTCGGGCCACAGGGCCGCGAGGATGTCGCCCGTCCGCGAGCCCCAGTCGAAGCCGGCGATCACGGCCTTGTGGATCTTGAGGGCGTCCATCAGCGCGATGACGTCCAGGGCGATCACCGACTGCTGGGCGTTGCGGAACGTCTGAGAGGAGAGGAAACGGGTCGTGCCGTGGCCGCGGAGGTAGGGAACGATCACGCGGTAGCCTTGGTCCGCCAGCAGAGGCGCGACGTCGACGTAGCTGTGGATGTCGTAGGGCCAGCCGTGCAGGCAGATGACCGCGGGGCCGTGGGCGGGGCCCAGTTCGGCGTAACCGACGTTCAACAGACCGGCCTTGACCTGTTTCAGCGACGGGAAGGAGGTGTGCGTGCCAGGGGCGATGGTCGGGACGACGGGCGCCTTGCCCCCGTGGCTCGGGGCGGTGCTGGAGGCGCTCGAAACGCCCTGCAGACCTGCCAGTGAGACGGCGGCCGCTCCCGTGCCCAGGCCCATCGCCTTGTTGAACGTACGCCTGTTGATCATGTGAAGCCTTCCGTGCGTTTCCTGTGTGTCCCTGCTTGGTGAAGGTGTCGGGACACGTGCCTGCGTGGTCGCTCCGGGCGCGTTTGCCTGCGCGACGACCCTGACACACCCATTCGTCACTGGTCAAGATGGTGACTATATGGGTGGAGGTGACTCCGATTCATAACCGGCCCGGCCGGGCGACGTAGCCAGAGGCCGACCGACGGCCTCACTCTTCTCGGTGCCTGTCACAACGCGCATCAGTCACTTGACGGTCGTGCGCGACCCGGTTTCGTTTGGGGCGCCCGGCATGTGACGCAAGGTGAAGTCACTGTTGACTGCGCCGACCTGCCCGTCACCAGTCGAACTGGTGATAGTGCTTGCGGTAAATGGTGTCACCTGTCAGAGTGGTTATGCATAGCGGGGTGCGGGGTGGTGCAGGCCAGTGGGCGCGCCGCCCCCGAACTCATCCGACTCACGACACGGGCCGCGAAGGATCGCGGCCCCGGAGGGAGCGTCATGCGCAGCAGCAATCCGATCTTCTCCCGGTTCGGCTTCCACCGCGAGGACGGTTCGTCCGGCCCCGCCGCCCGGCAGCCCCAGCCAGTGGGCGTCGGAGCATTCGGTGCGGAGCCGTCCGACGCGGCTTTGGCCAACCCCTTTGCCGAGTCGGCGAACTCGTACCTCGTCAAGGACGCCCAGGCCGACCGCGGCACGATGACCATCGATGACGTCGTGGTCCGTACCGGCGCCACGCTCGGCACCGTCGTGCTCACCGCCGTCCTGTCCTGGGTCCTGCTGCCCGTCGACAGCACCGGGATCGGCCGGTCCTACGGCATCGGCGTCGCCGCCGCCCTGGTCGCGTTCGTCCTCTCCATGATTCAGGCGTTCAGGCACCGGCCCTCCCCGGCGCTGATCCTCGGTTACGCGGCCTTCGAGGGGGTCTTCCTCGGAGTCATCTCCAGCGCCACGTCGGCCTGGATCGCACCGGGCGTCGTCATCCAGGCGGTCCTGGGCACCATGGCCGTCGCCGCGGGTGTGCTCATCGCCTACAAGCAGCGCTGGATACGTGTCAACCAGCGGTTCTACGGGTTCGTCCTGGCCGCGGCGACCGGCTTCCTGCTGCTGATGCTGGCGGACCTGCTGTTCTCGGCCTTCGGCGCCGGCAACGGCCTGGGCTTCCACAGCGGTGGCCTCGGTATCCTGTTCGGCGTCATCGGCGTCGTGCTCGGTGCGGCCTTCCTGGCCCTGGACTTCAAGCACGTCGAGGACGGCATCGCCTACGGCGCTCCCCGCGAGGAGTCCTGGCTCGCGGCCTTCGGTCTCACCACCACCCTGGTGTGGATCTATCTCGAAGTGCTCCAGGTACTGTCGATCCTCCAGAGCGACAACTGACACCAGCGGGCCCCGGCCCCCACGGCGGGACAGGTGGCAGGCCCCGGCGAACGCCGGCCGAGACGCCGGGGCGAGAACGAGACGACATCGCTCGCCGACACGTACCGCCTTCTCGGTGTCGGCTGCGGGAGCGATCGGGCGGAAGGGGCAGGCCATGAGCACAGCGCTGGGGGATGCCGAGCGCGCCAAGGACGCGGCACTGACACTCGCGGCGCAGAAGGGCGACGTGGCCGCACTGGGGCTGCTGCTGGAGCGCCATCGTCCCGGCATGCGGGCGGTGGCGCTGAGCCTGCTGGGCCCCGGCCCCGATGTGGACGACGTGATGCAGGACGCCGCGGTCGTGGCCCTGCGGGACATCGGCGATGTCCGTGATCCGGCCGCCGTGGGCCCGTGGCTGCGGATGGTGGTGCGCAACCGCGGCCGGTCGGCGCTGCGCAGCGCGCGGCGGACCGAGCCGCTGGAGGAGGTGCCGCTGCCGCCGCTGCTGACCACGCCTGAGCAGGTGCTGGACCGGCACGCCATGCGGGACTGGATCTGGGAGGCCGTCGAGGAACTGTCCCCGGCGCTGCGACTGCCGGTCGTACTCCGTTATTTCTCCACCGGTGTCACGTCGTACCGGCAGATCGCTGACGCGTGCGCGATACCGGTCGGTACGGTCCGCAGCCGGCTCAGCCAGGCACGGGCGGCGCTCGCCCGGGCCCTGGAGGCCACCGTGTCCGGGGCGCACGAGGACGTCCGGCGGCGGACCGAGGCCAGTTGGCAGGAGGCGCACGAGACCCTGGCCGCCGCGGAACGCGGCGAGTTCGGCAAAGTGGTCGCGGACCGCTACTCACCCGACGTGTCCCTGCTGATCGGCAGAGAGCGGCTCGGCGGAGTCGGGCTGCTCCTGACGGGTATGGACAGCGACCTGTCCGCCGGGGTCCGTCAGCGCCCCGCGAACGTCATCGCCGGACGGTCGCTGATCGTCTGGGAGATGGACCTCATCAACCCGCCGGACGCGCCGGACCACTGTCCGCCCGGCGTCGCCTGGATCATGACCCTGGACGGCGGGCGGATCGACCGGCTGAGCCTGTATCACACCCCGCGTCCCCTCCCGGAGGGCGAGGGCATCGCGGCCTGAGCCGTCCTTTCCGGCCGGCGCCGCAGCCTTCGGAGAAGGGGATACGCGTCGGATGACGCGACGCGGCTGTCCTCCTGCTTCCTTTCCGACAAGCCCGGCTGAGGCCTTCGCTTGTCGGACGTCTCCCCACGCCGTGACAGCGATCGGCGACTTCGGTAGCGCACTGGCTGCCGCCTACAGCCGTGCCAGTGCGTGTATGTGCCAGGTGCAGATGGGTCGAATGGCTTAACACCCGGCCGGGTGTGTGTCATGGAGGGACCGAGAGGTGTCCCGGCTGACCGTCATGTGACTGTTGTCGGGTGGTGGCGCCGCGGACGAAAGTGGCGCCGTAGTGGTCCTCCTGTGAAGGTGTCCCCCAAGAAGATGTGTCACCTTCTTGACGGGTGACGATATGTCTGGCAGGTTAGTCACCGGTCAGGGAGGTGACGGCGAGGGCGACGAGCCACCACAGGTGGCCCGATCGGACCGCGCGACCTCGGCGACAGGCGGTCCACAGCGTTTCCACGTATTTCTGGAGAGGGTTTCTCGTGTTCAACATCAAGCGTGCAGGCAAGCGGCGGATTCTCACCGGTGCCGGGGCGGCCGTCACGGCCGGCGTCGCGCTCGGGGCTTTCGCTCTGACCGGTACCGCGAACGCCGACGCCGACCAGTCGGCCGGCAAGGGCCAGGCCAAGCCCACCATCGTGCTGGAGCACGGCGCCTTCGCGGACGGCTCCAGCTGGAACGGCGTGATCGCCCGGCTGCGCGCCGACGGCTACCCCGTCATCGCGGCCGCGAACCCCCTGCGCGGCCCTCACAACGACGCCACCGCGCTGCGCAGCATCCTCGACCACGTCAAGGGCCCCAAGATCCTCGTCGGCCACTCCTACGGCGGCTCCGTGATCAGCGAGGCCGCCGCGAACGACCCCCAGGTCAAGGCCCTCGTCTACGTGGCGGCGTTCCTGCCCGCACCCGGTGAGACCGCACTGGAGCTGACCAACAAGTACGCCGGCTCCACCCTTCCCGACGCCCTCGACCCGGTCCCCTTCACCGCCGCCGACGGCACCAAGGGCACCGACCTCTACATCCAGCAGGACAAGTTCCGCCACCAGTTCGCCGCGGACGTCCCCCGCAACGAGGCCGCCCTCGCCGCCGTCACCCAGCGCCCCATCGCCCAGGCCGCGCTGGAGGAGAAGGCCACCGTCGCCGCCTGGAAGACCATCCCCAGCTGGGACATCGTCACTACCCAGGACCTGAACATCCCGGCCGCCGCGCAGCGCTTCATGGCCGAGCGGGCCCACGCTCACACCACCGAGGTCGCCGCCTCGCACTCCGTCGCCGTCTCCCACCCCGGCGTCGTCACCCGCGTCATCGAGCAAGCCTCGCGCGCCACTCGATAGCCGACCAGCGCCACCCGACAGCAAACCTTCGAAAGCGAGAGCACTGCCATGGACCTGAAGCTCGAAGTCGTCGTCATCCCCGTCTCCGACGTCGACAAGGCCAAGGACTTCTACGTCGACCAGCTCGGCTTCCGCCTCGACGCGGACTTCCCGGTCAACGACGGTTACCGGGTCGTGCAGGTGACGCCGCCCGGCTCGGAGTGCTCGGTCATCTTCGGCGAGGGCCTCACCCACGCGGAGCCGGGCACCCTGCACGGCCTGCACCTCATCGTCACCGACATCGAGGAGGCTCGGAAGGAGCTGGAGAGCCGCGGCGTCGACGTCAGCGAGCCGTTCCAGGACGTCACCGGCATCTTCCACCATCCTGGGAACGCCGACCGGGTTCCCGGACTCCACCCGGAGCGCGCCAGCTACGGCTCCTTCGCCTCGTTCGCCGACCCCGACGGCAACGAGTGGTTCCTGCAAGAGGTCACCGAACGCGCGCCCGGCCGCTGACGACGCGCACGGCGACACCCAGGGGGCGGCCGCCACAGCAGCTACCCCGGCCGCCCCTCGCCCCGGCATCCCGGAACCCACCCCACACCTCACACCCAGGAGCACCCGTGACGACTGAAGACACCCGTACCTACGACGTCCTCGTGATCGGCGCGGGACCGGTCGGCGAGAACGTCGCCGACCGCACCGTCGCCGCGGGCCTGAGCACCGTCATCGTCGAGAGCGAACTCATCGGCGGCGAATGCTCGTACTGGGCCTGCGAGCCCAGCAAGGCACTGCTGCGCCCCGCGCTGCTGCGCGCCGACGCGAGCCGAGTCCCCGGCCTGAATCCGGCGGTGGCCGGGCCGCTGGACACCCCGGCTGTGCTGGCACACCGCGACCGCATGTCTGCGCACTGGGACGACGAGGGCCAGGTCCAGTGGCTGAAGTCGGCGGGCATCGACCTTCTGCGCGGGCACGGCCGGCTGGCAGGACCCCGTCGCGTCACCGTGCACACCCCCGACGGTGACACTGTCGTGCTCCAGGCCCGGCACGCCGTGGCCGTGTGCACCGGCAGCCGCGCCGCGCTGCCGGACCTGCACGGCGACGATCTGTACCCCTGGACCAGCCGGGAGGTCACCAGCGCGAAGGAGCCGCCCGGGCGGCTCGTCGTCGTGGGCGCGGGCGTGGTCGGCACCGAGATGGCCACCGCCTGGCAGGCCCTCGGGACCCGGGTCACCCTCGTCGCACGCGGCAGCGGACTGCTGCCCCGCATGGAGCCCTTCGCGGGCGAGCTGGTTGCCGCACGGCTGCGTGAGGCCGGTGCCGACCTGCGCTTCGACACCACCGTCCACACCGCGGTACGGGAGGGCGGTCCGGACGGCGACATCCACGTCACTCTCTCCGACGGCTCCCGACTCACGGCCGACGAGCTGCTGTTCGCGACCGGCCGCGCACCGCGCACCGACGACATCGGCCTGGAGACAGTCGGCCTCACACCCGGCGAGTGGCTCACCGCGGACGACACCCTGACCGTGACCGCCGTCCCCGGCGACTGGCTCTACGCGGTCGGAGACGTGAACAACCGCGCCCTCTTCACCCACCAGGGCAAGTACCAGGCCCGCATCGCGGGCGCCGTCATCGCCGCCCGCGCGCACGGCACCCCCCTCGACACCCGGCGCTGGGGCGCGCACACCAGCACCGCCGACACCGCGGCCGTTCCGCAGGTCGTCTTCACCGACCCCGAGATCGCCGCGGTCGGCCTCACCACCGCCGAAGCCGAACGAGCCGGCCGCCGCGTCGACGTCGTCGACTACGAGATCGGCCACCTAGCCGGCGCGGTCCAGCACACCCCCGACTACCGCGGCACGGCCCGTGTCCTCATCGACCCCGAGCGGCGAACCGTCGTCGGCGCCACCTTCGCCGGACCCGGCGTCGCCGAACTCCTGCACTCCGCGACCATCGCCATCACCACCGAGGCACCCCTCGACCGCCTCTGGCACGCCGTCCCGCCCTTTCCCACGATCAGCGAGGTGTGGCTGCGACTGCTGGAGACCTACCGGGGCTGAGCCGGCACACCCATGTTTCTCCTCGGAACACAGATGTGTGCCGTTCCCGCCGTTGCCCTTGGATCGGCTGTCCCGCCAATTGCCGTCTAAGCCTCGATCCACCGGTCGGCTTCTGATGTGATCTCTTGAAGGCCGAGGGCCGGGTTGTTCAGCCGTTCGCTGGGGGCGGGCAGGAGGTACTCGCTGGTCTGCCCAGCTTTCCACTAGTTCGGCTCCGGTCGGGCCCTGGTGGGCGGGATGGTCAGGGGCGTCAGGCCGTCTCAGGCGGGGCGTGAACAGTGGCGAACAGCTGGGTCCAGGCGTGCTGCCAGGGTCATCGGCGGTGCAGGTGGAGGGTGAGGCGGCGGGCTGAGCGGGCTATCCGGGCGGGGATGTGGACCAGGTGGCTGCGGATGGTGGTGTTGGTGGCCTTGGCGTGGAAGGCCGAGGCCAGGGCGCCTGCGGCCCGCAGCAGGTTGTGGGCCATCGCCCACAGGATCAGCCAGGCGGCATTCGCGTTGAACTTCCCCGACGGCAGATGGGCCAGGGGCCCGGCTTTGCCGTCGGCGATGACCTGCTCGTGTGGACGTTCACGTATTTCCCCGGGGCTGAGTTCACGTAATTCCCCAGCCCCGGGCGCCGATGACGTCTACTTGACCGACGGCTTGGCGGGCTTGTCGGTGGGGTTCTTGGGGCGCTTGTT
>NZ_JAHLEM010000388.1 GCF_018883605.1 Streptomyces niphimycinicus | reverse complement strand
CGCCGAGCGGCCGGTAGCGGCGGTGGTGCGCGCTCGCCCGGCGGAAGAACTCGGCCCGGGCCCGCACCGGCAGCCGCCCCGGCGCGGTGGCGATCACACCGAAGTGGTCGACCATCCGCTGGAACAGCGCCGGGCGCCAGTGGGCCAGCCCGGGCCGGGCGTCGAGAAACCGGAACACCCGGTCGTACTGCTCGAACACATCGAGGTGGCGACGGCTGGCGGTGCGCAGGATCCCGCCGCGCCGCCGCTGCCGGTAGTGGACGCACACCCGGTCCAAGGCGGCGATGGACTCGGCGGTGAGCAGCACGGGAAAGGTCCAGGGGGTGTCCTCGTAGAAGCCGGACGGAAAGGCGAAGCCCTCCTTACGGACGAAGTCCCGGCGGTACGCCTTGTTCCAGGCGACCATCAGCAGCCGCAGCAGCTCGGGCCGCTGGTCGAGCCGGAAGACCTGGCGGGCGTGAGGGTCCTCGGGATCTTCGGGATCCCCCTGCCGGAGCAGCTCGGCCCGGACGTTGCGCACGGCCTCGCCCGTCCAGTCCACCCGCGCGTAGTCGAAGACCAGCACCTGCGGCTCGCCGGTCCGCGCCAGCCGGTCGGCGATGGCGCGCAGCGAGCCGGGGGCGAGGGTGTCATCGCCGTCGAGGAAGAGCAGATAGTCGCCGGTGGCCCGGCGGATCCCGGCGTTCCGGGCGCGGCCGAGCCCCGCGTTCTCCGGCAGGTGCACGGGCCGCACCCGGGGGTCGCACGCCGCCGCCTCGTCGATGATCGCGCCGCAGGCGTCCGGGGAGTGGTCGTCGACCGCGATCAGCTCGAGGTCCGTGAAGTCCTGCTCCAGCACGGACCGCAGACAGTCGTTCAGATACGGCTGGACCTCGTATGCGGGCACGATGACGCTGAACCGGGGCACGGCGCATCCCATCGGTCGACGCGGCAATGATGATTTCTCACACCATCATCTGAACGCCTGTCGGATGGGGCGGCGACGTGGCGGACCACCCCGCAAAAGCCCCCGTTCGGCCCAGCCCGCGACGGCACTTTTCGGAAGGTGAACGGCGCCGCCGTCACACTGCCGCCGTCACACTGTGGCAGGGGCACGCCACAGGTCGATGGGGACGGGGCGCACCGCCCGGCCCTCGTCGTCCAGAATCCAGCCCATCCGTTTGAAGTTCGCCAGCGTGAGCGACCGGTCGACCATGGTGATCTCCGGGAACCGCTCGACCAGGTACTCCTCCAGCCGCCGGCTGTCCGGCACCGACCGCACCCAGCCGTTGACCACCAGGTTGTGCGCCGAGGAGATCGAGGCGCACATCCGCACCGCCGGCACCCCGGACAACGCGGAGCCCACTTTCGCCAACGCGGCCGAAGGAACGTTCATCCGGTAGGTGACGAACACGGGGTAGTTGGACCGTGAGTGCGCGATCTCGCACCGTGGCACCAGCACGCCGGTGCGGAGCAGCCGCGAGGTGCGCCGCCGCGCGGTGGACTCGCTCATCCCCGTACGCTGTGCCAGTTCCTGGTAGCCGAGCCGCCCGTCGTGGCCGAGCGCCAGCATCAGCGGGATGTCCTCGGGCGCGGGGGTGGGGTCGGGCTCCTGGACCGCCGGGTCGTCGCGGCCATCGAGCATGACCTGCCGCTGGTCGCGGTCCAGCGCCCGCAGGTCCCAGCGGGACCCCTCGGTGAGCAGCTCGGTGACGATCTGACTGCGGGTGGCCAGCACCCCGTCCAGGCGGCCGATCACGTCGGTGAGGAGCCGGGAGAGCGCCGCCAGGTCCGAGACCAGCACGGTGAGCAGCAGGTCCTGCTGCCCCGAGGTGTGTTCCACGCTGGCCACCTGTGGTTGTTCCACCAGCCCGGCCACCACCGAGGACAGCCGCGAGGGCACGCAGTCCACCTCGACGAACGCCTCCACATGGTGCCGGGCGATGAAGCCGCCGCCGTACGCGGTCACCCAGGCCAGCCGGGCCTCCGCGAGCCGCTCCCAGCGCCGGGCGGCGGTGACCGGGCTGATGCCCAGCGCCCGGCCGACCAGAGCCCAGGAGGCCCGCGGCGCGGTCTGTAGCGCGGTGACGAGCGCGAGATCCATCTCGTCCAGATCGGCGGAAAACTTCATGCGCGCTATCTGAATGCCGGTTTGCTGCAAAATCAAGGCCCTGTTGCCAGCGAGGGCCGATGCTGCTGCGACCCGATCCCGCCTCGCAGCCAACGACGCGGGCTGGAACCCTTTCCGGAGTCCGGAGCACAGACATGCCCCTTGCGCTGACACTTCTCGCCGTACCCGTGGTGGCACTACTGGCGGCCGTGTGGCTGCCCTTCGTGAACGGTCCCCAGTTGTGGCTGGGGCTGCCCTCGCTGCTGGTCTGGTCCGTCGGGTGGGTGCTCGCACTGACCCCCGCGCTGGCCTACGTGGAGCGCTGCCGCAACGCCTCCGCCGCTGCCACCGCCACCGCCGCCGCCACCGGGGAGGAGCGCTGATGTCCGTCACGCTGCTCGTCTGCATCCTGGGCATGGTCGCCATCGGCGCCCTCGGGCTGCTCGGCCGCCGTCGGCCCGCCGCCAGCCTGGAGGAGTGGAGCGTCGGGGGACGCAACTTCGGCGCGTTCACCACCTGGCTGCTCCAGGCCGGCGAGATCTACACCACCTTCACCTTCCTCGGCCTCGCCGGACTCGCCTGCACCTCGGGTGTGGCCGTCACCTACGCGCTGCCCTACCTGCCGCTCGCCTATGTGGGCCTGTACGCCATCGCGCCCGTCATCTGGCGGATGGGACGCGACCGCGGCTACCTCACCCAGGGCGACTTCTTCGCCGACCGCTACGGAAGCCGCCTGTTCGGCGGGCTCACCTCCGTCCTCGGCGTGGTCTTCCTGCTGCCGTACCTGCAACTACAGATCACCGGACTCGGTCTGGTCATCCAGTTGGCCACCGGCAACAAGGACGCCGGCACCCCCGCCATGATCGCGGCCTCGGTGCTGGTGGTCGCCTTCGTGCTGTGGTCCGGCATCCACGGCGTCGCCAAGGCGGCCTACCTCAAGGACGCCCTGATGGTGGTCGCGCTGCTGGCGATGCTGGTGATGGTCCCCGCGCACTACAACGGCGGCATCGGCCACCTCGGCGCCGCGCTGCGCGAGCACCACTCGGAGCTGCTGAGCGTGCCCGCCGGTGGACCGTTCGGCCAGGTGTGGTTCTTCACCGCCATGCTCACCAGCCTCTTCAGCGTCCTCTTCCTGACGATGCCGCAGGGCTGGGCCCCCGTATTGGCGGCCGGCAGCGAGCAGGCGCTGCGCAAGAACAGCATCTGGATACCGGTGTACGGCGCCACCCAGGCCATCCCGATGATCGTCGGTTTCACCGCGCTGACCACGCTCAGCGGCGCGGCCTCGGCCAACGGCAACGGCGTCCTGTTGCAGTTGGCCTCCGGCGCGATGCCCGACTGGCTGCTCGGCGTGATCGCGGTGGCCGCGGCCGCGACCGCCATGGTGCCCTCGGCGGGCATCGTGCTCGGCATGTCCACCCTGGTCGCCCGCAATGTGCTGCGCCCGCGCGGCGCCCGTGCCGGGCTGCTGGTCAACCACGGCACGGTCGTCATCGCGGTCACCCTCGCACTGGTGCTCGGGATCACCCGCCCCGACGCGCTGGCCAATCTCCTGCTGCTCACCTACAGCGGCCTGGGACAGATGGCGCCCGCCACCGCCGCCGCGCTCACCCGCCGCCCGCTGCTGCGCGCCTGGTCGGCCGGCGCCGGCATCGTCGCCGGCGAGGCGGTACTGATCTGGCTGACCTTCGGCGATTCCTACCACGGCGCCATCAGCACCGGGCTGATCGCATTGGCCGTCAACGTCGTGGTCGCGGGCGCCGTGGAACTGGTGCTGCGGG
The DNA here is from genome assembly GCF_018883605.1 of Streptomyces niphimycinicus. GTDB lineage: Bacteria > Actinomycetota > Actinomycetes > Streptomycetales > Streptomycetaceae > Streptomyces > Streptomyces niphimycinicus. The sequence continues at coordinate 12,117 of NZ_JAHLEM010000388.1, read as the reverse complement.
CCCGCGGCGGTGCACCGGTACTCCCGGACGAGCCGTCCGCCCCCTCATCCGCCTCCGCCTCCGCCCCCACCACAGTCTGAGGAGCACGCCCATGACAAACCCAGCCGCCGCTGCGCAGTCCGCCTCCCCGGTGCCGGCCGCCGCATCGGCCGCCGCATCGCACCGGCCGGAGCGGGTGCGGATCTTCCACGCCCGCGCGATCACCACCCTCGCCGGACCGCAGACCCAGGCCCTTGCCGTCCTGGCCGGCCGGATCGTCGCCACCGGTGGTCTGGCCGAGCTGTCCGCGGCCTTTCCCACCGCCGACCGCACCGACCTCGGCGACGGCCACGTCGTACCCGGCTTCCACGACGCGCACTGCCATCCCTCCTGCCTCGCCGAGACCAAGCTGCGCCTTCACCTGGGCAGCGGAGACACCTCCGTGCCGCCGCGTGAGCGCGTCGCCGCCGCCATCGCGGCCACCCCACCCGGCGGCTGGGTGACCGTCGAGGGTTACGACCCGCGCGCCGACCCCGAGGGCCGACTCGACCGAGCCGCCCTGGACGCCCTCGCCCCGGGCCGTCCGGTGGTGGTCATCCACTTCTCCTGCCATATGGCCGTCGCCAACTCGCCCGCGCTGGAACTCGCCGGGTTCCGGGACGGCGACCCCGCCCCGGCCGGTGGCGACCTGGGCCGGGACGCCACCGGGCGGCTGGACGGCTGGATATACGAGCGGGCCTGGTTCGACGAGTGGTACCGGGCGGTCGGCGAACCCGAGTTCCTGCCCAGCCACAGCATCGAGGACCTCGTCGAGCCGCTGGCAGAGGTCTGCGCCGACCTGCACGCCACCGGTATCACCTCATGGTGCGACGCCTTGGTCACCCCCAAGGAGCTGCGGCTGTACCAGCTCGCGTCCGAGCGCGGGCGGCTGACCGCCCGCGTCGGCATGCTGCTGTGGTTCCGCTACCTCGACGAGCTGCGCCGGGCCGGGCTGCGCGCGGGCTTCGGTGACGAGTGGGTGCGGGTGGTCGGCGTGAAGCTGATGGCCGACGGTGCGCTGGCGGGCGGCACCTGTCTGTGCAGCAGGCCGTACCGGGCGGAGACCGGCGGTGACAACGGCATCCAGGTGATGGGCGACGAGGAGTTGGCGGCCACGGTGGAGGCGGCGCACGCCGCCGGGCTGCGGGTAGGCGTCCATGCCAACGGCGACCTGGCGGTCGGCAAGGTGCTGGACGCCATCGAACGGGCCCGCGCCCTGCATCCGCGGAACACGGTCAACCACCGGATCGAGCATTGCAGCATGGTGGACGACGCCCTGATCGAGCGGATCCGCCGCAGCGGGGTCACCCCGGTCCCGTTCGGCTCCTTCGTCCACGGGCACGGCGCCAAGCTCATCGGCTACTACGGCGACGAGCGCGCCGAGCAGGTGTGCGCACACCGCGACCTGCTGGACGCCGGTATCACCGTCGCGGGCTCCTCCGACTACCCGGCCGGACCGCTCAACCCGCTGCTCGCCGTCCAGACCATGGTCACCCGGCGCACCGCGGACGGCCGGGTGCTCGGCGCCGACCAGCGGCTGACGGTTGCCCAGGCGCTCGAGGTGTACACCGCCGGATCCGCCCACGCCACCGGCGAGTCCCACCTCAAGGGCCGTCTGGCACCGGGGATGCTCGCCGACTTCGTGGTGCTCGGCGCCAGTCCCTTCGACACCGACCCGGACGGTATCTCCGAGATCCCCGTCCGATCCACCTGGGTCGGCGGCCGCCGGGTGTGGTCCGCCGATTCCTGACGCCTGCGGCCGCGCTCGCTACCGGGTTCGGACACCAGGAGCGGACCGAGGTCCCTGGTGGAGAAGCAGACCGATGAGTTCTTGTTCCGCGGGGCGTCTGCCCATGTGACCGCATGGCACGACTGCCTATGTGACCGCATGGCACGACCGAGGAGAAGAATCCGTGATCGACCTGAAGCCGGCCTGCCACCGGATGATCGACGTGCTGGCAGGCGTGAGCGATGAGCAGCTCACCAGTCCTACTCGCTGTACCGAATACACCGTCCGTGACCTCATCACCCACGTTGACGGGGCTTCCCAGGGATTCTCCGGCATCGCTCGCAAGGACGTCGGCACAGCCGCCGCCGAGCCGGCTGCCGCGGACCTTGGTGACGACTGGCGGGGAAGCGTCGCCGAGAACGTGCGGGCACTCGGCGACGCCTGGGACGACCCGGCGGCCTGGCAGGGCAGGACCGACGCCGCGGGCGTCGACCTGCCGAATGACACCTGGGGGAAGATCGCGCTCACCGAGATAGTGGTGCACGGCTGGGACATCGCCAGGGCCACCGACCAGCCCTTCGACCTCCCCGACGACACGCTGCGAGCCTGCTACGCCCACGTAGCCACATTCGTCCCGAACGCTCCTGTCGAGGGCCTGTGGGGCCCGGCCGTCGAGGTCCCCACCGACGCTTCGCTCCTCGACCGGATCGTGGCCATCACTGGTCGGCGCCCGTAGCGTCGGTCTCACGGCAGCACTTCGAGGCGCGATGAGATCGCTCCATCTCCGCGGGTGACAGAAGACCCTGAATGCGTGGCGGCGCCCCGGCCCAACGCTCCGCCACGCACGCGGTTCGCGTACTCGCGGCGGGCCTTGCGCTGTGGACGGCTCCGAAAAGCGCCGGGAGGCTCCGAAAAGCGCCGGGAGGCCAAACGCGGCCCGGGCGACTCGCCGCTACAGCGCGTAGACCTGGCCGGTCTGGGCGCCCTCGACGGAGCGGACGTACGCCTGGGCGACGTCGGCGAGATCAACCGACCCCATGCCGGGGAAGTAGTCCCCGTAGGAGGAGAGGCTCTCGGTGACGACGGTGGGGCTGACCGCGTTGATGCGCTGCGGGGCGATCTCGATGGCGGCGGCGCGTACGAACGCCTCCACCGCGCCGTTGGCCATGGAGGCGGCGGCGCCCGTGGGGATCGGCTCGCGTGCCAGTACGCCCGTGATCAGAGTGAAGGAGCCGCGCTCGGCGACGCGGGCTACGCCTTGCAGGACCAGGTCGATCTGGCTGAGCACCTTGCCTTGGAAGGCGGCAAGACAGTCCTCGCGTGTCATCTCCGTGACCGGCTTGAACGGCGCGTCGCCAGCAGCGCTGACCACCGCGTCCACACGGCCGGCGCACTCGTACATCGCGGCGGTCTGAGCGGGGTCGGTGACGTCGTACCGCAGGTCGCCGCCGGTGCGCCCGACAGCCAGGACCTCATGGCCCCGGGCGGACAGTTCCTTGTGCACGGCCGTGCCGAGCGTGCCAGTGGCACCGATGAGCAGAATCTTCATGTCAGCGACGCTAGGCCCGGCCCACCGGCGCAGGGAAATGCCGTTTGCGAAGCGCTTATGCTTGGCGGTTATGAATGTCGAGCTGCGGCATCTGCGAGCACTGGCCGCGATCGGAGACGAGGGCACCATCACCGGCGCCGCCGCCGCTCTGCACATCAGCCAGCCCGCCCTGTCCCGGACCCTGGAGCAACTGGAGAACCGGCTCGGCACGCGCCTGGTGGAGCGCACCACCCGCCGACTCTCCCTCACCGACGCCGGTCGCCTGCTGCACGAGCGCGCTCACCTGATCCTCAAGCAACTGGACGATGCGCTGTCGGAGGCCCAGGCGGGGCCGCGGCCGCTGCGGATCGGCTTCGCCTGGGCGGCCCTCGGCGACCGTACCGTGCCGTTGCTGCGGGCCTGGCGTGACCAGCACCCCGACATCCCGGTGCGGGTACACCGCCCGGGCGATCCCGAAGCGGCGCTCCGCCGGGGCGAGATCGACGCCGTCTTCCTGCGCACTGCGCCCACGGCGGATGCCGAGCTGATGACCGAGGAGCTCTACCGGGAGCGCCGGCTGGCCGCCGTGTCGGACAGCGATCCGCTGGTCGGCCGTTCCGTCGTGCGTCTGGCCGACCTTGCCGACCGGTTGGTCGTGCTCTGCGCCACCGCCGCCAGCACGGCCGACCTCTGGCCCCGCGGGCAACGGCCCACCACCATCGAGGTGGCCAACGTCGACGAGTGGCTCACCACGATCGCCACCGGAGAAGCGGTCGGCGCCACCGCGGAAGCCACCGAGCACAGCCACCCGCATCCCGGTGTCCGCTACCTGCCCCTCGCGGACTCCGCCCCCGTGACGGTGCGCCTGGTCTGGCCGCGCACCCCTACGCATCCCGCCACCCGCACCTTCCTCGAGCATGTGCGGCGCATGATCGGCGCTGCCGAACCCGGGCTGTAACGAGCGGCGTCCGTCGCGTCTCTCGCCGCCGGATCCAGCCGTCGCGGATCCGCCAGGGAAGGACTGACTGTCCTGGCGTTGACTATTCCACTTGGCAGAACTAGTTTCCTATGCGGAAACTAGTTCTGCTGGAGCATGCCCAAGCGCCTGGAGGTCCCCCATGTCCGACCGCGTCACCCCGCCCGCCGAGGCCGCCCGCGCACTGCGCGACATCGAGCGGCTCCGCGCCCAGGGCCGCGCCTCGGAGCAGCAATCCCGCTGGGTCGGCGTCGTGTTCGGGGTCGCGATCTTCGCCGAACTGGCGGCGCCCGACTTCTTCGGCGACGGCGTGCGTTCCGGGATCTCCCTGGCGGTCACCGCGCTGATCGTGGCGTACGCGGTGATGCTGCGGACCCCTCGCGGCGGCGCCCTCCTGGGTCGGCCCACCCGCGTACGCAGGAGCGAGATCTCCCCGCGGTTCGCGCGGGTGGCCCAGATGGCGATCGTCGCCGTCGTGCTGCTCGGCTTCGTCGGCGCGCCCTTCCTGCCGGACCACCTGTTCCCGTACGCGGGGACGGTGGCGGGCGCCGTGCTCGGCGCCACCCTCATCCTCTTCGGCCGCGGTCTTCAGCGGGGCCTGAACTCCCTGGCGATGCGCGGCGACGGTAAGCACGGCATGAACGGTCTCGCCCATGGATCCCGCTGACTTCGACACCGCCCTGCTCGACCCGACGCGGCTGTCGATCGTGTCGCTGCTGGTGAGCGTGGAGTGGGCCGAGTTCGGATGGGTGCGAGAGACGGTGGGAATGTCGCCCTCCGCACTCTCCAAGCAGGTCAGCACGCTCGAGACCCGGGGCTATGTCGAGGTGAAGAAGGGCTACGTCGGCAAACGTCCCCGAACCTGGCTCGCCCTCACCCCGACCGGACGGGCCGCACTCGAAAGACATGTGGCGGCGCTGCACCGCATCGTGGAGGAGTCCCAGCGGGCGGCCGCGGAGCGCCCCGACGCCTGATCAGCCGTGGTGGGGCCGTTCCGTGGCTGGGTCACATGTGTGCGCCGCCGAGGCGGGCGTCGGCGGGCGTCTGATTCGGGCCGGGGGAGCTGTCGTTCCCGCCGTCGGCCGCCCGACCACCGGCGCGTCGCCGGACGCGCGTGGGGCGCCCCAGGGCGACGCCCGCCAGGACCATGGCCAGCCCGCATATCTGCTGAAGGGTCAGCGCCTCTCCGGCGAGCACCGTGCCGAGCAGCACGCCCGTAACGGGGTTGAGGAGTCCGATCAGGCCCACGGTGCCAGCGGGCAGATGCCGCAGTCCGGTGAACCAGGCGGTGAAGGCCAGGGCGGTGGCCACCAGGGCGACGTAGCAGAACGCGACGCATACGGATGGCGAGAGCGCGGGCGGAGCGCCCTCCACGGCGGCGGCCACCGGAAGCAGGAACAGTCCGCCCGCGGTGAGCTGCCAGGCGGTCGAGGCGAGCAGATCGGCGTCGCCGCTCCACCGCTTGGTGAGGACGTGGCCGAAGGATGACACCAGTACGGCCGTCCCCGAGGCAAGAATCCCCGGCACGCTCGCCCCTGCCCCCATGAGCAACATCAGACATACCCCGGCGAGCCCGATCACGGCCCCGGACAGATGCGCGGTCCGGGGCCGCTCGGACACCAGGGGCCATGCGATGAACATCATCGTCAGCGGGGACACCGCCATGACCGTCGATGCGACGCTCGTCGGCAGCAGTTGAGAGGCGGCATAGACCAGGACGAAGAACACGCTCACATTGAGCAGCCCCAGCACGGCGGACCGCCACCACCACACGCCGCGAGGCCGTCGCCGCCGCACGGCCAGCAGCGCGAGCCCCGCGGGCAGCGCCCGCAGCGCGGCCCCGTACAGCGGGTGGTCCGCCGGGAGGAACTCGCGGGTGACGTAGTAGTTGGCCCCCCAGGCCACCGGCGCGACGGCGGTCAGGGCTACCCAACGCACATTAGCTTCCATGGAAGACAATATAGCTTCCCAGGAAGCTATATTGTCTTCCATGGAGGACCGAGAACCGATGGACCATGTGGCCCGCATCCAGGCAGAGTGGCGCCGCGAGCGACCCGAGATCGACGTCACCCCGCAAGGAGTGATCGGCCGACTGCACCGCCTGGCCGACCGGCTCGGCGAAGAACTCCGCCTCGTCTACAGCCGCTACGGCCTGAGCGAGGGAGAGTTCGACGTGCTGTGCGCGATCCGCCGCGCAGGCGAACCGTACGAACGCGCCCCCGGCGAACTCGCCGTGCACACCATGGTCACCACCGGCGCGATGACCAAGAGAATCGATCGCCTGGAACGCGCCGGCCTCGTCACCCGCCGCCGCTCCACCGGCGACCAACGAGGCCGTATCGTCGCCCTGACCACCCCCGGCCTGGCGCTGATCGACCAAGCCTTCGCCGACCACATGCGCAACGAACGCCGCCTGCTGGATCTCCTGACGCCCACCGACGCCTCGGCCCTGGAAACGCTCCTGATGACGTGGCTCTCCTCCATGGAGCACCCGCACACGCCCGACAGCGACTGAGCCACCACCCACGGACTGCGGCCATCGCTTCGCCTGGCCGCCCTGGACTACCGATCGGCCGCGCCCAAGCCGAGGTCGCGGGCGTCGGCGGGCGCTCTCACACCGTGCTGGTGTCGACTCGGTAGATGATCTTCCCGTCGAATTCGGCAAAGCCGAGCGACTTGTAGAAGGCGCGTGCTCCCGGGTTGTCCTGGTCGGTCATCCACTCGACGCGGCTGCACCCGGGGCGCGCGGCGGCCAGAGCGCGCAACTCGTCCATGAGCTGGGCGCCGACGCCTTGCCTGCGCAGGGTGTCGCGGACATAGAGCTCCTTGAGGAAGAGCGAGTGGGAGGAGCCCGCGGCCGGCCAGAGGAACGAGTAGGCGGCCAGCCCGGCGAGGGCACCGGTCTCGTCTTCGACGAGGAGGGCGGAGGCCATGGGCGGTGCACCGAAGAGTGCTTCCTCGACCTGAGCCTGGCGCTCCGCGAGCGGCTGGATTTCGGTCGAGCCGTAGAAGCGCTCGATTTCCACGATCAACTCGGCCACCGCAAGGACGTCCCGCTTGTCGGCGGGGCGGATCGTCACGCTCATAGGCGTCTCCTGTCTGCTTCGCTCGCTTGCTTTCGATACGGACTTCCGCCGTGGCAGTACGGTCGGCTAAGGGGATGGAGCGCCTGGTGCGGGCGCGTCCCAGCCGTGCTGCCGGAGGGAGTCCTGGATGTACCGGATGAGGTGCTCCAGGTCCGTGCAGTAGACAGAGGGGTTCCGGTAGCCGCGTCCGGCGCTGAAGCGATGTGGGAGGTAGCCGCCGCCGCACACCTCCACCAGCGGGCAGCTCTGGCACTTCTCGGCCAGCGCTGCCTTGCTGTCGTATCGGTGCAGGAGTTTGGGATGGCGCATGACCTCGTCGAAGGATGTGCCGAAGAGGCCGATCCCCAGCCACGAGGCGCCCTCTTCGACGGAGCGCAGAGTATCCACGCCTTCGATCGTGCCGTTGGATTCAATGACGACACTGGTAGGCGGGGCCAGTCCGAGGGTTTCGACCGAGCCGCGTACGCCGGCGCTGAGCGCCACGATGTCCTCGAGCATCCGGACCGTGTGCTGGTACTCGGGCTGGGCGAGCCAGGCGTCGTAGACGCGGCTCATCCACAGGCCGTATTCGGGGACGCTTGGGTTGTCGCGGTGCGGGGGATCGTCGTGGGTTCCGTGCGGCAGGTTGAAGTCGATCACCGGAGGCTTGAACGACGCCAGGTAGTCGTGGACCTCGACCGCGCGTAGGGCTTCCTGAGCTTCCTTCTCGTCGGCCGCGTCAAGCTTTGCGCCGTAGCGCCATGCCTGATGTAAATCGGCCAGCGAAACGGATCCGCGTGCCGGTGCATGTCGTCGGCAGCTTTGGAGCCTGTCGAGACGTGCTGCGAGCGTTCGGGGCAGATTGAGGTCCTTGGCCAGCTTGCGAAGGTCATGGGTGGGGTCCAGAGCTTCGGTGCCGCGTAACTTCTGGCGGATGAGCAGTCATTCCTTCATTCCGCACTCGGCGGAGTAGAACAGCAGGAGACCAACCGTGGCCAAATCGCCGAGCTCCCCTTGTGCTTCTATCGATTCCGCCGAGCCTCGAAGCTCATCCCGTCTCCGTCGAAGATCTTTTACCCCTACGTGAAGCACCATGGCGTCATCCTGCCACCGCGGGCCGACACTCCGGGTTTGAGTAACGGAGTTGAGGCCCGCCGGACCCCCGTGTACGAGGGTCCGGCGGGCCCGGAATGACGACGCGGACCGGCCCCTGGCCGACTCGGGGACGGCGGTGAGGGGCTGTCCGGCTTGGTTACAGGCCGACCGGGTTGAGGTAGGTGCCGGGGTGGGTGGCGCCGTCCTGCTTGAGGATCTGGCCGCCGAACGGCCACTTCAGGGTGAAGTGCTTCGTCTCGTTCGGCGGGGTGACCAGGAACTTCGCCGGAACGAACTTCTCCTTCTGCGGCGTGGACTCGGCCACCGGGAGCAGGTTGATGCTGAAGTCCGTTGTATCTCCCGGCTCCAGGACCAGCTTCTCGGGCGCCTTGGAGGAGCGCGCCAGCGACCAGGTGCCGTCGGTCCCCTGAGCGCCGATCATGTCGACACCGGCGAAGCCGGACAGGGTGCAGGTGCGCGTGCTCTTGTTGCTGAACCAGATGTGCGCCTGGGTCTGCCTCTCGGTCTGATCCATCTCCGGCCTCGCGTCCTCCCCCATGGCGAAGCCGGCCTTCAGATCGGCGGTGTGGCAGCGGGTCGGCGCGGCCTTGGCGGTGGCGGCCGAGGCCGGGAGGGCCATAGCGGCAGTGCCCGCGACGACGACGGCCGCAAGGGCCACGGCGGTCAGCTTGTTCTTCATGAAGTTCGGGGTTCCCCTCGCATACGAATCGGCGCGCGAAGTCAGTCGGCGCCTGCGCACCGGAAGAGGGGCGGTGGCCTGGGGAGGTTCCGTGTGCCGGAGGGCCTATTTCGGACAACCAGGTTCCCAAGTGTGGCCGTATGGCCAGGATTTGTCCGGTGCGGGCCGTTGCGGCGTCGTGGGGCGGATAGCGCAACGGCGGCCAGGCAGAACGGGTACGTCACCGGGCCGGAATCGAGGCCCGCCGTAGCGGATGGCGATCGATCCTCGCCGCCCCGCGCGAGGGGGGGGCTCGGCCGGAGGTCAACTCCTGTGCGCGAGAGCGCTGCTGCCGGTGTGGGAGTCGAGGCCGGACAGCAGCTCGGCGAGCCCGGGGTCGGCTTCGTAGTGCCGCTTCTGTAGCTCTGCGATCTTGGCGCCCAGTTCTGGATGGGGGGTGTCGGAGATGTCGAAGCTCTCGAACCTTTCGATCAGAGGGAAGGCCACCCGTTCCGATGTCACATGCACCGGGTGGATGAGGTACTCCCAGTACGCGTCCAGGTCTTCCAGGGCGAACACCGCACTCCAGTCGAAGTCGCTGTTGTATTCGCGGCCGAAGATGAACGATTTCACCGCGGGGATGGATCGGCCCTGGTCCTTGAGGCAGTCCAGCGCCTCGTCGATCTGCTGGGAGGTGACGCCTCCTCTGAGCTTCATACGGATGCCGTGGTAGATCATCGGGTTCTCCTTGCGGTGGTGGGTGAAGGCGGGTGGTCAGCGGAGGCCGAGGCGGCGGCGTTCGAGGGCGGTGGCGACGGCGTAGGCGCCGCCACCGGCGATGGCGAGGACCCAGTAGAGGCCGGGAGTGCCGAGGAAGAGCGCGGCGGTGGAGGTCAGCGCGAGCCAGACGCCGAGACCGTAGTGCAGGACGTTGCGGCGGGCGGCGCCCTCGCTGACGTAGATCAGGCCGACAATGAGGCCGGATCCGGTGGGCCAGAGCATGGACTGTAGATCGGGCGTATCGACGGTGGACGACAGGCCGGTGATGGCGAGGAACAGGGCGGCGAAACCGATGAGCCAGGAGGCGCCGAGCAGTTTGCCGGACAGGAGGTCCGGCTCCGTGGCGCCGCGTTGGGCGCGCAGGGCGGCGCGGGTGGCTTGGATGGTGCCGGCCGCGAGTCCGGCGCCGAGGAGCGCCATGGGCAGCCAGGCGGGCAGATCGAGCAGCGGGCTGGCGCCCTTGGAGAGTGCGGCCGAGCCGTGCCCGAATACGTAGGCGAGTCCGAAGCCGATATAGGCCGCGCGGTTGTCGACCTCGACCGGTGAGCGCGTCGCAGTGGCGGTGCTGGGGCCGGTGACCTGGGGGGCGGCGATCGTGAGGGGCATGACGGAACCTCCGAGGCGGTGGGGTGAACTGACGAGACGGACGGACCGGCAGAGGTGGCCGAGAGCCGGCACGGGGGGCCGAGAGTCGGCACGGGTACATGCGTGGTCCGGAAGCTGCCCGTGTATCGGGCTGAGTCGGTGGTGCGTGGCGGTGGGCCGCGATACGCCGCGTGGCAGTCGGTGGTGCGTGGCGGTGGGCCGCCAGATGTCGTGCGGCAGTCGGTGGTGCGTGGCGGTGGCCGTGTGATGCCGCGCGGCATCAGCGCGTCCGCCGCCGTGGTCTTAGGCGTGTGGGATGAGAACGCGCCGGTCAGGCCCCCGGGACGAGGATGACCTTGCCGATGACGGTGCGGGACTCGGCGAGCGCCAGCGCCGATGCGGCGTCGTGCAGCGGGATCTGGGCGGCGATCTGCGGGGTGAGGACGCCGTCGGCCACCAGGCGCAGTACCTCGGTGAGGTCCTGGGTCAGTCGGCGCTGCCATTCCGCCCGGCGGCGTCGGCCCGCCCAGAAGTTGTAGAAGTGCGCGCTCCTGCCGTTGGGCATCGAGTTCCATGCCGCGAGCTGCGCGAACAGCTTCAGTACCGGCAGTTGCGAGCTGCCCTCTTCGTTCTTCGTCGCCGCGGTGCCGTACGAGACCAGGGTTCCGCCCCGGCGCAGCAGCCGCCACGACTGCACCAGTCCGGGGCCGCCGACGTGGTCGAAGACCGCGTCGACGCCGTCCGGCGCGATCTTCCGGATCTGGTCGTACATGTCCGGGTCGTGGTAGTCGACCGGGATCGCGCCCAGTTCGCGCACGCTCGCGTGGTGCCGCGCCGAGGCCGTGCCGATCACCGTGATCCCGGCGTGCCAGGCCAACTGCACGAGGATGGAGCCGACACCGCCGTTGACGCCCAGCACCACCACGGTTCCGCCGGGGCGCACCTTGGCCATCCGGTGCAGCATCTGCCAGGCGGTGATCCCGTTGACGACCACGGTCTCCGCGGTGGCCGCGTCCATGCCGTCCGGCACCGGCGTCAGTTCCGCGGCGTCGATCAGCAGATGACTGGCCCATGCGCCGACCTTGGTGACCGCGGCGAACCGGCGTCCGGTCAGCCCGGCGTCCACGCCGGGCCCCGTCGCGGTGACGGTGCCCACCACGTCGTACCCGGGCACGAAGGGGAACGCCGGCTGGTCGTAGTACTTGCCGCGGCGCATCTGCTGCTCGGCGAAGCTGACTCCGGTCGCGTCCATCCGCAGGAGGACCTGGCCCTTGTCGGGGGCGGGAAGGTCGCGGGTCCGGACCTCCAGGCCGCTCGGCTCGACCGCGCCGGGCAGGACGATCTCGGTGGCGCGGATGGCGACCGGCGTGCTCATGGGGGCTCCTTGAGGCTTCGACTGTGTGCTTACGGGAGTAAGGCTACGCATGTAAGTCGAGTGCGACAAGGGGCTACGACATTAAACTTCGCGCTGTAAGGTTACGGAGTGAAGGGGGCGGGGCCGGTGTGGCCCGGTGGCCTCGACGGTGACAAGCCTGCGTGACCCCGGGCGCCGTGCGGGGCGGGGGCGCTGTCGCCGACGGCGCGTCCGTCGCCCCTGGCGGGTGCGCGGGGTGCGCGGGGTGCGCGTGGTGCCCGGAGGTGGCGATCAGGCGTTGCCCGGGA
>NZ_JAHLEM010000387.1 GCF_018883605.1 Streptomyces niphimycinicus | reverse complement strand
GGTGACAAGCCTGCGTGACCCCGGGCGCCGTGCGGGGCGGGGGCGCTGTCGCCGACGGCGCGTCCGTCGCCCCTGGCGGGTGCGCGGGGTGCGCGGGGTGCGCGTGGTGCCCGGAGGTGGCGATCAGGCGTTGCCCGGGACGGCGATCAGGTGTTGCCCGGGGCGGCGATCAGGTGTTGCCCGGGGCGGCGATCAGGTGTTGCCCGGGGCGGAGATCAGGCGTTGCCCGGGGCGGCGATCAGGCGTCTTTGAGGCAGGTGATCCTGGCGATGATGGAGTCGGCGATGCTCTCCTCGGACCAGGGGAAGGCCCGGATGACGGCGCGCTGGTGCGCGAGGCCGTGCAGGCTGAGCCACAGCGTGATCGCGTCGAGCCCCGGGTCGCTGATGGCGCACTGGCCCGCGGCGGCGCAGTCCGTGAGTACGTCGACGAGTACCTGTATGGCCGTCGAGCCGAGGCTGACGAGGTCTTCCTCGGTCAGGGAGTTGTCGCCCAGGGTCGGCATCCAGAGGCCGCCGAACATCGTGCGGTAGCGCTCGGGGTGGCTCTTCGCGAAGGCGAGGTAGGACCGGCAGACGGCGTATAGCTGTTCTCGCGGTTCGTCACCGGCCTCCTGTGCGACGGAGCGCAGGAGGGTTGCCAGTTCGGTGAATTCCCGCTGTACGACGGCCAGCATGATGGCCGGCTGGTCGGGGAAGTGCGGGTAGATCGACGGGGCGGCGATGCCCACCTTGCGGGCGACCGACCGCAGGGTGATGGCGTGTTCGTCGCCGGTCTCGTCGAGCAGTGCCGCGGCGGCGGTGACGATGTCCTCGCGCAGGCGGCTGCCCTCGCCGCGACGGTTGCGCGTGCGCGCCCGTTTCGGTGCGGCCGGGTCTGCCGCGCTGGTCTTCTCCACTCCGTAACCTTACATCCCGAAGTTTATTGGCGTGAACCTCTTGCCGCCCTCGACTTACATTCGTAGCCTTACGTTCGTAAGTATGCGCGGGAGGGCGGCCCTGCACCCCCCGTAAGGAGCGGCCCGGCGCCCCCCCAGTAAGGAGCGGCCCGGCACCCCCAGTGAGGAGCGGCCCGGCACCCCCAGTGAGGGGCGCCGGGCCGTGGTGAGTCGGTGTGGTGGGTGGTTACTTCACCGCGCCCGCCATCACTCCCGCCACGAACTGCCGCTGGAAGGCGAAGAAGACCGCCAGCGGGATCAGCATCGAGACGAAGGCACCCGGGCCGAGGATGTCGATGTTGTTGCCGAACTGCCGGACCTGCTGCTGGAGGGCGACCGTGATCGGCGGGTTGCCGCTGTCCGCGAAGATCAGGGCGACCAGCATGTCGTTCCAGACCCACAGGAACTGGAAGATGCCCAGCGAGGCGATGGCCGGGCCGCCCAGCGGCATCACGACGCGCAGGAACAGCCGCAGTTCGCCCGCGCCGTCCAGGCGGGCCGCCTCCAGCAGTTCGCGGGGGATCTCCGCGAAGAAGTTCCGCAGCAGGAAGATCGCGAAGGGCAGGCCGAAGGCGGTGTGGAAGAGGACCACGCCCGTGGTGGTCTGGAAGATGCCGATCTCGCCGAAGAGCTTGGCCACCGGGATCAGCGCGACCTGGACCGGGACGACCAGCAGGCCGACCACGATGAGGAACCACCAGTCGCGGCCGGGGAAGTCCATCCAGGCGAAGGCGTAACCGGCAAAGGCGCCGATCACCACGACCAGCAGGGTCGCCGGGACGGTGATCGCGAGCGTGGTCCACAGCGAATCGGTGATCTGCTGATTGCCCAGGATCTTGTCGTAGCCGCTGAAGGTGAGCTGTCCGGGGTCGGTGAAGACCTTCCACCAGCCCGAGAGGTCCACCTCGGCCGGGTCCCGCAGGGAGGACAGCAGCAGTCCGGCGGTCGGCATCAGCCACAGCAGGCCGATCAGGAGGAGGACGACCCGCATCACCCCGCCGCCGGCGCGAGCGGCGATCCGCGCGACCAGGGACTGCTTCGCCTGTACGACCGTGTCCGCGCTGGTCATCGGCGGCTCTCCCTTCGGATCCGGCGGATGTTGATGAACATGATGGGCAGCACGAGCAACAGCAGCAGTACGGCGATGGCGCTGCCGAGACCCTGGTTGACATCGGTGCCGAAGGACGACTGGAAGAGCTGGAGCGCCAGCACATTGGCGTCGTCCTGCGAGGGGCCCGGCGCGATGATGTACACCAGGTCGAAGATCTTCATCACGTTGATCATCAGGGTGACGACGACGACCGAGAGCACCGGCGCCAGCATCGGCACGGTGATCCGCCGGAAGACCTGCCACTCGGTGGCGCCGTCCATCCGCGCGGCCTCCATCAGCTCACGCGGCACCCCCGCGAGCCCCGCCGCGATCAGCACCATCGCGAAACCGGCCCAGATCCAGACGTACGCCCCGATGATGGCCGGGGTGACGATGGACGGGCCGAGCCAGTCCACGCCGTTGTAGGGCTGGGCGAAGTTCCAGGCGGGCAGCCGCAGTTGGGCGCCCTCGGCCTTGGCGGGGAGGGTGTACGTACCGTCCGACGCCGATGTCGTCCGGGCGACGACCTTGCCGTCCTTGACCGCCTCGATCTTGAGGTCGGCCATCGCCTTCTCGCCCTTGTCGATGGTGCCCTGCTCGCCCCCGCCGCCCCGGGTGAAGTCGAACCAGACGGTGCCGGTCACCTTCCCCGGCTCGGCCTTGGCGGCCTTGGCGTCCTGCGCCCCGCTGATGTCCCCGCGCTTGGCCGCGACCAGCGGCAGCGAGGTGGGGGTGCCGGCGCGCACGGTGTCCCGGGTGGTGAACGAGCCGTTCGACGCCTCGGTCAGCCCGGCGGTGGGACGCGGATGGGCGCCGGGGAACGGCGGCGACTCGCTGAAGGAGTCATGCACGCTCACCCACATGGCGTTGGCCACGCCCTTGTCCGGGTCCTGCTCGTAGACCAGCCGGAAGATGATGCCCGCCGCCAGCATCGAGATCGCCATCGGCATGAAGACGACCAGTTTGAAGGCGGTGGCCCAGCGCACCCGTTCGGTGAGCACGGCGAAGATCAGGCCCAGGGCGGTGGAGACGGTCGGGGCCAGGATCAGCCAGATGACGTTGTTCTTGATCGCCGTCTTGGTGGCGTCGTCGGAGAACATCTCCTGGTAGTTGTCCAGGCCGACGAAGCCATTGCCCGAGGCGTCGAAGAAGCTCCGGTAGACGGAGTAGCCGATCGGATAGACGACGAGTGCCCCGAGCAGCACCAGGGCGGGCAGCAGGAACACCGCCGCCAGCCAGGGGCGGGTGCCCATGACGCTCTTCCGCTTTTTGGCGCCCGGTCGCTGTGCCGGTGGGGCGGACGATGCCCGGCCAGGTGTGGCCGCGCCGTCCGCTGTCGCGGTCGACATGATGTGGTTCTCCCGGTCGAGTGGTCAGTTCTTGTACGCCTTGGCGGCATCCGCTTCCAACTGACGCTGGATGCCTTCGACATTCCCCGGGTTCTTGAGGAAGTCCTGGAGCGCTTTCCATTCGCCCTGGGCCGGCTTGCCGCCGAAGGAGGCGGGAGCCTGGTCGGACATGTCGAACCGGAAGTCATTGCCCGCCGCGATCAGCGCTTGTGCGATCTTGCGCATCGAGGCATTGGGATAGGCGCTGAACTTGACGTTTTTATTCGCCGAGATGAACCCGCCGGACTGGGCCCAGATCGTCCCGGCGTCCGGGGAGGCGAGGAAGGTGAGCAGCGCCTGCGCCGCCTTGCTGTTCGTCAGCGCCACGCCGACGTCGCCGCCGGTCACCACCGGTGCCTTGGCGCCCACCGCCGGGAACGGGAACACCTTCGCGTCCTCGTCCAGCTCCGCGCCCGCGTCCGCGACGTTGGCGGCGACGAAGTCGGCCTCGAAGACCATGCCCGCGTCCGGCTCGGCCTTGTTGCCGAACGCCTTGGTGACCGAGTCCGGGAACGCGGTCTGGAGCGCGCCGCTCCGGCCACCCGCGACCAGACCCTTGGTGCCCCACAGCTCGGCCAGCGTCTCGAGCGCCTTCTTCACCGACGGATCGGTCCACTTGATCTTGTGCTGGGCGAGCTGGTCGTACTTCTCCGGGCCCGCCTGGGAGAGATAGACGTTCTCGAACCAGTCGGTGAGCGTCCAGCCGTCCTGGCCGCCGATCGCGACCGCGTCGGTGCCGGAGTCGGAGATCAACTGGGCCTGGGCCAGGAATTCCTGCCAGGTCTTCGGCACCTTGGCGCCCGCGTAGTCGAACGCGGAGGTGTTGTACCAGAGCAGGGATTTGTTGCTGGTCTTGAAATACACCCCGTAGGGCTTGCCTTGGTAGGAGCCGAGGTCCTGCCAGCCCTTGGCGTAGTTCTTGGCCAGCTCGGCACTGGCTTCGGGGCCGAGCGGCTTGGCCCAGCCCTTCTGGGCGAACTCGCGCATCACGCCGACCTGTCCGACCATCGCGACATCCGGCGGGGCGCCGCCCGCGACCTTCGAGCCGACGAAGCCCGCCATGTCGTCACCGCTGGGTACGAAGGAGACCTTGGCGCCGGTGCGTTTCTCGAACTCCTTCAGCACCTTGGTGAAGTTCTCCTGCTCGGTGCCCGTCCATACCGCGGTGACCTGGAGTTTCTGCCCCTTGAGGCTTGGCAGTTTCACGGTGTTGGGCGGCGGACCGCCGCTTACCGTGTCTCCGTCGTCACCGCCGCAGCCCGCGGCGGTGAGCATGAGTGCTCCCGCCGCCAGCAGGGCCACCGCGGCTCGTGTCGAACGCTTCGCAGGAAGCGATACGTGCATCCCCGTTTTCCCTCCGATGCCGACCGCCCCCGTGCGGCCGTGTCCCGTGCGAGTAGTCCTACGCCCGGTCACCGAACGTGGCAATACTGCGTCCGGCGTTCACTCACGGATCGTGACCGGGCCGTGATGAACGATCGGCAGAGAACGGGGCAGGTGGGTCAGGCGGGTCAGACGGGAGGTTGGGCAGAACGGGCCGGAAAGCCGGTCAGGAGCGACGGGATCATCCGGGAACGGTCAGGAAACGGACAGGGTGCGACCTGCGGCGGTCAGGGGCGGGGCGGGGCGGGGGCGAGGCAGGGGTGGTCTTGGGCGGTCAGATCAGCGCGGGTGCGGTGGGCGCGTCCGCCGACTGCGCGGCACGCTGGAGCGCACTGGCGAGAAGTGCGAGGTCGGTGGGGCCGTTGCCCAGCTCGCGCAGCGGCCGGCGGGCGGGCGGATCGCCCATCCGCCGCCACTCCAGTGGCACGACGGTGGGCCGCTGGGTGGCGGTGCGCGGTATCCGTCCGGTCACCCGGCCCGCCTGAAACGGCGTTCCCCAGGTGTCCTCCGGGCGGAACAGCCGCCCACGGCCCGGGGCCGGGTCGCCGCCCGGGGCGGCTGCGGCTGCGGGGGTGGATGTGACCGAGCGTGGCGATGCGACGGGGGTGGCGGCCGTATCGGGCCGCTCGGACCTCAGGGGCCGCTCGGGCTCCCCGGGGCGGTGCGTGGGGTGGGTGGGGGCCGTGGGGTGTGCGGGGTTCAGCGGGCGCGGGTCCAGGACGATACGGAGTCCGGCCCGCTCGACGGCCACCGTGTCCGCCGTACGGTCCGGGCGGCCGGACGCCACGACCAGATGCACCCCGAGGCGGTCGCCGTCGCGGGCGATCGCCTCCAGGGCGCGGACGACCGAACCGGCCGCCGGGCGGCCGGGACTGCCGAGGGCCGGGGCCACCAGCGCGTCGAAGTCGTCGACGAGCACGACGAGACGGGGGAGGAAGGGGCGCGGGCGGGCGGCTGCCGCTGCCCCTGCCGCGCTCGCGGTGCGCTGAGCGCGCAGATTGAGGGTGTGGAGGGTGTCGCTCGGCGGCGGGTCGATATCGCCGGGCGGGCGGGGCGCGACGACGCGGGCGGAAGCGGAGCCGGGGGCGGGAGCGCCCGGGGTGCTGCTTGGGGTGCTTGGGGTGCTTGGGGTGCTTGGGGCGCTTGGGGTGTTCGGGGTGTTCGGGGTGCCGCTCGGGTCGGCGGCGCCGTCACCGCCACCTCCGCCGCCCTCGCCGTCGCCGTGGTGGGGCCGGGCGTGCCAGGCGGTGAAGTCCAGCCGGTTCAGCAGCTCGGCGCGGCGCTTGAGCTCCGAGCTGAGCGCCTGCGCGAACTCCCGCATCCGTACCGGGTCGGTGGCCGCCAGATGCGTCGAGACATGCGGCAGATCCGTGCACACCCGCAGCCCCTCGCCCGCTCCCGCTCCCACTCCGGCTCCGGCTCCGGCTCCGTCGATCAGGATGAGCTCAAGGCGGTCCGGCCGTTCGGCGGCCGCGAGCGAGGCGGCGAACGAGCGCAGCAGCTCCGTCTTACCGGTGCCCGCCGTGCCGTCGATCAGCGCGTGCGGACCGTCGGCGGCCAGATCGACCGCGAGCGCGCCGCGCGGCCCGGCGCCGAGCACTGCCAGCG
>NZ_JAHLEM010000386.1 GCF_018883605.1 Streptomyces niphimycinicus | reverse complement strand
ACCGGCCGGAAGGGGCCCGCCCGGGGCGCCTGGCCCGCCCGGGACTCCAGGCGTGAGCGGAGTGCCCGGTGGGGCGGCCGTCCCGGTCTGTTCGGCGGCGCGCCCGCGCGCGGCGATCAGCTCCCGGGCGTGGACGGCCTCGCGTTCGGCCTGCTCGGGGTGGCGGGTGACCCAGTACGGATTGTCATGCGGCAGCCCGCCGCTGACCCGTCCGTACATGCCGAACCACATCAGCAGCAGCCCCACCACAAAGCTGAACAGCACGTTCTGCATCCGGAACGCCAGGAAGTTGAACGTGGTCTCCAGCACCGCGAGATTGATGAACCCGCTCAGCAGGAAGAGGATCCCGAGCACCAGGTTGAGCGTCGAGGCGAAGTTGCCGCCGATGACCATGCCGACGAACAGCAGCAGCCCGATGACGATGGAGAGCACGCTCAGCGTGCCGTTGGTGTTCAGCCCGGCGACCGTGGCACCGCCGATGTCGAAGAAGCCGACCTGGTCGATCAGGCCCAAGATGCCGAAGGCGACGAGCACCAGCCCCATGAGCCCGGCGCCGACGCGATAGAACTTGCTCAGCCGGTGATCGACCGGCAGATGCTCATCGAGCGAGGTGTGCGCGCCGATCCGCTCCGGGAAGTGCCGTGCGACTCCGGCGGGATGAGGACCGATGGGGGAGGGGCGGCCCATAGCCATCTCCGGCCTCCTTCTGCTGGCGCCGGACCTCGGCTGCGCGCTGCTCGCACTATTCGCGCTGCTCGCACTGCTCGCGCTCTTCGCGGTCGAGGCGGTACCCGCGGACGCCACGCCACCGTCGCGTACGCGACATACGCGCGGCACGGGTACGTACCTCCCAGGATCCGCCCCCGCCCCCGTCGGCTCAACCGCGGCTCAACACGGGCTCACCCTCAGCCGCAGCAGCCGCCCCCACAGCAGCCGCCACCGCCACCGCCACCGGACGGCGGCCGGGCCGAGGAGGCGGAGGAGGAGGACGAGGCGCCGGTGACGGCCACGGTGGACAGCAGCTTCACCGTGTCGCCGTGCCCGTCCGGGCAGGACGCGGGAGCGGAGGACTCGGCCATGGGCCGGTTCAGCTCAAAGGTGGTGCCGCAGGCGCGGCAGCGGTACTCGTAGCGAGGCATGGCAGGAGCATAACCACCGCACCGCAGGTCAGCCCCCCGAACGACAGAGCCCCTGGCGCGCGGGCTGCTCAGTGCCCGCCGCCCCGCTCCTCCCGGATCCCCTGGACGACCCGGGCGGCGGTCTGCCGTACGGCCTCCGTCTCGGAGAGGAAGTGCCACCAGTCCGGATGCCGCCCCTCCAGCCCCGCGATGGCCCGCTCCAGGCGCTCCACGGCGTCGTCCAGCGGGCGGGCGTGGCGCGGATCGGGCGTGGCGCGCCCGGCCATGGCCAGCCGCTGGGCGTCGCGGATCGCGAACCGGGTGCGCTCGATCTCCTTCTGCTGGTCGAACGACACCTCGTCCAGCCGCCGCAGCCGGTCCCCGGCCGCCGAGACGGCCTCGTCCGTACTGTTCAGCAGCGCCCTCACGGTGGCCAGCAGCGCGGTGGCGTCCGGCCAGCGCTGCTCCTCGCGCGCCGCCTGCGCCTCCTTGAGCTTCTCCTCGGCCTGCGCCACATCCCGCGCCGCCTGCGCGGGGACCGTCTGGAGATCCTGCCAGCAGGCCGCGCTGTAGCGGCGGCGCAGCTCGCTGAGGACGGGCTCGACCCCGGCGGCCCGTGTGGTGATCGCCTGGGCGCGGGTGCGCAGCGACACCAGCCGCTTGTCGATCTCCGCCGACCGCTCCGGCAGCCGCTCGGCCTCCCCGCGCACCGCCTCCGCCCTGCGCAGCACATCGTCGGCGCGCCGCAGGGTCTCCTGCACACCGTGCTGCCCGGCCCCCTGGTTGAGCTTGGTCAACTCGGGCGACAGCGCCGCCAGCCGGGCCGCCAGATCGTCCGCCCGCAGCCCCGACGCACGCACCGCGTCCAGCGCGTTACTCGCCGCGAGCAGCGCCTGCCGCGCCCGCTCCACCGCCGGCGCCAGCCGCGCCAGCCGCGTCTCGGCCTGCTCCAGCAGCGGCCCCAGCCCCTGCGCGAACCGGTCCAGATCCGCCTTGGTGCGCTCCAGCGCGTCCTTCGCCCTGGTCAGATCGGTGCGCGCCCGGGAGGCCGTCGCCGAGTCCAGATCGTCCCGATCCAGATCATGCGCGTCCACCGCCGTGATGTAGTCCCGGCTGACCTGGTCGATCCGCTGCCCCAGCGCCGAGAAGTCGGCCGCCGTCCGGCGCGCGGCGGGCGAATCGTCCACGGCGGTGATCGTCTCGATGGAGATCCGCAGATCCCGCTGCGCCGTGTCCAGCTCATAGAACGCCGCCGCCGCGGCGTCCTTGGCCGCCTGCGCCTCGGCCCGCTGACTCTCCCCCCGCCCCCCGAACCACCGCCGCCCCCCGCTCCCACCAGCGAACGAAAACGCCCCCACCACCGCCAGCAACGGCACCGGCAGCAACATCAGCCCGAGCACAGAGGGACGCCGCGAACGACGCCCCCGGGCTCCCGGACGCGCAGACTCCCGCGATGGACGCGCAGACCCTGTAGATGTCGCCGCCACTACCCGCTCCCGATGGATCGCCCAGGTCCGAATGTCATTCTCCCACCCGACACTGACGAGCACAGCGCTCGGTTCGGTTCGCGATCTGCGGACTTCTCTCACCCGAGCCCCGGATACGGGCCCCTCCCCGGCCCCTTCACGATTGCGGCACCACCCCGGGGACCCTGTAGGCTGACAGCTCCCCCAGGGCGCATAGCTCAGCGGTAGAGCGCTGCCCTTACAAGGCAGATGTCGGCGGTTCGAACCCGTCTGCGCCCACAGTGATCGACCAGCAACGAAAGCCCCGTACCAAGATCGGTGCGGGGCTTTCGCGTGGCCGAATGGGAGCGAAACGGGAGATCAACTTGTAGGCGTGCGATCAGCTCGCCACACGGAGGATTCGACGGCGACTGCCGCGCCACCGAGCCTCGAGAGCGTCGAGCCGCTCCTTACGCATCTGCGGGTTGACGTGCTCGTACACGCCCTCGATGTCGCCGACCGCCCAGCCCTGAGCCGGGAACCGCAGTGCGCGGTCGATGCGGTCCTCCTTCATCCAGGTGTCGGCCGTGTGCCGGCCGCCCCGCATCGTGAACCCGGCCAGGATCGCCTTCCACCCCTCGCGCCCCGCGCATCCACGCTTCCGCTCCAGCGCCGGACGCCCGTCGGCCGGACGGCCCTCCAGCTCTTCGCCCGGCACTCTTCCAGCCGCGCGTCCTCCGCAGCGTGCCAAGCCTCGAGACCCTCGGCATCCAGCTCGAACTCGGCCTCGTGGAGCGCCCCGACCTTCGGGTCCACACGCAGCACAGCGCGCAGGAAGGGCTGGCCGTCAAGGGTGTCCTGCCGCCTCAGCAGAATGCTGCTTCGGTGCGGTCCAGCCGGCTCGCCCCATCGCAGGCCGGCGTAGGCCGTGGTCACCACCATCAGGCCCGCCACTCCGCCGAGTCGTTGGTGAAGCTGGAAGATGTGCTCGGGCTGAGCCCAGACCTCTTCGTCATCCTCAACGTGCTCCACCATGCCGTGCTGCATGTGGTCGTTAACCTTGCTCTCGGTTACGTGCGCGACAGCCCAGACCTCGCCATGGCGGTAGCTGCGTAGCTACGTCGACAGTGACCACTCAGCCCCCTCCAGCCTGTTCCGCCTTTGAGCGCGGGACGGCCTCCTGCCCGTCGAGGCCGGTGAGCTTGTCGCGCTCGTTGTCGGCGGCTTGCTGGAGTTCGATGAGTCTGTCGGGGATGTCCACGCGGTGGATGATAAGCCGCGCTTTCGGTCAGTCTCGGGTAGCACCCTCTGGCCAGATCACCCGAGAACGAACACCGGTGCGCTCGGCGTAGGCCACAACATCGGCCGTACCGCCGTACCCGCGAGCTGGCTGCCCGTCCCACACAGCGACCAACTCGTCCACCAGACCCACCAGGATCTCGCTTCCGGCCATGTGCGCCTGAGAATCCGACTCCACCATGCCCGTGCGGTGGATGTCGGCAGCTTGCTCGATGAGACGGTCATAGGTCTGGTGGTGTTCCTCTGGCAGACCCTCACGGTACTGCTCCGCAGGGACCACCACCTCAAGGCGACCACCCGCCTCCAGCACCAGCTCAGCGAACCAGGCGTCCGGGCCGTCGGCAATACACGAGACCCCGACCAGATCAGGCCCACGGCGCGCGACTTCATCCCGAAGAGCCCGGCGAACCAACCGCTCGACCTCTGCGGACAGACCGCGGTGGCCGGTGATGCCAAGACGCATGGGCTGCTCCTTTCATGATCACAGATAGATGCCGTACAGGCGGTCGTCAAACTCGCGGACAACCCTGGGTGGAGTCGTAGAAGTGTAGGAGCGCCGGAGCCCACGGGCACGCTCGATGATCCGACCTGACCGATACCGCGCGCCTACCTCAAGTGCCCGCCCAGCCAGAGGGAACGCACCATCGAGTCGGCCAGTTGCAAGATGCGCGGCGGCCAGGTCGAGCATGAGCAGCGCACGCTGCTTCTCGTGGCTCGAGGTGAGGGCTGCTGCGGCTGCGTCCTGGGAGGCGGCCACCCATTCCGGGAGGCCGAGCCGTGCGCCGCAGGTGAGCCGGGCTGCCGCGACCTTGGTGTGGGTGAAGGCGAACACCCATGGCCACGGCGGGGGCTGCTCGTCCTGGACGGCGTCGGTGCTCCGGGCGGCTTGGCCGAGTGCGGTTTCAGCGGCGGGACGATCCCCTGCGGCCGCGTGTGCGAGCGCCTCGATCGTGCCGAGCCACGCGGTGGCGATGGCTGGTGCTGCGTCACCGAGCTGGCGGTGGGCTTTGCGGACGAGGGCGAGCCCCTGGGGGGCGTTCCCTGCGTCTGCCTCGAATCCAGCCAGGCTGCCGAGTTGGTAGGCGAGGAGCAGCCGGTCACCGGAGGTACGCGCGGCCTTGATGGCTGCGCCGTACCAGGTGCGTGCCGATCCGGTGTCGTTCATGTCCCAGGCCAGCCAACCGGCGAGGGAGGCGGCTTCACTGCCCACTGCGGCCAATCGGGCTCGCTGCTCGGCCGTTTCGGCGTCGCCGGTGATGGTCTGGGTGAGCCGCAGATGGGCAAGGACTGGCTCGGAGAGCTGCCGGGAGGGAGTAGTGCCGTCCAGGCGGCGGAAGGCTGTGGTGGCCACACGGAGGGTCGCGGCCTGGCCAGTGTCTGCGGGCTCGGGGTGACGAGCTGCCAGGGTGGGCGCGGCGGCGATCGCTGCGGTCCCCGCGAGGAAGTTGCGCCGGTGCACGTCGTGCTGTCCATTCTCGGCGACATGCGCCGCTGCGTGGTCGGCGAGGCCGACCAGACGCGGGGGGACGTGTAGGTGCGTGGCGGCTCTCGCCAGGATGGTCATGTCGTATGAGGCTGTGCCCCGTCCTTCGAGACGAGAGACGGCGGACTGGCTGATCCCGCAGGCGTCGCCGAGCTGGCTCTGGGAGACACCGGCGTCGCGGCGGGCCAGGCTGACGACCCGCCCGTAGTCACCTTGGCGGGCGGCGTCCCGAATCGCCTGTGAAGACCAGTTCATGCCTTCTCCTGTTGGTACCTGTGTCTCTCCGTTTGCCCGCTACGGGTATGCGCTAGCTGCATACGCGTATGCGCGCCGCGGGTCAGCGCTGGTCGATACAGCATGACGCGCGGTTTCGTCTCCTCACTACCCGTAGCCGGGAAGGGGACGCATGAGTACCGGAGCTTTGCCGTGGGAGCCGCCGCCCGCCGTGGACGTCGAGGCGTTACCCGCGGGCAAATGGTGGGACGCCGTGAGGGCCGCCCCGACCGTGGGCGAGCGCGCCCTGGAGATGCTCGGCGATGCCACCGGCGCTGTCATCCAGGACAAGTACGGCACCCTGTACTGGCTCGTCGCGGTGGGCTCGGCCACGAGCTGGCATCTGCGGCAGGTGCGGGTCCTGGCCGAGCTGGCGGACGAGTGCAGCTACCTCGGTGTGCCACCCAACTCCTGGACCACGCCGCCCGGAACCCACTGGTGCGTGCCGCTCTCGGTCGACCACTACCTGACCGACGCCTTCAAGCTGTGGGGAGCGCTGGCCGAGGCCGACCGCGCCGTGCTCGGCCCCGTCCCGCAGGGCCGCCAGACCTGCTACCGCTGCGAGCTGCCCACCGACGAGCCGGTCATCGTCGACGTCGAGCACGGAGGAAGCGGCGCCGGCCGCACCATCTACGCCTGCCCTCCCCACGCCCGCACCTACCAGCGTGACCCGGTCGCCGAGGCCGCGGCCATGCGCCGCGCTCTCGATCGAGGCAGGACCCGATGACGACCCCCGAGCAAGCGACGGTCTTGGCCCTGGTGGACCCCGACACGCTCACCCACGCCCAGACCGGCGGCTGGGACTGCGTCCTTTGCGGCCTGCGCCTGATCGACGCGCCCAGCCAGCCACTGGGCACCGTCACCGTCAAGCGTGGCCCCGCTCACGTGGTCTACGAGGTGTGGGCCTGCGCCCCCACCTGCGGCGCCGAGCCCGCGCCGCCGGAGCCCGAGCCGACAGCCTGGAGCCACTTCCTCAGTCACGCCGTCGACTGCCCCGACTGCCGGACCGGCGAGAGGTGTTCCGCCGGGGGTGCCCTGTACCGCGAGGTACGGGCCAACCTCCCCGGAGGCGCGCTGTGACCTCCCGGCCTCTGGACGCACAGCGCGCCGAGCGACGGCTACGTGCCGCCGGATACATCCCCCTGGAGCCGTACTCCGGCCGTGCGGATACCCCTTGGCTGCCGCAGTGCGGCACCTGCCGGACGGTCCGATATCTCACGGCGACGGGCGTGATCCAGGACCGGTGCCATCACGTGCGCCGAGAGATGCCGCCGCCGCGACGCAGACGCGCCG
>NZ_JAHLEM010000385.1 GCF_018883605.1 Streptomyces niphimycinicus | reverse complement strand
GATACCCCTTGGCTGCCGCAGTGCGGCACCTGCCGGACGGTCCGATATCTCACGGCGACGGGCGTGATCCAGGACCGGTGCCATCACGTGCGCCGAGAGATGCCGCCGCCGCGACGCAGACGCGCCGCGGCCCCATAGACCGGGTGGGCCACTGGGCTCCGGACCCCCGTCGGAGCGCGCGACCAGCGGCCAACCCTCCAGACACCCTGCGGCCGGTGCAGCCAGGCACGGCCGCCGGCCGCAGGGCAGGGACTTCGGCCCCGGAATGGGACCGCGGGGCCGAAGTCCCCACACAGAAGATCCACACACGAATGGAGAACACCCGTGGCCCTGACCATGGAACGCACGCAGACCCGCCCGGCCGTCAGGCCGTTCGGCCTGTCCAAGGCCGTCCCCGTGGCGGGCGAGCCGGTCGTGATGCCCGCCCTCAACCTCTGCCCGGAGCGGCAGATCAGCGTGACCACGGACGGGGACCCGTTCATCAACGAGCCGTCGATGAAGTCGGCGTTCGAGACCACGAGCCAGACCAGGGAGGACAGCCAGTTGGCAACCGACAAGGCGAACGACACCGACTGATCGCTGAGTGACCGGAGGTATTGATCCATGACGGTCCTGGTGCTGACCCGGCCCACTGACGCGACCGCTGACCTGGTCATAGCGGAGCTCAACGACCGATCCGTACCCGTCCATCGCCTCGATCCCGGAGACTTCCCGGAGAGCCTGAGCATGGCGGCCCGGATCGGCCCCGACCACATGTGGTGGGAGGGCGCCTTACGTGGTCAGCACCGGGACCTCTCTCTCACCGACGTCCGGTCGGTGTACTACCGGCGGCCATCTGCACACCGCCTGCACCCGGACATGTCCGAGCAGGATGCGCGGTGGGCCGACGCTGAGGCACGGGCCGGATTCGGCGGCCTGGTGGCCGCGCTGCCCTGCCCATGGGTGAACCCCCCCCAGCGAAACGCCCTCGCCGCCCTCCCGCCCGCGACGCTGGCCACCGCGCTCCGGAGCGGGCTGTCCGTCCCCCGGACGCTGATCACCAACGACCCGGTCGAGGCCCGCGTTTTCGTCTCCGCACTGCCCGGCCAAGTCGCCGCGTACAAGGCACTCGGCACCACCCACCCCAGTGACCACGAGGACCGGCCACAAGCCTTGTGGACGACGCAGGTCCGGCCCGCCGAGATCGACGACTCGGTGAGGCGCACCGCGCACCAGTACGCCGCGCTGGACTTCCTCGTTAGCCCACAGGGGCGCTGGTACCTGATCGACGTCAACCCGAACGGGCAGTGGGGATTCATCCCCGACCTGCGCACGCCCATCACCCGAGCACTCGCTGACCTACTGGAGAGGGCCCACACATGATCACTGAGGCACCATCGGCGGACGAGCTGCGCCAGCACATGGCCGACCAGATGGTGAGGGCCGGCTGCATCCGGTCCAAGCCATGGCGCGCCGCCTTCCTGAGCGTCCCCCGCGAACTGTTCGTCCCCGACTTCACCGTCCGCTCGCAGGGCAGCCTGCACCGGTACAGCCAGGGCGACCCCGCATGGCTGGCCGCGGCCTACCAGGACGTCTCCCTGCTGACCCAGTTCGACCAGGACGGCACCGCCACCAGCTCGTCCACACAGCCCTCCCTCATGGCCCAGATGATCGAGGCCCTCGACGTGCGGGACGGCGACACCGTACTGGAGATCGGCGCGGGCACCGGCTACAACGCCGCGTTGCTCTCACACCGTCTCGGACCCGACCACGTCGTGACGGTCGACGTCGACCCCGAGCTGGTGGCCGCGGCGGCGGCCCGCCTTCGCTCGGCCGGGTACGAACCCGCCCTCGTCGCCGGGGACGGGATGGCCGGCTACCCGGAGCGCGCGCCGTACGATCGGCTGCTGGCGACGTGCGGGGTGGGCCGGATCCCGACCCCCTGGCGGGAGCAACTCCGGCCCGGCAGCGTCATCGTGGCCAACATCGGCTGCGGCATCGTGCGCTTGGTGCTCGGGGCCGACCACTCCGCCGGCGGCAAGTTCCTCCACGGCCTGGCCGCCTTCATGACCGCCCGGCCGACCCCCGACGCCCTGGGCATCACCGCGGCGCGGCTCGTGCACCCGCTGCTGACGTGGTCCGGCGAGACCCGGGAGATCACCCTCCCTGCGGTCTTGGACGCCCCCGGAGCGCAGTTCCTCACCTCGCTGCTGCACCCCACGGTGGCCGACTTCGCTCTGATGGACAGCGAGGGCCAGCAGACCCAGTGCTTCTTCGACCCGGAAAGCTCGTCGTGGGCGCGCATCACCATGACCGGCGCCGGGGTCATGACCGCTCGACTCGACCACGGGGGACCGCGTGATCTGTGGGCCGAGCGGGAGCCGCTGCTCACCCAGTGGCGGGATGCCGAGCGGCCGGGTCATGAGCGGTACGGCCTGACGGTCGCCCCCGATGGGGTTCATACGCTGTGGCTGGACGAGCCGGATGGCATGAGCTGGCGACTGCCGGACTAGGAGCTCATGCCTCGCGCATCAGTTCGGCGACGCACCCGGCGGCGGGCGATGACCCACTCGCGCGGGGGATTGGAAACCACTTCGCCGGTGACGGATCGTGGACCGGCGAGGAGGTCACCGACGACCCGGCCGCAGCCAAGCTGTGCGCCGAGGCATTCGAAGCGGTGTGGACCCGCGCCACCCCGCACGGCCAGTACGACATCCGCTGACAGCGCGCACCGGACAGGCCGGCTCATGCCCATCTCCCCGTCCTCTTCGGCCCAAGCCGCGCGTGAAGTCGTCGCGCGGCGGCTTCGCGACCTCCGTAAGAGCGCCGGATTGACGGTCGTCGAGCCGGCCGACCGGTGCGGCTGGCACCACTCCAAGACCTGCCGCATCGAGAACGCCCAGACCGGCCCGTCGGCGAGGGACATCCGCGCGTGGACCCATGCCTGCGGGGCGACCGATCAGGCGGAAGACCTCATCGTCCAGTCCCTGCACGCAGAGTCGATGTACACGGAATGGCGCCACCTTCCGTTACTCGCTCGGCTCCGCCGCGCAGGCGAGGTCCCGCGCCGGGCGCTGCCCGGTGGTCAGGAAGGTCGTCACCGCGTCGTTCGCGCAGGTGTTGGGGCCGAACGGATAGACGCCGTGCCCGCCCTGGTCGGCCGTCACCATCGTGGCCCGCTTCCCGAACGCGCGCCGCAGCTTCCGGGCGCCGGCCAGCGGGGTACCGGGGTCGCGGTCGTTCTGCACCATGAGCACGTTCGACGGGCCCCGGTCGCCGATGCGCACCGGCGGCTCGACCCGCTTGTCCGGCCAGAACGCGCACGGTCCGATACCGGCCGAGGACCCGCCCAGCATCGGGTGCCTCAGCCGGTCGACCGCGACATTCCGCTGGTACTCCCGGACCGTTTCCGGCCAGCGATTATCGCCGCATATCACCGAGAAACGGGCGGACATGAAGTTCTCCATGTTCACCAACGGCGGGTTGGGCGGCGTCGGCCGGTCCGTGTCGAGCGCCTGCCAGGTCTTGGCCAGTTGGGGCATGTTCGCATCGCTGTAGAGGGCGTCGAAGGTGATCCCGCGGAACAAGTTCCCGTCGTAGCCCTGGACCGGTTTCGCCTCCAACCGCTTCGCGAGGTCGAAGAATTTCGCGGTCACCTGCCCCGGTGTGGTGCCCAGACCGTACTCGGGGTGCGCGGCCACGAACGCCGCGAAGTCCGGGAACCGGTCCTCCAGCCCACGGGCGAACAACCGCGTGGCCGTGACGTCGTAACCGCCGGGGCCCAGGTTGCTGTCGAGCACGATCCGGTCGCCGCGCCCCGGGAACATCGTCGTGTACACCGCACCGAGGTAGGTGCCGTAGGAGGCACCGAGGTACGAGAGCTTCGGCTCGCCCAGCGCCGCCCGGATCCGGTCCATGTCGCGCGCGGTGTTCGCGGTGGTGGTGTGCGGCAGCATCCGCGCCGTCCGGGAGGTGGCGCACTGCTCGGCGATGGTCCGCGCGTTCCCCGCCTCCCGCGCGACATCGGCCGCGGTGTGCGCGTACGGCGGGAGGTTGCCGCGTCGCTGCTGCTCCGGTGTCAGATCGCAGGTCACCGGCGTGCTGCGGCCGACGCCGCGCGGGTCGAAGCCGATCACGTCGTAGGAGTCCAGCACCTTCCGCGGCAGCCCTGAGGCGGCAAGAACGGCCGGGTAGCCCAGCCCCGTGATGCCGGGGCCGCCTGGACTGGTCAGCAGTACGCCGCGGCGCTGCGACGGTTTCCCGCTCGCCAGCCGGGAGATCGCGATCTCGATCTGCCGGCCGTCCGGATCCCGGTAGTCCAGGGGGACTTCGAGCGTCGCGCATTCGAGACGGGGTGAGGCGGCCTTCTCCAGGCGGGATGAGGCGGCCTTCTCCGAGCAAGGGCCCCACCGCACGGTGTCCGGCGTCGCCGCCGCCACCGGCACTCCCGGGATCGCGGTGGCCACCAGGGAGGTGGCCGCCAGGGAGGTTGCCGCCACCGCGGTGGCGGCGAGGGTGAGGGACAGGGGTCTGCGCATGTGAAGGTCCTCCTGAGGGGTGCATGGGGTGCGCGGGGTGCATGGGATGCATGGGGTGCGCGGGACGCACAGGGCGCGCTTTTCCGGCCCGGCCCGGCCCGGCCCGGCCCGGCCCGGCCCGGCCACGCCCGGCTCAGCCCAGCCCGCTATCCGGCCCCTGCCGGTCATGTGCCCAGCCACCGAGCACCATCGCCACGAGCGCGATGCATCCGACGAGGATCAACTGGCCGGTACGGCCGCCAGGGGCCCAGTCGACGATGCCCCACAGCACCTCGGAGTCCTGGTCGAGCACATCGCGGATCACCGTTTGGGCGGCCAGGGCTGTGATCACCAACCCGACCGCCTCAACGGCCGCATAGCCACCCCTGCGCATCGCGTCTCTCCGTCCCGTCTCGTGTCCGGCTGTCCCGGCACGTGAACGAGTCTGTTCGGGCGGCGCGGCCCGCACATCGGCCCGGCGGCTCGAACCGTCTGCGACCACGGACGAGGAGCTGATTCGACTCTGGTCGAGGCCGCCCCCACCCCTGGGCTGATTCACCGGCCGTACGGTCTCGCGATAATGACCAGGTGAACACGGACGTCGCGCCACGGCTCGGGTGGTGGCAGCAGACCTGGCGGCTGGCGGCGGCAGCGGCGGCGGGCATACCGATCTGGCTCTCCATGGGGGTGCTGCTGCGGGCGCAGACAGGCGAAACGAGCTCGTGGTTCCTCATCGGCGATCCGCTGGTGGCTCTCGGCTGCCTGACGGCGCTGGTGTGGCGGCGGCGGTTCCCGCTCGCCGTCGCCCTGGCGGTCGCGATCGCCTCGACCGCGTCGGCACTCGCCTCCGGCGCCGCGTTTCTGGCGCTGGTCTCGATCTCCACGCTTCGCCGTCCGGTGGAGAGCGGGGTCGTCGGGCTGGCCTTCGTGACCGCGTCACAGCTCTCCGGCGGGCTCTACCCGGTCCAGCGCTCGGCCGACTCATGGTGGCTCGAACTCGCCTTCCCGGCGCTGATCGCGGGCATCGCGGTGGCCGTGGGCATGGCCATCGGCGCGCGCCGTGTCGAACTGCGGTCGTTGCGGGAGCGGGCGGAGAGCGCGGAACGGGAGCAGAGCGCACGGGCGGCGCAGGCACGCGCCCTGGAACGCAACCGGATCGCCCGCGAGATGCACGATGTGCTCGCGCACCGGATCTCCCTGGTCGCCATGCAGGCCGGAGTGCTGGGCCACCGCGGCGACCTCACCGCCGAGGAGAACCGCGTGCTGGTCCGCGGCATCGCCGAGGGCTCCCACCAAGCCCTGGAAGAGCTACGGGATGTCCTCGGTGTGCTCCGGGCCGACCCGGGCCGCCCGGAACCGCCCCAGCCCTCCCTCGACCGAATCCCCGACCTGGTGGCCGACGCCCGCACATCGGGACTGGACGTCACGCTCACCACCACCGTGACGGGAGTTCCGTCCGACGTCGTCGGACGAACCTGCTACCGGATCGTCCAAGAAGGCTTGACCAACGCCGCCAAACACGCCCCCGGCGCATCCGTACGCATCGCCGTCGAGGGAACGGCGGGCGACACGCTCGACGTCAGCGTGCACAACTCCCCGGCCACCAGGGCGACCGCACAGCCACCGGCATCGGGATTCGGGCTGCTCGGTCTCACCGAACGCATCGACCTCGCCGGCGGAAAGCTCAGCCACCACCGCACGGCCGACAACGGATACCTCCTCACCGCACAACTACCCTGGCCGAACCCCACCCACGAAAAGAGAACCTGAGTGGACAGCGAGCGGGAACCGGTGCGTATCGTCGTCGTCGACGACGAACAACTGGTGCGCATGGCGCTGCGCCTCGTCATCGACGGCGAACCGGATCTGACCGTCGTCGGGGAGGCGGCCGACGGGGACGCGGCGATCGCCGTCGTGGACGAGCTGCGGCCGGACGTCGTGCTGATGGACGTACGGATGCCCGGCCGCGACGGTCTCAGCACGACCCGGGAACTCCTCACCCGACCGGTGCCGCCGCGGGTGCTCATGCTGACCACCTTCGACTCCGACGATCTCGTGCTCGGCGCACTGCGCGCCGGAGCACTCGGGTTCGTCCTCAAGGACACCCAACCGCCGCAGATCCTCGACGCGGTACGGACCGTCGCGGACGGCAACCCCGTGCTGTCTCCGGCGGCCACGGCGCGCGTGATCGCCGCGGCCACCGGCCCGCAGTCCACCCACGCCCGCGACTCCTCCCGCGAAGCCGCACGGAAGCAACTGTCCGCCCTGACCGAACGAGAACGCCAAACGGCTCAGGCCATCGCGGACGGACTGGGCAACCCGGAGATCGCCCAGCGGCTGCGTATCAGCGTCGCGACCGTCAAAGCCCACACCAGCAGTCTGTTCGCCAAGCTGGCGGTCGAGAACCGGGTACAGATCGCCCTCCTGGTCCGCGACGCGCAGGATTGACCCTGGGACAGGTATGTCCGGCCGCGAGGGCCCCGACCGCGCCGAGCCCCACGGACCCGAGCGGAACCCGTAGGGTTCCCCCATGGTGACTGCGACTGTCCGCGAGTGGAGCGATGAGGAAGGCTGGGGCGTGCTCGACTCGGCCGAGACGCCGGGCGGTTGCTTCGGCCACTACTCCCACATCCAGGTGACCGGCTTCCGCACCCTGTCGCCCGGACAGCAGGTGGACCTCGAGTGGGAAGCCCCCGGCTTCAAACAGGACGGCTACGACTACCGCGCGGTGACCATCGCGCCTCGGCCTGCCTGACCGCCGCACGGCACCGTCGCCCGGGGCGCGATTCGTCCGTCCGGTCGGGGCCGCTTCCTCGTACGCGGGGTGTCCGGGCCGCCGCCGCGGGCCGTGCTTGACTTCGAGCGCACTCGAATTCATAGCGTGCCGCCATGAGCGACAGCACCACACCCCAGCACAAGATCGGTTCGGGTTTCGGCGCCCGGAGCACCGCCGACGACGTCCTCGCGGGAATCGACCTCACCGGTCGGCTCGCCCTGGTCACGGGCGGCTACTCGGGTATCGGCGTCGAGACCACGCGCGCACTGACGAAGGCCGGTGCCCGTGTCGTGGTCCCGGCCCGCCGGGTCGGCGCGGCGCGGGAGGGCCTGGCCGGGATCGGCGGGGTCGAGGTGGATGAACTGGACCTCGGCGACCTGGACAGCGTGCGCGCCTTCGCCGAGCGGTTCCTCGCCTCGGGCCGGACCCTGGACATCGTCATCGACAGCGCGGGGATCATGGCCTGCCCCGAGACCCGGGTCGGGCCGGGCTGGGAGGCGCAGTTCGCCACCAATCACCTCGGCCACTTCGCCCTCGTCAACCGCCTGTGGCCGGCGATCGAGCCGGGCGGCGCCCGCGTCGTCTCGGTCTCCTCCGCCGGCCACCATGCCTCCCCCATCCGCTGGGACGACGTCCACTGGCGCGAGGGCTACGACAAGTGGGAGGCGTACGGCCAGGCCAAGACGGCGAACGTGCTGTTCGCCGTGCACCTCGACCGCCTCGGCCGGGAGCGGGGTGTGCGGGCCTTCGCGCTGCACCCCGGTGGCATCCTCACTCCGCTTCAGCGGCATCTGGCGAAGTACGAGATGGTGGAGCGGGGCTGGATCGACGAGGACGGCAACCTGCTCCACCCCGAGGTGTTCAAGACGCCGGAGCAGGGTGCGGCCACGCAGGTGTGGGCGGCGACCTCGCCCCAGCTCAACGGCATGGGCGGGGTCTACCTGGACGACTGCGACATCGCCGAGCCCGCCCCGGCGGACGGGGCCCGGGTCGGCGTCAAGGAGTGGGCCACGGACCCGGAGCAGGCCGCTCGCCTGTGGGCGCTGTCCGCCGAGCTGACCGGGGTGGACGCGTTCGCCGCCTGAGACCTGAGAGGTGTGTGGTCGGCGAGGCCGGGCGTGGGCTCGGGCTCCTCAGGCGCGGGTCCGGGCGCGGATGCGGGCGCGGGCTCGGGTTCCATGGGCGCGGGTCCGGGCGCGGGCTCGGGCGTGGGGGGCAGGCGTGCGCGCCGCCCTCGGCGTCACGCCGCTCGATCCGTGAGGATCGCGCCGACCACCACCCCGAAGAGGTGCTCGGCGCGCGCCTCGAGCCCGGGCTGGTCGCCGAGCCAGGCGAGCGACGAGGCCAGGGCGAAGAGGTCGGCCCCGTCGATGTCGGTCCGCGCCACGCCCTCGGCCTGGGCGCGGGTGAGGAGCCGAGTCCCGGCCCCGCGCATCGTGACGCAGGAGGTGTGGAGCGCGGACTCGGGGTCCTCGATCGCCTTCACCATCGCCGTCACCACCCCGCGGTAGTTCTTCGTGCACGCGATGAAGTCGCGCAGCCACAACATCACCGCGGCCTGGGGCGAGCTGGTCGTCTCGACCTCCGCCGCCCGTGCCGTCAGCTCGTCGAAGCTCGTGCGGAGCAGGGCCTCGAGCAGCGCCTCCCGGGTCGGGAAGTGACGCAGCAGCGTCGCCAGCCCGACCCCGGCCCGGCGGGCGATATCGCGCATCGACGCATCGACGCCCTGCTCGGTGATGACGGCGCCGGCGACGGCCAGCAGACGGTCGTGGTTGGCCTGGGCATCCGCCCTCATCTGCCCTCCCTTGAATATCCGGATCAGTGACCCGTATAGTCGGATCACTGATCCGGATAAACGGATCTGTGGTTCACTTAGTTTACCCCTCGGGGAGACGCGGGAGAGAGCTGTGCCCACACAGACCATGAAGGCGATCCGGCTGCACGAGTTCGGCGGCCCCCAGGTGCTGCGTCACGAGGAGGCGCCCGTTCCCGAACCGGGGCCGGGCGAGGTGCTCGTCCGCGTGCACGCGGTCGGCGTCAACCCTCCTGACTGGTACGCCCGCGAGGGAATGCCCAACGTGCCGGCCGAGCTGAAGCCCCCGATGGATCTCCCCCTGATCCCGGGGACGGACGTCTCGGGTGCAGTGGAAGCCGTCGCCGCGGACATCGCCGACGGCGAGGGCTTCGCGGCCGGAGACGAGGTGTTCGGCCTGCTGCGCTTCCCCACCGCGCTCCAGGCCGGCGCGTACGCCGAGTACGTCACCGCTCCGGCGTCCGACTTCGCCCGCAAGCCGGCCGGCGTCGACCACGCGCACGCCGCCGCCCTGGCCATGTCGGGGTTGACGGCGTGGCAGTTCCTGATCGAGCTCGGGCACGACCACCCCTCACCGTTCCAGGCGGCCCAGCACCGCCCGATGGCACTCGACGGCGAGAAGACGGTGCTGGTCAACGGCGCCGCCGGTGGCGTGGGGCACCTCGCTCTCCAACTGGCCAAGTGGAAGGGGGCCCGCGTCATCGCCGTGGCCTCCGGCGCCCACGAGACGTTCCTGCGCGAGCTGGGCGCCGACGAGTTCATCGACTACACCAAGGAGCGGCCCGAGGACGTCGTCCGTGACATCGACCTCGTCCTGGACACCGTCGGTGGCCCCGACAGCAGGCGCTTCCTGCGCACCCTCAAGCGCGGCGGATCCCTCTACCCGGTGTACTTCGGCGAGTTCGACGACGAGGAGAACGCGAGGCTGGGCGTCACGGTCACGGCCGCCCAGGTCCGCTCGAACGGCGCGCAGCTCGCCGAGATCGGGCGCCTGCTCGCGGACGGCACGATCCGCGTGGCGATCGACAGCACCTTCCCGCTCGCGGACGCCCGTGCGGCGCATGAGCGAGCTGCCCAGGGACACCTCCAGGGCAAGATCGTGCTGACGGTCGCATGAGCACGCCTGATGAGGATCTTTGAATCTCCCCACCCTCCGCTTGGGCCGGGGACAGACATGCTCACTCTGATTCCCCACACGGCAGTTCGTCCAGAGTCACATCAATGGAGGCCCCGATCGCCGCTTCGTCGAGTAAAAAGGTCTTGTGTGATCGAATGATACCTTCTCGTCATGTTCTTCCCGGTCGCTTTCCTCATGGGCGTTCTGGGTGGTGTTGCCCTCTATGCGGTCACCACCCGGCGCAGAAGTCCTCGGCAGATGTCGCAGCGGGTCGCCCTCGGGCTGCTGTGGTTCTGGGCAGCTTGCGTCGTCCACCTCACCTTCGGGACCCCCTCGGGCGGCGGTCGGGCCCTCAACCTGAAGCCACTGGACCTGACCAATGCGGCGGACATCAAGGATGCCGTGCTGAACGTGCTCATGTTCGCCCCCGGCGGTCTCCTGCTGGCCCTGCTCCCGGTGCGCTGGTACCAGGCCGCCCTCTTTGGATTCCTCGGCTCCCTCACAATTGAGGTCACCCAGTACCTGACCCGATCAGGACGCAGCGCCGACATCAACGACCTCACCAGCAACACCCTCGGCGCACTGATCGGCTTCTCCTGCACCGCCGCAGTCCTCGCCCTCGCCAGACATGGCTCTCGCGTCCGTGGCACCACGGTTGACTGCTGAATCGACTGGGGAACCCGAGTAACACTGGGGAAATTCGCTGATCCCCATCAGTGTCGAGGTATGGGATGCGGCGTCCGGCCCGGCACGAGCCCGGGCGGGACTCCGGCCCGGGGTCCCAGTCCGGGCCGGAGCCCCTTCGTCCCCTGCCGTGTCGGCGGCCGCGCCTCGGCTGGGCCGACCGGCAGGGGGTCGTGTAGGTGGGCCGCTGGTCGCGTGCACCGGCGGGGGTCCGGAGCCCAGTGGCCCACCCGGTCTATGGGGCCGGATCGCCCGCGACGCAGAGGCGGACCGCGAGCGCCGGTAGGGCCGGTACAGCGCTGAGCAGCAGGCCCAGGCGGGCGGTACGGACGGCGAACAGCGCGGCCCTACGCACCGGCGGCCTCCGTGCACAGCGGTCGGCACACCCACAGCTCGACCACCTCGGTGGTGCTGCCGCAGGTCCACTCGACCGTGCCGAGCCGCTGGTCGGCGAACAGCCGCGCACCGCACAGGGCGCAGTGCCAGCCCTGGAGTTGGGGCCCGGTCAGGGTGTCCGGGTTCGGCAGCTCGATACCCGGGAGCGCCGGGGGCCTGACCGCTGTCATGACCGCCCCTCGTGCTCGGCCGCCACCGCGCTGGTGAGGCTCCTTGGGCGCGGGCGCTTCGGGTAGAGCGGCGCGTGGGTGGGGCAGGCGTACGTGGCCTTGCCGACGGCGCTGTCGCTGCCGCCGTTCTCCACGTCGACCGGGATCGGTTCGCTGGTGGGCAGTTGGCAGTGGTCGCAGAGCTGTCGGCCGTCCGGTACGTGTCCGTACTCGGCGCGGTCGGCCTCGGCCAGCGCTCCCCACAACCTCCCCGCGTCGGTCAGGTAGTGGTCGGCGGTGAGCGGGACGCGCCAGTGGGTGCGGGAGCCCTTGGTCCAGATGACGGGAGGGACGCCGAGGTAGGTGCTCTCATCCGCCGGCTTGGTGAGGACTCGGACTTGCCGCAGGTGCCGGCTCGTAGCCGAGCCGACCCGGACGAGCCAGTAGAGGGTGCCGTACTTGTCCTGGATGACGGCGCCGGTCTCGTTGCCGAGTATGTCCAGGGCGCGTTCGCCTACAGCGGGCGCGGCCCGCACGGCGTCCCACCATGTGCCTGCGGGTAACGCCTCGATGTCCATGGAGGGCGGCGGTGTCCACAGAGGGGCTGTGGCTTTCATAAGGATGCCTCCGGCAGTGCGTCTCGCCTCATGCATCCAGACAAACGCGCACGCCACACCGCCGTCCCCACCGCATGCATCACACGCTGCGCCTATGCAGGACCTGCATGCGTATGCGACCGGACCGCTACTGTGGGTACCTCCTTATCGAGCCACGCCACCGCAGACCGGGACCGTGTATGGGGCAGTTAGGGCAGCACTCCAACGCAGCCGAAGCCATCTCGGCTGCCCGTCGCGCACGCGGGTGGACCCAGCAGCAACTGGCCGATATATGCGGGTACAGCCAAAGCACCATCAGCCGTCTGGAACGCGGTCGCCAGTCGGCGCGCGACGTCGATGTGCTCGCGCTCGTCGCCGACCGGCTCGGCATGGACCCCTCCGACGTAGGGCTGGCCGGGGACGCGCCACGTAACGCTGACGTGAATCGTCGTGACTTCCTCGGCACCACCGCGGCGGCGGTCGGCCTCGGCATCCTTCCCGCCCCGGCGGGTGCCGCGGACCGCCGCCCGGTCAATCCAGCAGTCGTCGGCCACCTCCAGCGGCTGCGCGCCACCCTGGTCCAATCGGACGGGCTTTACGGACCGCACGCCGCGATCAGCGCCGTCCACGACCACCTCACGGTCATCGAGCAGCAGTTGCTTCCCGGAGCACACGGCCCCCTCCACCGGGCGATCCTCCAAACCGGTGCGGAATGGGCCGAGTTCGCTGGCTGGCTGTACGAGGACCTCGGCCGCCCTGAGCAGGCCCTGTGGTGGTCCGACCGGGCGATGGAATGGGCACAGGAAGCCGACGATCCCGTGCGGCAAGCCTTCATTCTGATGCGCAAGGCACAGCAGTCCGTTGGGCTCAGGCAGCAACAGCGGGCAGTCGGCCTGGCGTCGGCGGCCCTGCGCGTTCGCGGCGACGTGCCCGCACGTATCTTCGCCTCCGCCCACCTCCAGGCAGCACATGGACATGCCCTTATCGGAGGCGAACTGCCGGCCCTCCGCGCGCTCGACGCTGCCCAAGTCCTCGTCGAGGGCGACGAGGCGGTAAACGACCAGCTCGGCGGCTACTGCAACCGCGCGTATGTCCACGCTCAGCGGGCAACGTGCTACCTCCGGCTGGGCAAGTCGACGGACGCGGTGACCACCTACCGGCAAGCCCTCGACCGCTGGCCGGCCATATACCAGCGCGAGCGGGGCCTCCATCTGGCCCGGCTCGCCAGCGCGCACGCCGCCGACCGTGCCCCCGACGCAGCCTGTGCCACCGCCATGGAAGCACTGGAGATCAGCCGTGAGACCGAGTCTCGTCGCACCACGGCAGAACTCCGGCGGGTTGTCACCGGCTTGGCTCCGTGGCGGCGCACAGCGATGGTGCAGGACCTGGCGGAGGCAGTCGCCGCCGCGTGACTAGGCTGCGCGGAACCAAGATCTGTCTGGAGGAGCCCATGCACGTCAGCGAGCTGGTAGGCACGGACGAGTGGCACACAGTCGATGGGCGGCCGTTCGTCGTCTACAAGTACGCGGCCACGCTGGACGGCCGGATCGCCGCGGCGGACAGCACGAGCCAGTGGATCACCAGCGCAGAGTCCCGTGCCGAAGTCCACGCGCTGCGCGCGGCTTGCCAGGCGACCGTCGTCGGTTCCGGCACCCAGCAGGCCGACAACCCCCACCTTGCCGTGCGCTCGGTGAAGGACGACCCCAAGCTGAAGGTGGCCGTGCCGGTTGATGAGCAGCCGTGGCGCGTGATCGTCGACACCAACGCCCGCACCCCGGCCGATGCCCGGGTCCTCGACGCTGCCGCGCCCACCATGATCGCCGTCGCCGATGACGCCGACGCATCCCACCTGGACGACGTGGCCACTGTCGTACGGCTGCCCCGCGCGAAGGTCGGCCTGGACGTGCAGGCACTCCTCCGTGAACTGCACCAGCGTGGCGTGCGCGGGATGTTCCTCGAGGGCGGCCCTACGCTCGCCGCGTCGTTCATCTCCGCCGGCCTGGTCGACCGCATCGTTGCCTACATCGCGCCCGCGCTCCTCGGCCGAGGGAAGAGCGGACTCGAAGGCGGCACCATCGAGACGATCGACGACATCCTCCGGTGTGAGCTGGTGGACGTGGCGCGGTCCGGCCCAGACGTCCGGCTGATCGCCCGCCCGCAGCGCTGAGCAGCACCTACCGAGACAGACGACAGTCCTCGCGCCGAGCCGAGGGCCGGACGAGGGGGCTGAGAGGAGTTGACGGTGGCTGACGATCTGCATGCGGTGGCACGTTTTCTGTTCGAAGCCGGTGCGCTGAAGCAGAACCGCAGGACGGGCTGGTGGATGGCCGGTGTCCGGGACCCGGAATCCGTCGCCGAGCATGCCTGGCGCACGTCGCTGATCGCCTTGGTCATCGCCCAGCTCGAAGGCGCCGATCCCGCGCGAGCCGCTCTGATGGCCGTCTGGCACGACTCGCAGGAGACGCGTACCGGCGACATGAACCACCTGGGCAAGAAGTACGCGCCCGGCCCCGACCCGCAGGCGGTGACCGCGGACCAGACCGCCGATATGCCCGAGGCGCTCGCCTCCGCTGTACGGGCGTGGGTCGGTGAGTACGAAGCGAAGGAGTCACCCGAGGCGGTATGTGCTCGGGACGCGGACAAGCTT
This sequence comes from Streptomyces niphimycinicus, assembly GCF_018883605.1. Taxonomy (GTDB): domain Bacteria; phylum Actinomycetota; class Actinomycetes; order Streptomycetales; family Streptomycetaceae; genus Streptomyces; species Streptomyces niphimycinicus. Next base: position 997 of record NZ_JAHLEM010000385.1, on the reverse strand, counting down.
GAATGCCTGTTGCAGGGACTCGAATATCTGTCCCAGGGGTACGAAAACGCTCAGCGATGGGTCGACAACAGCCGCGGCCGGTTGCTGACGGAGACCGGCAAGCGTCTCGCCGACGAACTCCTGAGCCAGGGGTCTCTCGACTGGCTCCGCGTGGCGCTGGGCGAGAAGCCGTAGCGGGTGCGGAGCCTGGGCGTCGGATTTGGTTTCAAGTGAAACCGTATCGAACGGATGAATGGCTGTAATGTGGCCTCATGGCCGCCGATGTTTCGCCCCAGCCCACCGGCTCGCGTGCGACCGGTCGCCCCGGGGATGCCTCGCCGTTCGCTCTCGGGTTGCTGCTGCGCCGGGCGCACTGGCGGGCGGCTGGGGTGATGGGGGAGGCGCTTCGGCCGCTCGGCATTGAGTTGCGGCACTTCGCCGTGCTGATCGTGCTGGTCGACCGCGGGCCCACGGTGCAGCGGGATCTGGCGGCGGCGACAGGGTCGGACAAGGCCGGGATCATGCGGGTCGTGGACGATCTGGAGCGTAAGGGGCTGGTCGTACGGAAGGCCGTTCCGGGAGATCGGCGGGTGCGGGCGGTGGAGATCACGCCTGAGGGTGTCGAGCTTTTCAACGCGGCCCATGTGGCGGCGGAGCCGCTGGCCGAGCGGCTGGTCGCCGAGCTGGGGGCCGGTGAGCCCGAGCAGTTGATGGATCTGCTGCACCGGTTCGCCTATCCGGCGGAGAAAGACGCGTAGGTGCGTCTGTGTGACGGTTGCCCCCGCGCGGGCGCGTTTCGCCGTCGCCCGGCGGGGCTGTCCTCGGCGCCTCTCTGTCCCTGTGCGGGGGGGGGTGCCCCTATGGGTTTCGTCAAGCTGTGGGGGCAGGTTGCGGGTCGTAGAAGGTGCCGTCGCGAAGCATCGCGAAGAGGACGTCGGCTCGGCGTCTGGCGAGGCAGAGGAGGGCTTGGGTGTGGTGCTTGCCCTGGGCGATCTTCTTGTCGTAGTAGGTCCTGGAG
>NZ_JAHLEM010000384.1 GCF_018883605.1 Streptomyces niphimycinicus | reverse complement strand
GCCCCCGTCCGTGCGGCGCGGGAGCCGCACGGCCGGGGGCCGGGCGCCCGCGCACAACCCAAGCGCTCAGCGGCGCAGATTCGCCCCGAAGCCCGCCGCCAGCGGCATCCGCAGTCCCAGCGGCGGCGGAGCCGCCAGCGCGTCGGCGACCGGGCGGGAGAAGCCGGAGTGGAAGAGGGAGCCGAGGAGGAAGTCCACGGCCAGCGCCTGCACCTCGGAGCGGTGCTGATGCAGCCCGTGCCCGTCGGTGTGCACCTCGAAGCGGCACACATCGCGGTTGGCCTTCTTCGCCCGCTCCGCCAGCCGGTAGGACAGCTCGGGGTCGGACCGCTCGTCGTTCGTGCCGTGGGCGATCAGCACCTGCCGTCCCACCAACTGCTTCACCGGCTCGGGTTCGAGCACCTCGTCCGGCGCCGGAAGCCAGGGCGCCAGCGCCACCACCGAGGTGACGGCCGGGTGCCCGGCGGCGCGGAGGGCGGCGCGCCCGCCCATGCCGTGGCCCGCGAGGCAGACCGGCACATCGCCGTAGCGCCGTACCACCTCCGCCACGGCCCACCCGGCGTCGGCGGCGGGATCGGCGGCGGCCCCGTTCCAGCCCCGGCGCCGGTAGTGGACGACATGACCGGCCAGCCCCTCCTCCCGGCCCGCCCGGACCAGCCGCCGGGCCAGTGGCAGGGCGGCGGCCGCCGTAAGTCTGGAGGGCCGTCTCGTCCCGTTGGGTTCGCCCTCGGGGAGGAGCAGCACCACACCGTGTACGGTCCTTTGCGCGGCGGCCGCGCCCATCGGCCGCCCCAGCCGTGCGCCCCGCTCGGGCAACGCTTGCTGAGCCATGGCGACACGATCGCAGAAGGACTGGTGTACTCCACTACCCGTGCGGGTCACTGTTCCGTATCTATCCCTCACGTTCTACGCGCGTAGGGGCTATGGTGCCCAGATGACGAGCGAGCACAGCCACGAGCCCACCCCCGAACAGATCCGCCGCGCCCCCAAGGTGCTGCTCCATGACCACCTCGACGGCGGGCTGCGCCCCGGCACGATCGTCGACCTCGCGAGGGAGACGGGGTACGGCGCGCTGCCGGAGAACGAGCCCGACAAGCTGGGCGTCTGGTTCCGCGAGGCGGCGGACTCCGGATCGCTGGAGCGCTATCTGGAGACGTTCTCCCACACCGTCGGCGTGATGCAGACCCGCGACGCGCTCGTCAGGGTCGCCGCCGAATGCGCCGAGGACCTCGCCGAGGACGGCGTCGTCTACGCCGAGGTCCGCTACGCCCCCGAGCAGCACCTGGAGGGCGGGCTGACCCTGGAAGAGGTCGTCGAGGCGGTCAACGAGGGCTTCCGCGAAGGGGAGCGGCGGGCCTGGGAGAACGGCCACCGCATCCGGGTGGGCGCCCTGCTGACCGCGATGCGGCACGCGGCCCGCGCCCTGGAGATCGCCGAACTCGCCAACCGCTACCGCGACTTGGGCGTGGTGGGCTTCGACATCGCGGGCGCCGAGGCCGGCTTCCCGCCCACCCGGCACCTGGACGCCTTCGAGTATCTGAAGCGGGAGAACAACCACTTCACGATCCACGCGGGCGAGGCGTTCGGACTGCCGTCCATCTGGCAGGCGCTCCAGTGGTGCGGCGCCGACCGGCTGGGCCACGGCGTCCGCATCATCGACGACATCAAGGTCGCGGACGACGGCTCCCTCGCCCTCGGCCGCCTCGCCTCCTACGTCCGCGACAAGCGCATCCCGCTGGAGCTGTGCCCGACCTCCAACCTCCAGACGGGCGCGGCCAGTTCCTACGCCGAGCACCCCATCGGACTGCTCCGCCGACTGCATTTCCGTGCGACCGTGAATACGGATAATCGTCTGATGAGCGGGACGAGCATGAGCGCGGAATTCCAGCATCTTGTATCAACGTTCCATTACACGCTCGACGACATGCAATGGTTCACGGTCAATGCCATGAAATCGGCCTTCATTCCTTTTGGCGAACGTCTGGCGATGATCAGTGACGTGATCAAGCCTGGATACGCCGAGCTGAAGTCCGAATGGCTGTTCCGGAATGTGGCCTCTGCGTCGGCCGTGACCAGGGACTCCGCGTCCGAGGGAAGTTGACCGAGCGCACTGGGATCATGACCTGAGCGGGGTTTCGAGGGCCGTTTTCGGCGTTTGCGGGCAGCCGAAATACATGGCTACGTTTCCGTATCGGTCAAGCCCCCGTCTCAAGGACAGATTTCTGATGAAGCAGGGAACGCTCAAGACTCTCGGTGTCATTGCCCTCGGCGCCGTCGCCGTCATCACCGGAGGCAGCGCCGCGTCCGCGGCCCCCAGTGCGCCGGTCCCGGGCGGCTCCGCGGGCCGTGTCGCCGCCCCGGGGCAGCCCGCCGCCCAGCCCGCCGGAAAGCCCGCCGCCCCCCAGGCCAAGCCCGGCCAGGGCGTGCTGGGGCAGCTCCCGCTGCAAGGTCTGCCGACCAGCAGCCTCCTCAAGCTGGGCTGATCCCCCTGGGCACACGGCCGGGCCGCACCTCCCGCTGGGGTGTGCGGCCCGGCCGTTCCGTATGCGCCGTACCGGCCTTATGCCGGGGTCACGGCGCCGAGCCGCGACACCGGCCGAGCCGGGTCACCACGCCTCGCGGTAGGTGTCCTCCGCCGGAAGCAGGAACCACAGCGCGAGATAGAGCAGGCACTGCGGCCCCGGCAGCAGACACGAGACCACGAAGAGCACCCGCATCGTCGTCGGGGTGGTCCCGAAGCGCCGGGCGAGACCCGCGCAGACACCGGCGATCTTCTTCTCGTGGCGGGGGCGGACCAGTGGTGCGCTCATGATGGAGACTCCTCCGTGTCGAGTGGGCTCGGGAAGAGCCAAGTTCCCGATGGACTCGACGCTATGTCCGCGTGCCGGAGGAGACGTCGCTCCACGGTGCGATCCCGACCCTGGGAATCGTCGGGGTCGGGGCCAGGGCGCCGTCGTCCCGGGGGAGGGGCGCGACCCTGCCCCGGTCGGCCCGACGGCGTAGCCACGTCCGGACGGCGGGGACCACCAGTATGTGCGCGAGGGCGACCCCGACGGTGTTCAGCAGCACCGTGTCCACGTTCATGATCTGCCCGGTCACCTCGCTGCGCAGCAGCGCCACCCCCATGGCCGCGATCGCCCCGCTGAAGGCCGTACGGGCCAGCGAGGCCAGCGGATAGGCCGCCACTCGGCCCCCGGCCAGCGGCAGCAGCACCCCCAGCGGCGCGAGCAGCAACAGCCCGCCTCCGATGGACCGGGCGGCCGCCCAGGGGCTGAGCGCCAGATCGGCGCGGATGGTGGCCAGGGGTTCGAGGGTCGCGGCGGACACCCAGGGCACGTTGATCGGTCGCAGGGTCAGCCAGCAGACGAACGCGAGATGTGCGACGAGGAGGACGAAGCCCGCGACGCGGTAGCGAAAGGCGGCCCTGCGGCCGAAGGGACCCTGCACGCACATCAGGACGCCGCCCGCGGGGGTCGCGGTTCCGCCCGCGCCCCGCTGGTCAGCACCTTGTTACCGACAAGTCGCCGACCTGAGACGAGCCGGTACCAGCAGGTGACGAATCAGAAGACGAGGACCCCGGAGCGACCGCCGTGGCGAATCAGGAGACCAGCACCCCCGAGTTGACCGCGATCATGGGGTTGCGGCGCATCTCCTCGGTGCACTGGTACGCCTTGAGCGGATCCCGCTGGCTGTCCGGCCCGCCGAGCACCACCTTGCCGTCATCCCCGGCCACCGTGGTGTCCGCGAGAGTGCAGACGATCTGCGCGAGCCCCAGGGACTGGATCTCCTCCGGCGGCCGGTTCAGCCGCAGCGCGCTGTCCGGATCGTCCTTGGCCGGACCGGAGATCTCCACCCAGTCCTCGACCGCCGTGGTGAACCCGGCCGCCGCCTCGGCCGCCGTCGGCGGCAGCCGCAACTGCTCCAGCAGCGCCTGGGCTATCCGCACCGGCTCCCGGGACGTCTTCTCGTCGCCCACCCGGGTCGTCCGGCTCACCGACAGGATCCGCGAGGAGCACAGCAGATAGATCCGTACGGAGACCCGGCTCGACCCCTCGGCGGCCCGCTCCGACTCCGGCGCCCGGCAGGACGCCCGCGAGGGCGCGGCCCCGGCGTCCACCGGCACCGAGGTGCCGCGTATCCCGCAGCCGGACGCCAGCAGTGCGACCGCGCCGGCCAGCACAAGAGCGGCCGACCGGCTCCACCGCGCGCTCATGGCCTGCCCTCCTGGTTCCGGCCCGTACCCCTGGCCGCATTCCCGCCCTTGCCCTTGCTGCCCCAGGTCCTGCCCTTGCGCTTGCCGCTGGCCCTGCCGTCGGCGTCGCGCCCGCCCTCGGCGGCGCCCTCGCGGTCGGGATCGTCGGGATCGCCGCGATCACCGAGCTCGTCCTCGGCCTCGTCGGAGGCGATCCGGGAGGCGTCCATCGGCAGCCGCAGGGTGAAGACGGCCCCGCCCTCCGGGAAGTTCGCGGCGCTGATGTCGCCGCCGTGGATATGCGCGTTCTCCATCGCGATCGACAGCCCGAGCCCGCTGCCCTCCGAGCGCGGGCGGGACGCGCTCGCCTTGTAGAAGCGGTCGAAGACATGCGGCAGCACATCCTCGGGGATGCCCGGACCATGGTCCCGGACCTTGATCAGCAGCGCATCGCCGTCGGTGCGCACCGAGACCCGCACCGGCGAGCCGCCGTGCTTGAGCGCGTTCCCGATCAGATTCGCCAGGATCACATCCAGCCGCCGCGGATCCAGCCGGGCCACGATCCCGCGCGCCGCGTCCAGCTCCACCGCGTCCAGCCAGGCACGGGCGTCGATGCACGCCGTCACCTGGTCGGCGACATCGACATCGTCGAGCACCAGCCGGGCCGTGCCCGCGTCGAAGCGGGTCACCTCCATCAGGTTCTCCACCAGGTCGTTCAGCCGCCGGGTCTCGCTCACCACGAGCTGCACCGCCGGAGCGATCATCGGGTCGAGCGAATCGGCCTCCTCCTCCAGCACCTCCGAGACGGCCGTGATCGCGGTGAGCGGGGTCCGCAGCTCATGCGACATGTCCGCGACGAAGCGACGGCTGGACGCCTCCCGCGCGGACAGCTCCGCCACCCGCTTCTGGAGCCGCTCCGCGGCCCGGTTGAAGGTGTGGGAGAGATTGGCCAGCTCATCGGAGCCCGAGACCTGTAGCCGGGTGTCCAGATGCCCCTCGCCCAGCCGGTACGCCGCCTCCCCGAGCCGCTGCACCGGCCGCAGCACCGTGGCCGCGGCCGCCTGCGCCAGCAGCGCGGCGCCGATCAGCGCGAGCCCGGTGGCGATCCCCAGCGACCAGGCCAGCGAGTTCAGATCCTGGCGCTCGGTGTCCAGGGACTTGAGCAGGTAGCCGGTCGGCCCGCCGCCGTTCACCTTGGCCCCGCCGACCAGATACGGGGTGCCGTCCAGCGTGATCCGCTGCCAGTAGAGGTGGTACGGGGCGGTGTTCCCCTTGGCCACCGGGCGCTTCTGGTCCACCGCGCGCCGCAGGGACGCGGGCACCGCGTCGAGGGTGAACAGCTTCTTGTCCGAGGCGGCCGGGCAGCTTCCGGCGTCCCGGGTCCGGGTGATCAGCAGCACCTCGTACTTCTGGGTGTTGTCCGCCATACGACCCGCGGCGTCCCGCAATTCGGAACAGGTCGGGACGGAGGGCAGCGGGTCGGTGTCGTCCTTCAGCGATTTACGGAACTCGTCCAGCGCCGCGTCCTGGGTACGGGTCAGCACCGCGTCACGGTTCAGCCAGTACGCGATGGCCGACGCGGACACGGCGGCGGTCAGCGCCACCAGGCCGAAGACCAGCATCAGCCGCAGCCGGAGGCTGAACCACCGCAAGAGCCCCGCGGCCCAGCCCCGGGCCCGACCGGGCTCGTCGCTCACTGCGCTCAATTCCGTACGTCTCCGCTCCGTACGTCTCCGCCCCCGTGCACGCGGCACACCGTATGACTCACTGTGGCGTGTCCAACCGGTAGCCGACCCCGCGCACCGTACGGATCAGCGTCGGCGACGAAGGGACGTCCTCCACCTTCGCGCGCAGCCGCTGTACGCATGCGTCCACCAGCCGCGAGTCGCCGAGATAGTCGTGCTCCCAGACCAGCCGCAGCAACTGCTGCCGGGACAGCGCCTGCCCCGGCCGACGGCTGAGCTCCAGCAGAAGCCGCAGCTCGGTGGGGGTGAGCTGGAGGTCCTCGCCGTTCTTGGTGACCGTCATGGCCGCACGGTCGATCAGCAGACTGCCGAAGGCCGCGGAGTCATTGGCCTCCCGCTCGCCCCGCCGCAGCACCGCGCGGATCCGGGCGTCCAGCACCCGGCCCTGGACGGGTTTGACCACATAGTCGTCGGCTCCCGACTCCAGGCCGACGACGACGTCGATGTCATCGCTGCGCGCGGTCAGCAGGATGATCGGCAACTGGTCGGTACGGCGGATCCGGCGGCACACCTCGAAGCCGTCGATCCCGGGCAGCATCACATCCAGCACGATCAGATCCGGCCGCTGCTCACGCAGCAGTTTCAGGCCGTCCTCGCCCGTCGCCGCGGTCGCCACACGGTGGCCCTGGCGGGACAGAGAGAGTTCGAGGGCCGTGCGGATGGCGTCGTCGTCCTCGATCAGCAACAGGAAAGGCACGTTGGTCATTCTGGCCTACAAGGGGCCTGTAGTTCGACCGTCAGGGGTTTATCGGCTCGATCGCCTGTGACGAGCCTGTGACAGTCGACAGACAGCCCCATGAAACTGACCCGGCAGAGTCTTCTGTGCACCGGGCGGAACGCCACCGGCCGGGGCAGCCAGCAGACCGATCAGGCTCCACCGACGGGGGGCGCGAAAATGAGCACACTGCACTTCACGAACACCAGCGCAGTTCGCACGCGCCTCCACGACACCGGCCGGGGCAATGAGAAGTCCGGTGTCGTGAGCGGGCGGGGGTGCGCTCGCGGCGCCGGGCGTCAGCGGCCTCCTTACATGGTGGCCATTGACGCGATCACGGGGGAGAAGGAGGCCGGTCACGGCCTCGGGGGGGACAACGGGGGACCGGGGGGACACGGGGGAAGCTCGTACGGGGAGGCAGAGGGGGAGCGGCGCACCGCGTCGGAGGCGGAGTTCACCGCCTATGTCCAGGAGCGCCGCGCCTCCCTGTACGCAACCGCCTACCACCTGACCGGTGACCGCTTCGAGGCCGAGGACCTGCTCCAGAGCGCGCTGTTCTCGACCTACCGGGCGTGGGACCGGATCAGCGACAAGGCGGCGGTCGGCGGCTATCTGCGCCGCACCATGACCAATCTGCACATCAGCGCCTGGCGTCGGCGCAAGCTCAACGAGTACCCGACGGAGGAGCTGCCGGAGACGGTGGGCGACCATGACGCGATGCGCGGCACCGAGCTGCGCGCCGTGCTGTGGCAGGCCCTGGCCCGGCTGCCCGAGATGCAGCGCACGATGCTGGTGCTGCGCTACTACGAGGGCCGGACGGATCCAGAAATCGCGGACATTCTGAACATCAGCGTCGGAACGGTCAAAAGCAGCATCTGGCGCTCGCTGCGCCGGCTGCGCGAGGACGACACCCTCAGCTTCGGCCGTGACGAGGAGGAGTCCTTCGGCGAACTGGTCGCCTGACGGCGGCCGGCCGACCGAAGGCGGGGGGAAACCGGGGGAAATCGGGGGAAACGGGAGGGAAGCAAAGAAAAACGGGAGGGGAACGAGAAATCGGGGGAGCACGGGGGAAACAGGCGCGAGGCCGGACATCCGAGGGGGATTGTCCGGCCTCACGCCTTTTCGTTTTGTACGCCTCCGCTCGCTACACGGACGCCTTCTCGCCGGAGGCGGGCACCCGCCCTCCCGCCGTCGCGGCCGCTATCCGGCCCATCGCCGTGCCCTTGCCGCACGCGTACGCGCCCAGCGCCGTCTGCCGGGCCACGATCCCGCGCTCCGCGCGCATCAGCCGCCAGCCGCGCCGCAGCAGATAGTGCGGGGGCTTACGGCCCTCCCGCAGATCGCGCAGCAGCCGGCGCCGGAAGGTGGTGGACGGACGGCCGCGCAGACAGAGCGCGTCCGCGAGCACCCCGAGTTCGGCACACCGCCCGATGATGTCGGCGGCGAAGATCCCCTCGGCGATGAACAGCGGCGCCCGCCCGATGTCCAGCGCCTCCTCGCCGACCCGGGAGCTGGTGGCGATGTCGTACAGCGGCACGGCCGTCCGTGATGTACGGCACAGCGCCTCGATCGCCGCGACCGCCGCGTCCGCGTCCCAGGAGTGTGGCGAGTCCCAGTCGGCGCCCCCGCCGTCGGCGAGCTGGGGGAGCGTCGGGTCGCAGCCCTCCTTGTAGAAGTCGTCGAGGTTGAGCACGGGCAGCCCGGTGCGGCCCGCGAGGGAGGACTTACCCGAGCCCGAGGGGCCGGTGAGCAGGACGACACGGGCGGAAGGCGGTTGGCTGGTCACGGAAGACCAGTGTGACGCATCCTTTCGCCCGCGTGACCCCCGCGTGACCCCCGCGTGACCCCCGCGTGACCGACGGCGTAACGCCCGGCGTCGCCGCCCAAGCGCATCCGCCCCGTCAGACGACCGCGCGCGGGCGTTCCGCCGCCGCCGTGCGGGCCGGGCGGGTCCGGGGGCCGAAGACGGCCAGGATGAGGGCGCCCAGGAGCCAGGTGCCGGCGATGAAGTAGAAGACGCTCTGGTAGCCGGTGCGGTGGTAGAGGGCCGCGATGATCAGCGGTCCGGCGGCGTTGGAGAGACGGCCGAGGCCGTAGGAGACGCCCGTGCCCAGCGAGCGGCCACGGGTGTCGAACAGCTCGGGGGAGTAGGCGTACCCCAGGGCCGTGTAGCCGCGCTCGAAGAGGTTCACGAGGAAGCCGAAGACCACGATCAGGACCGGGTTGAAGGTCAGCCCGTACAGCAGACCGCACAGCGCGATCACCGCGCCGAAGGCCACCAGGCACCATTTGCGCTCGAACCGGTCGGTGACCAGGGAGGCCAGGAACGAGCCGAGCGGCGCGCCCACGGTGGTGAGCGCCACATAGAAGACCGACTTCTCGACGCTGAAGCCCTCCTTGGCCAGCAGGGTGGGCGCCCAGCTCGAGTAGCCGAAGAAGCCGATGGTCTGGGTCACCCACAGGACCGTGAGCAGCAGGGTCGGCCCGAGGTACCGATTCCGCAGCAGGAGGCGGGGCGACGCCTTGGCGGGCCGGGTCGCGTCGATCGGCGGCGCGGGCTCGGGGAGCGGGCCCTTCTCGGCGGCGACCCGGGTCTCGATCCCGGTGAGGATCGCCTCCGCCGCGTCGTACTCGCCCCGGCTCTCGTGCCAGCGGGGGGACTCCTCCAGATGCCGGGTGAAGAGGACGAAGAGGATGCCGAGGGCGCCCCAGAGATAGACCAGCCGCCATGACCAGTCGCTGAGCGGTACGACGGCGCTGGCGATGAGGTTGGTGGCCGGGGTGCCGCAGATGCCGATGACGATGGCGTACGCCTGGAACTTGCCGCGTACGGCGGCCGGATACATCTCGTTGACGTAGATCACCGCCACGACGGTCATCGCGGACAGCCCGGCCGAGGTCAGCACCCGGAACACGCTCAGCGAGGCCAGATCCCAGGAGAAGGCCGAGGCCAGGGAGAAGACCCCGAAACACAGCGTGGTGTGGACCAGCGCCTTCTTACGGCCCCAGCGGTCGGCGAGGGTGCTCGCGACCACGGAGCCGATGAACATGCCGACGAACGACAGCGAGGTGACGTAGGCGATCTGGTCGACCGTGATGCCCCAGAGGTCGATGAGCTGGGGAGCGGTGGTGGCGAAGGTGTTGATGTCCGCGAACTCGAAGAAGTAGGCGAAGGAGACGGCCAGCAAGGTGATCTTGTGAAACCGGGAGATGGGGAGTCTGTTCAGCCGGTTCACCGCATTGGAGTGCTGCATGGGCGGCCCTTGTCGAAGAGGCGGGGAGGAGGGCGAGGGGGGAGGGGTGGGGAGGAAGCGGCGGGGAGGGGGCGGGGGTCAGGTGCCTTCGCCGGGCCAGTAGAGCCTCATGGGGTTGTCGACCAGCAGCTTCCGCCGCTGCTCGGCGGTGACCGCCACCTGGGGCACGTAGTCGACCAGCAGTCCGTCGTCGGGCATATGGCCGGTGAGGTTGGGATGCGGCCAGTCCGTGTCCCACAGCACCCGATCGGGGAACTCCTCGATCACCCGGCGGGCGAAGGGCACCACATCGGTGTACGGATGCCGCTCCGCGTCGGTGACATCCGGGCGTACGGTCGCGATACCGCGCGCCCGGCCGCCGGACGCCTGGACGGCGTCGACCATGGCGCTGTTGTCCGCGCCGTGACAGGTCGCCTGGACGATCACATTGCGGCCGACCCCGAGATGGTCGCGGAGGGCGAAGAGGTCGTCCTTGCCGCCGTCGCAGGGCGTGTACTTGCGCTCGGGGGCGAAGGGGAACGCGGCTTGCGGGCCGAAGACATGGCAGTGGGTGTCGACGGTGCCCGGCGGCAGGGCGAAGGCGGGCCGGGACGGGTCGGGGTGCCAGTCCAGCCAGCCGGGAGTCTTGGGGGAGAGCGTGCTCATGAGGGCTCCTCCGGGCGAGTGAGCGGCCCTGCGGTCGTCCTCGCGAACCAGATCGCGGACCGGGCGGTAGCCATCAGCGGTCCTGCCCTATCAGCAGAGCGTCCAGGCGAGGGTAGACGGTACGGGCGTTATGTTCGTAGATGCCGGTCAGATCGGCCGCGGAGAGCCCGGCGGCCTCCGTGTAGCGGCGGGTGTCGTCGAAGTGCCGGCCCGTCCGGGGGTCGACATCGCGGACGGCGCCGATCATCTCCGAGGCGAAGAGGATGTTCCGGGCCGGGATGACGTCGAGGAGGAGATCGATGCCGGGCTGATGATAGACGCAGGTGTCGAAGAAGACATTGCCCAGGACGTGCTCCTCCAGGGGAGGTTTGCCGAGGGCCATCGCCAGACCGCGGAACCGGCCCCAGTGATACGGAACGGCGCCGCCGCCATGCGGGATGATCAGCCGCAGGGTGGGGAAGTCGGCGAACAGATCGCCCTGCACGAGCTGCATGAACACCGTCGTATCGGCGTTGAGATAGTGCGCCCCGGTGGTGTGGAAGGCGGAGTTGACGCTGGTGCTCACATGCACCATCGCCGGGATGTCGTACTCCACCAGCTTTTCGTAGACCGGGTACCAGGAGCGGTCGGTCAGCGGCGGGGCCGTCCAGTGGCCGCCCGAGGGATCGGGGTTGAGGTTGACCGCCACGGCCCCGTACTCCTCCACGCAGCGGACGAGTTCGGGCACACAGGTGGCCGGGCGACGCCCGGCGACTGCGGAAGCATCGCGGCGGGGGCGAAGCGCTCCGGGTAGAGCGCGCTGACGCGGAAGCAGAGCTCGTTGCAGAGGGCCGCCCACTCGGTGGAGGTGTGGAGATCGCCGATGTGGTGGGCCATGAAGGACGCCCGGGGCGAGAAGACCGTCAGATCGATGCCGCGTTCGTCCATCAGCCGGAGCTGGTTCGGCTCGATGCTGTGGCGCAGCTCGTCGTCGCCGATGCGGAGATCGGCGCGGGAGGGGGCGGCGGCGGGGTCGGCGAGTCCGTTGATCTGCTGGCCGCGCCATGCCTCCAGCGCCGGTGGCGCGGTGGTGTAGTGGCCATGGCAGTCGATGATCATTCGCTGTTCCTTCTTGGCGTGCGGTTCCTCGCAACCTAACTGTCGATGAAATTGTTGACAATATGTGCGACGAAAAAAGGCCCCCGCGAGGTCCGGGATACGGGCGCCGCGGGGGCGGGTGGCGGAAGAGCTTCCGGGCTAGGCGCCCATCGGATGCCAGACGGTCTTGGTCTCCAGGAAGGCCAACAGCCGGGTCGTGCCGGGGTCGGCGACCCAATCCACAGCCTGTGGACGCAGGACCCGCTTGAGGTTGTCCGCCGCCGCGATCTCCAGCTCCTTCGCGAGCGCCTCGTCGGCGCCCGCGAGGTCGATGGCGTTGACGTCCTGGTGTGCGGCGAGGGGCGCGGAGATCTCCGCCGTGCGGCCGGAGAGGATGTTGACCACGCCGCCCGGGAGGTCGGAGGTGGCCAGCACCTCGGCGAGGGAGAGGGCGGGCAGCGGGGACTTCTGGCTCGCCACCACCACGGCCGTGTTGCCCGTGACGATCGCGGGGGCGATCACGGAGACCAGGCCGAGGAAGGACGACTCCTGGGGCGCGAGCAGCGCGACCACACCGGTCGGCTCGGGGGAGGAGAGGTTGAAGTACGGCCCGGCGACCGGGTTGGCGGATCCGGCGATCTGGGCCGTCTTGTCGGACCAGCCCGCGTACCAGACCCAGCGGTCGATCGCGGCGTCGACCTGGGCGGTGGCCTTGGCCTTGCTCAGCCCCTCACCGTCGGTGACCTCCGCGACGAACTGGTCGCGGCGGCCCTCCAGCATCTCGGCGACGCGGTAGAGGATCTGGCCCCGGTTGTACGCGGTGGCCCCGGACCAGCCGCCGAACGCCTTGCGCGCGGCGACGACCGCGTCCCGGGCGTCCTTGCGGGAGGCCAGCGGGGCGTTGGCGAGCCACTGGCCCTTTGCGGTGGTCACCTCGTACACCCGCCCGCTCTCCGAGCGTGGGAACTTGCCGCCCACGAACAGCTTGTAGGTCTTCAGGACCGAGAGTCGTTCAGGCTGTTTCATCGGTCGTGCTCCCCTTCTCCCTGTCCCCCTGCCTCCGGCGGGAGGTACCCCCTGCGCTCGCTCGTCGGCTCGGCCGCTCCGGCGAGGTATGCCTCCAGGCCGTGCCGACCGCCCTCGCGGCCGTATCCCGACTCCTTGTAGCCGCCGAACGGAGAGGCCGGGTCGAACTTGTTGAACGTGTTGGACCACACCACGCCCGCCCGGAGCTTGTTCGCCATCCACAGGATGCGCGAACCCTTCTCCGTCCAGATGCCCGCCGACAGTCCGTACGGCGTGTTGTTCGCCTTGGCCACGGCCTCTTCGGGGGTGCGGAAGGTGAGCACCGACAGCACCGGGCCGAAGATCTCCTCGCGGGCGATCCGGTGGGCCTGGGTGACGCCGGTGAAGAGGGTGGGCGCGAACCAGTAGCCGGAGCTGGGCAGTTCGCACTGCGGGGCCCAGCGCTCGGCGCCCTCGGCCTCGCCCGCGTCGGCCAGCGCGCGGATCCGGGCCAACTGCTCGGCGGAGTTGATGGCGCCGATGTCGGTGTTCTTGTCCAGCGGGTCGCCCACCCGCAGGGTGCTCATCCGGCGCTTGAGCGCGTCGAGCAGCTCGTCCTGGACGGACTCCTGGACCAGCAGGCGGGAGCCCGCGCAGCAGACATGGCCCTGGTTGAAGAAGATGCCGCCGACGATGCCCTCGACCGCCTGGTCGATGGGGGCGTCGTCGAAGACGATGTTGGCGGCCTTGCCGCCGAGTTCGAGGGTGACCTTCTTCTTCGTCCCGGCCACCGTACGGGCGATGGCCTTGCCGACCTCGGTGGAGCCGGTGAAGGCCACCTTGTCGATCCCGGGGTGGGCGACCAGCTCGGCGCCGGTCGAGCCGTCGCCGGTGATGATGTTCACCACGCCCTTGGGCAGGCCCGCCTGGCGGCAGATGTCCGCGAAGAACAGGGCGCTCAGGGGCGTCGTCTCGGCCGGCTTGAGGACGACCGTATTGCCGGTGGCGAGGGCCGGGGCGATCTTCCAGGCCAGCATCAGCAGCGGGAAGTTCCAGGGGATGATCTGGCCGGCGACGCCCAGGGGCTTCGGATCCTGTCCATAGCCCGCGTACGCGAGCTTGTCGGCCCAGCCCGCGTAGTAGAAGAAGTGGGCGGCGACCAGGGGCAGATCGGAGTCGCGCGACTCGCGGATCGGCTTTCCGTTGTCCAGCGACTCCAGGACGGCCAGTTCGCGGGAGCGCTCCTGGATGATGCGCGCGATCCGGAAGAGGTACTTGGCGCGCTCGGAGCCGGGGAGCGCGGACCAGGTCGTGAACGCCTTACGGGCGGCCTTGACGGCGCGGTCCACGTCCTCGGCGCCGGCCTGGGCGACCTCGGAGAGGACCTCCTCGGAGGAGGGGGAGAGGGTCTTGAAGACCTTGCCGTCGCCCGCCTCGCCGAACTCCCCGTCGATGAACAGGCCGTAGGACGGGGCGATGTCGACGACCGCGCGGGACTCCGGCGCCGGTGCGTACTCGAAAACGGGCATGGCGTATCAGTCCACCGTCACGTAGTCGGGACCGGAGTACCGGCCGGTGCTCAGCTTCTGGCGCTGCATCAGCAGGTCGTTGAGGAGGCTGGAGGCGCCGAAGCGGAACCAATCCGGGGAGAGCCACTCGCCGCCCAGCGTCTCGTTGACCATCACCAGGTACTTGATCGCGTCCTTGGAGGTGCGGATGCCGCCCGCGGGCTTCACGCCCACCTGGACGCCGACCGCGGCGCGGAAGTCGCGGACCGCCTCCAGCAGGACGAGGGTGACGGGCGGGGTCGCGTTGACGGCCACCTTGCCGGTGGAGGTCTTGATGAAGTCCGCGCCCGCGAGCATCGCCAGCCAGGAGGCGCGGCGGACGTTGTCGTACGTCTGGAGCTCACCGGTCTCGAAGATGACCTTGAGGTGGGCGGCGGTGCCGTCCTCGCGTACGCAGGCGTCCTTCACCTGCCGGATCTCCTCGAAGACCCCGAGGTAGCGGCCGGAGAGGAAGGCGCCGCGGTCGATCACCATGTCGATCTCGTCCGCCCCGGCGGCCACCGCGTCCCGGGTGTCGGCCAGCTTGACCGGCAGCGCGGCCCGGCCGGAGGGGAAGGCGGTGGCGACGGCCGCCACATGAATGCCGCTGCCCTTCAGGGCCTCCTTGGCGGTGGCCACCATGTCGCCGTAGACGCAGATCGCCGCGACCTGGGGGGCGGTGCGGTCGGTGGGATCGGGGTTGATCCCCTTGGCGCACAGGGACCGGACCTTGCCCGGGGTGTCGGCACCCTCCAGGGTCGTCAGGTCGATCATCGAGATCGCCAGGTCGATGGCGTACGCCTTCGCCGTGGTCTTGATCGAGCGGGTGCCGAGGGTCGCGGCACGGGCCTGGAGGCCGACCGCGTCGACGCCCGGCAGGCCGTGCAGGAAGCGGCGCAGGGCGCGGTCGTCGGCGGTCACGTCCGCCATCGACGCGAGTCGCTCCGCGGCCTCTTTGCCGTATGCGGGAACTGTGGTGGGCATGGTCACCAGACGAGCATATCTACGCGCGTAGTCGGATGTCACCCCCGCCCCCGGATTCCCTGGCGGCCGGGGTGAGCGATCCCTGGGCGTCCCCCGTACCGGAAGTGTGGTGCACAATCGGGCGCATGACGAGCCCGGACGACGACTCCTCCGCCCCCGCCGCATCCTCCTCGGTGCCTTCCTCGGTGCCCGAGACCTTCTCGGACCGGGTCTACCGCTCCCCGAGCGGCATCGGAGCCGGGGTGCTGCTGCTCGCGCTCAGCGGCTGGCTGGGCATCGACGCGATGATCCGGGGCGAGGGGCGGACGCCGTGGCTGGCGCTGGCCGGACTGCTGTTCGCGGTGCCGGTGGTGATCGCCTTCACGGTGCGCCCGGCGGTGTACGCGGGCCAGGACCGGCTGCTCGTCCGCAACCCCTTCCGTACGGTCACCCTGCCCTGGGCCTCGGTCGAGGGCCTGCGCGCCGGATACACCAGCGAGGTGCTGGCGGGCGGGGCGAAGTACCAGCTCTGGGCGATCCCGGTCTCGCTGCGACAGCGCAAGCGGGCCGCGAGGCAGCAGACGAGGGCGGCCTCCGAGGACCCCTTCCACCGTACGTCGGCCCATGTGTCGGCGGACAAGGCTGGGGAGGACCGACGGGCCCCCTCCGACGCGGCCATCGGCGACCTGCGCGAAATGGCGGAGCTGAACGCCCAACGGGATGGCGCCCAGGGGGCGCCCGAGGTCCGGTGGGCGTTCGAGGTCATCGCGCCGACGCTGGCGGGTGCGGTGCTGCTGATCATCATGCTGGCGATCGGCTGAGCGCCGGGCGTCCGGAGCGGGTCCCGGGCGGGTCCGGAGCGCGGACGGCGCCGCCGATCAGATTCCCGCTGCCGCCGAAAGATCCTTCTTGAGCGCGGCCAGCACGCTGTCCGCCGTGGCCCGGGCCGGGACCAGGGCGACCGGCCCCTGCACGTCCACCACCACCTCCAGGTAGCACTTCAGCTTCGGCTCGGTGCCGCTGGGCCGGACGATCACGCGGGCGGACCGGACGCTCTCCTTCCCGGCGAGCTGGTAGCGCAGCCCGTCCGTCGGGGGCAGCGTCTCCGTACCCCGTGACAGATCCTCCGCCGAGGTCACGGCGAGCCCCGCGAGCTCGGTGGGCGGCTGTTCGCGCAGCCGCTTCATCGCGGTGCCGATCAGGGAGAGGTCCGTGACGCGGACGGACAGTTGGTCGGTGGCGTGCAGGCCGTGGGCGACCGCGATGTCGTCCAGCAGGTCGGTGACGGTACGGCCCTGCTCCTTCAGCTCGGACGTCAGCTCGGCGACCATCAGCGCGGCCGTGATGCCGTCCTTGTCGCGTACGCCCGCCGGGTCCACGCAGTAGCCGAGCGCCTCCTCGTACGCGTAGCGCAGCCCGTCCACCCGGGCCAGCCACTTGAAACCGGTCAGCGTCTCGGCATACGGGAGCCCGGCGTCCGCCGCGATCCGGGACAGCAGCGACGAGGAGACGATCGTGGTCGCGAACGAGCCACGGGCGCGCTTGTGGACGAGGTGCGTGGCGAGCAGCGCGCCGACCTCGTCGCCGCGCAGCATCCGCCAGCCTGCGGCGTCCGTGGGGGCCGTGGGGTTCGTGATCGTGGGCACGGCGACGGCGCAGCGGTCGGCGTCCGGGTCGTTGGCGATGATGATGTCCGGCGCGACCTTGCGGGCCGTCGCGAAGGCCAGGTCCATCGCCCCCGGCTCCTCCGGGTTCGGGAACGCGACCGTGGGGAACGCCGGGTCGGGCTCGGCCTGCTCGGGGACGACCGCGGGCGCCGGGAAACCGGCCCGCGCGAAGGCCGCGACGAGCGTCTCGCGGCCGACGCCGTGCAGCGGGGTGTAGACGACGCGGGCGTTGCGGGGCGAACCCGGCGTGAGCACGGCGTCCGTACGGGCCAGATACGCGTCGAGGACGTCGTCGTTCAACGTCTCCCAGCCGCTGTCGGGGCGGGGCACGTCGTTCAGGCTGCGGATGGCGGCGATCTCGGCGGCGATCTCGGCGTCGGCGGGCGGCACGATCTGGGAGCCGTCGCCGAGGTAGACCTTGTAGCCGTTGTCGCGGGGCGGGTTGTGGCTCGCGGTGACCTCGATACCGGCGACTGCACCGAGGTGACGGATGGCGAAGGCGAGGACGGGCGTGGGGAGCGGCCGCGGAAGCACGGCCGCGCGGAAGCCCGCGCCGGTCATGACGGCGGCGGTGTCGCGCGCGAAGTCGGCACTTTTGTAGCGCGCGTCGTAACCGATGACGACGAGCCCCTGCGCATGCCCCTTGCCCCGCAGGTAGGCGGCGAGCCCGGCGGCGGCCCGGATGACGACCGCGCGGTTCATCCGCATGGGCCCGGCGCCGAGCTCACCCCGGAGACCTGCGGTACCGAACTGCAACATGCCCGAGAACCGATCGGCGATCTCGTCGAACGCGTCCTCCGCGTCCTTCGCGCCGTCCCCGCTGGCCTCGCTGGCCTGGAGCAGCGTGCTGAGCTCGTCGCGAGTCTCGGGATCGGGATCCTCGGCGAGCCATGCGCGGGCCTGTGCGATGAGATCGGGCTCCGTGGCCATGGGGGCCTCCTGGGGGGTGGTGTGGTGGTCGGTTGGGTGGGTGCGGGGCTGGCTTACGGGTGCGGGTTCCGCTGGGTGCGCGTTCCGCTGGGTGCGGGTGCGGGTGCGGGTGCGTGGGTGGTGCGCCTGCTGTTCGTGGTGGGTGC
>NZ_JAHLEM010000383.1 GCF_018883605.1 Streptomyces niphimycinicus | reverse complement strand
CCTCGGCGAGCCATGCGCGGGCCTGTGCGATGAGATCGGGCTCCGTGGCCATGGGGGCCTCCTGGGGGGTGGTGTGGTGGTCGGTTGGGTGGGTGCGGGGCTGGCTTACGGGTGCGGGTTCCGCTGGGTGCGCGTTCCGCTGGGTGCGGGTGCGGGTGCGGGTGCGTGGGTGGTGCGCCTGCTGTTCGTGGTGGGTGCCGGGTGCGGGGCCTCCGGGGCGGCGCCCTGGACCGTATATTTACGGCGCCATTGGCCGGGAGCGTTGTGTTGATCGGGGATTGGCGCCACAAATACACGTAAGCGTCCAGGACACCACCCCTGCGACCCCGCCCCCTCCCGTCTCGTCGGCGGCTCCCCACCGGCGGCACGGGCCCCGGCCTGTTTCCTGATCGCCCGGATGTCCGGTGCGGCCCGTCTCCCTCTCGCTCGTCGGTGTCCGTGCCGTGGGGGCTCGGGTGCGGACTGTGCCCTCGGCCGCCCCGAGTGACACGGGCCCGCTTCGGGGGCGGCCAGGGCGCGGTCGACGCGGAACCGGGCCAGGGGGGGGAGGCCACCGGCGGGTAGCCGCGGGACGGCGGGAGGGGGCGGGGTCGGAGGGGTGGTGTCCTGGACGCTTTCGCATATTTGTGGCGCCGATCTCCGGCCCACTCCACGCTCCCGGGCACCGGCGCCGTAAATGTGCGGTCCAGGGCGCCGCACCGGAGGCCCCGCCCCCGGCACCACCCACGAACAGCAGGCGCACCACCCACGCGCCGCACCGGAGGCCCCG
>NZ_JAHLEM010000382.1 GCF_018883605.1 Streptomyces niphimycinicus | reverse complement strand
CGGGAGGGGGCGGGGTCGCAGGGGTGGTGTCCTGGACGCTTTCGCATATTTGTGGCGCCGATCTCCGGCCCACTCCACGCTCCCGGGCACCGGCGCCGTAAATATGCGGTCCAGGGCGCCGCACCGGAGGCCCCGCCCCCGGCACCCACCACGCACAGCGGGCGAGCCCGGACCGGCGCCCCCGGACCACCGCACCCGAAGCGCCGGCGCCAGCGCCACCGCACCCGAAGCGCCAGCGCCAGCGCCACCGCACCCGAAGCGCCAGCGCCACCGCTACCGCTTAAGCGCTTCCTTGATCGTGCGCATCACCTCGGCCAGCGGCGCATCCGTCCGCGCCACCATCACCACCACCTCGTCCTCGTCCGTCGCCGACACCGTCGCCGCGGGGCGGCTGCCGGACGGGACGGGGCGGGCCCCGATACCGCTGCCGAAGGTCTCGCGGACGATCGCGAAGGCGTGGTCGAGCTGGGTTTCCACATCGCCCTCGCCGCCCGCCCGCAGCCAGCGCCGCAGCACATGGTTGTGGGCCGTGACCACGGCCGACGCGGCGACCTCGGCCAGCAGCGGATCGTCGTCGCCGTCGTGGTGGGCGCCCTCGTCGAAGTGGCCCAGCAGATAGCTGGTGAACAGCCGCTCGTAGCGGGCCACCGAGGCGATCTCCCGCTCCCGCAGCGCCGGTACCTCACGGGTCAGCCGGTAGCGCTCCACGGAGACGGTCGGCGCGCTCGCGTACATCCGCATGACCTCCTTGATCCCGCGGCACACGGTGTCCAGAGGGTGCTCATGCGGAGGCGCCGCGTCCAGCACCGCCGCGGCCCGCACCAGCGTGTCATCGTGGTCCGGGAAGATCGCCTCTTCCTTGGAGCGGAAGTGCCGGAAGAAGGTGCGGCGGGCCACTCCCGCCCTGGCCGCGATCTCGTCGACGGTCGTCGCCTCGTACCCCTGCGTCGCGAACAACTCCATCGCCGCGGCCGCGAGTTTGCGGCGCATGGACAGACGTTGAGCCGCGGCGCGGCGACTTCCCGCGCTCTCACCGCCACCGGATGAGGGGGATCGCTTCGTACGCTCCGTACGTGTGGCCTTCACGGGCTGGGACATGTGGGGAACGTAACACGCCTGTGAGTGCCGGTGCGGGGGCAGACCGACGGAAGGCTCCAGCAGCCCGCCCCACCCGGATCCGGACTCAGCCGGTCCGCCCCACCCGGAGCAGAAATCAGGCTTTTGCATACTCGCGGAAGCCGCGCCCGGTCTTGCGCCCCAGGCACCCCGCGGCCACCAGATGCTCCAGCAGCGGCGCGGGCGCCAGGCCCGGTTCACGGAACTCCCGGTGCAGCACCCGCTCGATGGCCAGCGACACATCGAGCCCCACGACATCGAGCAGTTCGAAGGGGCCCATCGGATAGCCGCCGCCCAGCTTCATCGCGGCGTCGATGGCGTCCGGGGTGGCGTAGTGCTCCTGCACCATCTTCACGGCGTTGTTGAGGTACGGGAACAGCAGGGCGTTCACGATGAAGCCCGCCCGGTCGCCGCAGTCCACCGGATGCTTGCCCACCGCCGCGCACACGGCGTGCGCGGTCGCGCGCACATCGTCCGCGGTCAGCACGGTGCGCACCACCTCGACCAGCTTCATCGCGGGCGCCGGGTTGAAGAAGTGCAGGCCCACCACGTCCTGCGGGCGCGAGGTCGCCCGCGCGCAGGCCACGACCGGCAGCGAGGAGGTGGTCGTGGCCAGCACCGCACCCGGTTTGCAGACCTTGTCGAGCACCTTGAAGAGCTCCTGCTTGACGACCAGATCCTCGGCCACCGCCTCCACGGCCAGATCCACCTCGGCGAACGCGTCGAGCGCGTCGGCCGCGGTGATCCGCTCCAGCGCCTGCTCCCGGGCCCGTTCGGTCATCCGCCCCTTGGACACCGAACGTTCCAGGGATTTCCCTATGCGGGCCTTCGCCCGCTCGGCCTTCTCCAGGGTCCGGCCCGCGAGCACCACCTCCAGGCCTGCCTTCGCGAAGACCTCGGCGATCCCGGAGGCCATCGTGCCCGAGCCGGCGACGCCCACGGCGCGCACGGGGCGCGCGCCCTCCGTGGAGTGCCGCACCTCGGCCGTCGCGGCGTCCGGGACGACGGTGGCGCTGCCCGGCGCCTCGTACGTATAGAAGCCGCGGCCCGCCTTACGGCCGGTGAGACCGGCCTCGGAAAGCTGCCCCAGGATGGGCGCGGGCGCGTGCAGCCGGTCGCCGGAGGCGGCGTACATGGCCTCCAGGACGGTACGGGCGGTGTCGATGCCGATCAGGTCGAGCAGGGCCAGCGGGCCCATCGGCAGTCCGCAGCCGAGCCGCATCGCGGCGTCGATGTCCTCCCGCGCCGCGTACTTGGCCTCGTACATCGCGGCGGCCTGGTTGAGATAGCCGAACAGCAGCCCGTCGGCGACGAATCCGGGCCGGTCGCCGAGGGCCACCGGCTCCTTGCCCAGATCGCGGGCGAGCGCGGTGACCGCCTCGACGGCCGCGGGGGCGGTCAGCACGCTGGAGACGATCTCGACGAGCTTCATCGCGGGCGCCGGATTGAAGAAGTGCAGGCCCAAGACCCGTTCCGGATGGGCGGATTCGGCGGCCAGCCGGGTCACCGACAGCGCGTTGGTACCGGTCGCGATGATCGCCGAGGGGCTGACGACGGTGTCCAGTGCGGCGAAGACCTCGTGCTTGGTGTCGTAGTCCTCGGGCACCACCTCGATCACCAGCTCCGCGTCGGCGGCGGCGCGCAGATCGGTGGAGACGCGGAAGCGGTCGAGGATCCCGGCGCGCTCCCGCTCGGTGATCCGCTCGCGGTGCACGGCGCGGGCGGTGGCGACCTCGAGCGCGGTGACGGCTCGGCGGCAGGCGCTTTCGCTGATGTCGACGCCGATCACCTCGCGGCCCGCCCGGGCCAGGATTTCGGCGATGCCGGTGCCCATCGTGCCGAGCCCGACGACGGCGACAGTAGTGAGCGGGGCCCGGGAGGGGGAGAGATCAGAGGGGGACGCAGTGCTGACGCCGGTGTGTGGGAGACGGTCCATCGCGGACTCCAGAGGGTGTTCCCCGCAAAAGGGGATGAAGTGACGACTGAGGGGAGCTCGTGCCATGCCGCTGCCGCCGTTCATGCCACGCATGCGCGGGGGGTTGACGCGGCTGACACAAATCCCCGATGGAAGGGCTTGCACGCTCCCTTACGGACAGCGCCGCACGGAGGAAACTGCCTGTGGGAGACACGCGGCCGGCCCTGTCCCGGGGCCATGCCGTACTCGCTTTTCTGGAACTGCCGAACCGACGTCACACAAGGCGGCTGCGTCACCAGGCCGCCGGAGCAGGGGTGCTGCTCGTGTCGCCATATTAACTCCCGGGTAACCAAGATGCCAGAGCTCAAAGTGCGGCCGTGCCTGGGCGCGGCCCACCGGGGAGGGGAGACCTCGTATGGACGAAGAATTCCGGACGCTGACGGAGCGGGTACGGGCCTCGCTCTCAACCCCGCAGGAAACGGCGGCCCATGCCTCGCTGCTCGCGCTCGTACGGCAGGGCACCCCCGCCGCGCGCGAACAGCTCGCCCGCATCCTGGTGGCGCCGGAGCAGCCGCTGTGGGCGCGGGAGACGGCCGCCTTCGTGCTCGGCAGCGCAGGCGACCGCAGGGCCTTCGAAACCCTTGTCCTGCTGCTCAACTACCGCGAGCCGGCCCGCTGTGCGACCGCCGCCCGGGTGCTGGCCCGCCTCGGCGATCCGCGCACCGCGCGGGCCGCCGCCGCGCTGGCCACGAACCCGCTGCGCACCGCGTACTCCCTGCACCCCATCCGGCTGCTGGTGGAGCTGCGGGCCGCGGAGTCCGTGCCGTCCCTGGTCGCCGCGCTGGAGCGGCAGTTGGCGGCCCGTGACCGCCACTGGGCGATCGCCCGCGCCTGCGT
>NZ_JAHLEM010000381.1 GCF_018883605.1 Streptomyces niphimycinicus | reverse complement strand
CGCGCGCGGTCCGGCGGAGTGCCGCGTCCACTCCCCCAGGGTGCGCACCCGCGCCGCCGCCTCGGCCAGCCGCTGCTCCGCCAGCCGTCCCTCGATGACGGCCGTGACCAGCGCGTCGCGCAGCCGCAGCACGGTGTCCTCGTCGGCGAGTCCGCCGCCGACGCAGATCGCGTCGGCGCCCGCGGCGATGGCCATGACGCTGCCGTGCTCGATGCCGTACGCGTCGGCGATGGCCCGCATCTCCATGCCGTCGGTGACGATCAGCCCGTCGAAGCCGAGGCCGCCGTCGGCCACGGGCCGGCGCAGCAGGCCGTGCAGCGCGGCGGGGCTGAGGGTGGCGGGCAGGTCGGGGTCGAGTACGGGCAGCAGGATATGCGCGCTCATCACGGCCTTGGTCCCGGCGGTGACGGCGGCGCGGAAGGGCACCAGTTCGCGGGCGGTGAGGGTGTCGAGTCCGGCGTCGATGCGCGGCAGGGCGTGGTGGGAGTCGGTGGCGGTGTCGCCGTGGCCGGGGAAGTGCTTGGTGCAGGCGGCGACCCCGGCGCTCTGGAGTCCCTCGATGTACGCGGCGGTGTGCCGGGCGACGAGCCCGGGTTCGGCGCCGAAGGAGCGCACGCCGATGACCGGGTTGTCGGGGTTGGAGTTGACGTCGGCGGAGGGCGCCCAGTTGAGGTTGACGCCGCATTCGGCGAGGCGGCGGCCCAGCTCGCGGGCGACGGCCCAGGTCAGCTCCGGGTCGTCGACGGCGCCGAGCGCCAGGTTGCCGGGGAAGGAGGAGCCGGCGCGCACCTCGAGCCGGGTGACGTCGCCGCCCTCCTCGTCGATGGCCACCAGGACGTCGTCGCGCTCGGCGCGCAGCTCGGCGGTGAGCGCGGCGAGCTGCTCGGGCGAGGTGATGTTCCGGCCGAAGAGGCCGACGGAGGCGAGCCCCTCGCCGAGCCGCCGCCGCAGCCAGTCGGGGGCGGTGGTGCCGGTGAAGCCTGGCTGAAGAACGGTGAGAGCGTCGCGGGTGAGGGTGGCGGAGTCATGCGCGAGGGTCGTCATAAACCGGGATCATCCCTTCACAGCGCCGGAAGTGAGCCCACCGACCGCCTTGCGTTGCAGAAACAGGAACAGAACCAGGATCGGGATGGCGAACAGCGAGGCCGCCGCCATGGTGGCACCCCAGTCGTCGCCGAAGGCGGTCTGGAAGCTCGACAGCCACAGCGGAAGCGTCTGGGCCTGCGGGTCCTTGTTGAGGATGAGGACGAGCGGGAATTCGTTCCAGGCCGTGATGAAGCCGAAGAGCGAGGTGGCCATCAGGCCGGGCGCCAGCAGCGGGAAGATCACCCGGACGAACGCCTGCGGACGGGTGCAGCCGTCGACCATCGCCGACTCCTCCAGCTCCTTGGGGATCGCGGCCACATAGGCGCGGAGCGTGAGGATCGTGAAGGGCAGCACCATGACCATGTAGAACAGGGTGAGCGGGATCAGGCTGTTCAGCATGTCGCCGTCGCGGACGATCATGTAGACGGCGATGACCAGGACTTCCCAGGGCGCCATCTGCGCGATCATGAAGGTCACCAGGAAGCCGCGGCGCCCCTTGAACCGCATCCGGGCCAGGGAGAACGCCGCGAGCAGCGCGATCACCAGCGAGAGGGCGACCGCCGAGAGGGTCACGGTGAGCGAGTTGCCCACCAGCGTCCAGAAGTTCTTGGCGTCCAGGGCCTTCTGGAAGTGGTCCAGGGTGGCACTGGTCGGGAACCACACCGGGTCCTCGGAGATGACGTCCGAGGTCGGCTTGAAGGCCGTGGTGAACATCCAGTAGACGGGGAACGCGAAGCCGATGAAGAGCACGACGGCGGTCGCGTTGGGCCACAGCCGGGCGAGCGGCGAGCGCTTCACAGCTCGTCCTCCTCTTGCCTGAGCACGATCCGGAGGTAGTAGGAGGTCAGTGCCAGCAGCACGGCGATGGTCAGCAGCGAGATCGCGGCGCCCATGCCGTAGTGCTGATTGCCCACGCCCTCGATGAAGGCGTAGACGGGGAGGGTTTCGGTGAGCCGGTCCGGGCCGCCCTCGTTGATCGCGAAGACCTGGGTGAACGCCTTGAAGACCCAGATGACTTCGAGGAACGTCGTGGCCAGCAGAAACGGCTTGAGGAAGGGGAACGTCACCGAGGTGAAGCTCTTCCAGGTGCCGGCGCCGTCGAGCGCGGCGGCCTCGTAGAGCTCGCCGGGGATGGTGGTCGTCGCGGCGTAGAGGTTGATCGCCACGAAGGGGATCGACTGCCAGACGATCAGCACGGTGATGATGAAGAAGGTGGAGAACTGGCTGCCGGTCCAGTTGTAGTTCGCCATGGAGTGCCGGCCGAGCGCGTCCAGCACCCAGTTGACCACCCCGAAGCGGGCGGCGAAGAGCCACTGGAAGACGGTGGTGCCGGCGATGGGCGGCATGGCCCAGGCGAGCACCAGACCGACCGAGAGCAGCAGCCGCATCTTGCTGCCGAGGCGGGCCAGCAGCAGTCCGACCAGAGTGCCGAGCAGCATGATCAGCACGACGTTGACCGCGGTGAAGATCACCGACCGCAGGGTGACCCGCCAGAAGTCCTCGCTGGTCAGCGTCTCGCGGTAGTTGTCGACCCCGTTCCACTCGGTGAGGTGCTGGATCAACTGCCGCATATTGAGGTTCTGGAACGACAGCAGGCCGTCCTTGACCAGCGGCCAGCCCAGCAGCAGCACGGTCGCCACCAGCGCGGGCAGCAGCAGGAGGTACGGGGCGGCGCCGGTCAGCCGTCCGCGCCCGGGGGTGCCCGGGGCCGGGCGGCAGGTGCCTGGCGGCCCCCCGCTCCGGCGGACCCCGGCCGCCGCCGGGCCGGGGTCCTGGCGTTCGGTCGTTACGGACATCCGGCTCAGCGCTCCTGGCTGAGGCGCTTGTTCAGCTCGCCTTCGACCGACTTGGCCGCCTCGGCGGGCGACTTACCGGTGAGCACCGCGGTCATATAGGTCTTGACCGGGTTCGGGGCGTTCTCCACCGGGGCCCATTCGGGGATCAGCGGGGTGGTGCCGCCGGTCGCGGCGGCCGGTGCGGCGGCCATTCCGGCGGGGTTGCCCTTGAGCCGCGCCTGGAGCGACTCCTTGTTGGGGATGACACCGCCTTCCTTGGCGAGCTGTCCCTCGTAGGTGTCATTCAGCGCGATCTTCAGGAACTCCTTGGCCAGCTCCTGCTTTTCGCTGCCCGCGGCGACCGCGAGGTTGGAGCCGCCGAGGAAGACGCCCTCCGGTTTGCCGGCGGTCTCACCCGGGATGGTGAAGTAGCCGAGGTCCTTCTCGATCTTGGGGTTGGCCTTGATCGCGATACCGGCTTCCCAGCCCATGCCGATGAACGCGCCGGTCTTGCCCTTGGCGAAGACCTCGCCCTGCTGCGGGGTGGCCTCGTCCTTGTCCTTGGGGGCCTTGCTGAAGGACTGGTACTGCTTGTAGATGTCCATGGCCTTGCCGACCTTGGGGTCGGCGAGGTTGGAGACCCACTTGTCGCCGGACTTCTTGACGAGGTCGGCACCGGTGCCGATGGTCAGCCCGTCGAAGAAGTACCAGTTCTGGCCGGGGAGATAGATCGGCTCGGCGTCCGTCTTCTTCTGGATGGTGTCCAGATCCTTGAAGAACTCGGTACGGGTCTTGGGGGTGTCCTTGATCCCGGCCTCGGCCCAGATCTTCTTGTTGTAGAGGACGACCCGGTTGGCCGCGTACCACGGCGCCGCGTACTGCTTGCCGTCGTAGACCGCGGACTTGTTGATCGACTCCGACCAGTCGGCGCCGATGGACTTCTTCAGGTCATCCAGTTCGGCCAGTCCGCCGGTCTGCGCGTACGACGGCGTCTGGGTGTTGCCGATCTCCAGGACGTCCGGCGGATCGGATTCCGAGAGCGCGGTGGTCACCTTCTGCTGAATGCCGTTCCACTGCTGGATCTCCAGCTTCAGCTTGGCGCCCGTCCTCTTCTCGAAAGCGGCCTTGACATCCTTCGTCCAGCCGTCGGGCGTGGAGCCGTCCATCGCCCAGACGGTCAGCGTCTCGCCCTTGAAACCATCCGCTCCGGCCTTTTTGTCATCGCCGTCGGACCCACAGGCCGCGACGGATACCAGCATTGCCGCGACACCCGTCGCCGCTATGAGCCCACGCTTCACAGCACTCTCCTCAAGAAGGCCGGATGAGGGGTTTAATGGTCCAGACCAGTGCCCGCAGCTTGGCCTAGACCTTTTGGGGTGTCAAGGGTGTATAAGAGTCACCGGCGGCTCCGTTACCGGACCGACACTTCCCGACATCCGGACCGAACGGATGCCCGGAGCCGGGACCGTGCCACGATGTGAGGCGCTGGATTCTTCAGGAGACCGGTAACGGCGGCAGACGCCGGTGGCGGCAGCGGACCAGGAGTCGGAGAGGGCGCGCGATGGAGACCGAGGGGGCAGCGGCGGCAGCGGCGGCCATCACGACGGCCGAGAGCGACGGCAACGGCTCCGCCGGGGCGCGGACCGCACGCGTCCCGAAGTACTACCGCCTCAAGCGCCACTTGCTGGACATGACCGAGACCCTGCCACCCGGCACCCCGGTCCCACCGGAGCGCACCCTGGCCGCCGAGTTCGACACCTCGCGCACCACCGTGCGCCAGGCGCTTCAGGAGCTGGTCGTCGAGGGCCGCCTGGAGCGGATCCAGGGCAAGGGCACCTTCGTGGCCAAGCCCAAGGTCTCCCAGGCGCTGCAACTGACCTCGTACACCGAGGACATGAAGGCCCAGGGCCTGGAGCCCACCTCCCAGCTCCTGGACATCGGCTATGTCACCGCCGACGACCGGCTCTCCGGGCTGCTGGACATCGCCGCCGGCGGGCGGGTGCTGCGCATCGAGCGGCTGCGGCTGGCCAGCGGTGAGCCGATGGCGATCGAGACCACCCATCTGTCCGCCAAGCGCTTCCCCGCGCTGCGCCGCAGCCTGGTCAAGTACACCTCCCTCTACACGGCGCTGGCCGAGGTGTACGACGTCCGGCTGGCCGAGGCCGAGGAGACCATCGAGACCTCGCTGGCCACCCCGCGCGAGGCGGGGCTGCTGGGCACCGATGTGGGGCTGCCGATGCTGATGCTCTCGCGCCATTCGCGGGACGCGGCCGGGGAGCCGGTGGAGTGGGTGCGGTCGGTCTACCGCGGGGACCGCTACAAGTTCGTGGCCCGGCTCCAGCGGCCGAACGACTGAGCGGTGATACGTCCGGGGCGCGGTAAGGCTGAGCCCACCATGCCCGAGCCGCGCCCGCATACGGGCCGCGCTACGACCGGGCGGGGCACCCCTCACCCGCTTTCTTTCTCATACCGATATACGGACGGGTAGTGACGGCCGCCGGGCCGGGGGCTTAGATTTCCTGCGCATTACACAAATGATCACCGGGATCCAGGTGATCGACTGTGCCGCAGGTGATGAGCCGAGGGGACTGGAGCCCGCCGCATGTCAGACACGTCCGCTTCACCCGGCAGGAGACCGGTCGTGACGCCTGCGCGCGTCGTGGCCGCTCTCTGCCTGATCGCACCCTTTGTCGGGGTGCTCTGGGTCGGCTCGTACGCCAAGGTCGAGCCGACCCTCATCGGGATCCCGTTCTTCTACTGGTACCAGATGCTCTGGGTACCGATCTCGGCCGCGCTGACCTCGGTCGCCTATCTCCTGGTCCGCCGTGAGCAGCGGGCGCGCAAGGGGGGTGAGTCGGCATGAACGACGGAGTGAACGGCGTCGCACTCGCCGTCTTCATCTTCTTCTTCGTGGTCGTCACGGTCATGGGGTTCCTGGCCGCGCGCTGGCGCGCCGCCGAGAACGCCAACAACCTGGACGAATGGGGACTGGGCGGCCGCAGCTTCGGCACCTGGATCACCTGGTTCCTGCTCGGCGGCGACCTCTACACCGCGTACACCTTCGTCGCCGTCCCGGCGGCGATCTACGCGGCGGGCGCGTCCGGCTTCTTCGCGGTCCCGTACACCATCCTGGTCTACCCGCTGATCTTCACCTTCCTGCCCCGACTGTGGTCGGTGTCCCATAAGCACGGGTATGTCACCACTTCGGACTTCGTCCGTGGCCGCTTCGGCTCCAAGGGGCTCTCACTGGCCGTCGCGGTCACCGGCATCCTCGCCACCATGCCGTACATCGCCCTCCAGCTCGTCGGCATCCAGGCGGTGCTGGACGTGATGGGCGTCGGCGGCGGGGAGAACACCAACTGGTTCATCAAGGACCTGCCGCTGCTGATCGCCTTCGGTGTCCTCGCGGCGTACACCTACTCCTCCGGGCTGCGCGCGCCCGCGCTGATCGCCTTCGTCAAGGACACCCTGATCTACATCGTCATCGCGGTGGCGATCATCTACATCCCGATCAAGCTGGGTGGCTTCGACGACATCTTCAGCGCGGCGAACGACAAGTTCACCAAGGCGGGAGCGGGCGGGCTCGCGCCCCCGGCGGAGGGCCAATGGGCCTACGGCACCCTGGCCCTGGGCTCGGCGCTGGCCCTGTTCATGTATCCGCACTCGATCACCGCGACGCTCTCCAGCCGCAGCCGTGAGGTGATCCGCCGCAACACCACGATCCTGCCGCTGTACTCGCTGATGCTGGGGCTGCTGGCGCTGCTCGGCTTCATGGCCATCGCCGCCGGGGTGAAGGTCGAAAACGGCCAGCTCGCCATCCCTCAGCTCTTCGAGAACATGTTCCCCGACTGGTTCGCGGGCATCGCCTTCGCCGCGATCGGCATCGGCGCCCTCGTCCCGGCGGCCATCATGTCGATCGCCGCGGCGAACCTCTTCACCCGCAACATCTACAAGGACTTCCTGCGGCCGAACGCCACGCCGGAGGAGGAGACCAAGGTCTCCAAGCTGGTCTCGCTGCTGGTGAAGGTCGGCGCGCTGATCTTCGTGCTGGGCATGGACAAGACCGTCGCGATCAACTTCCAGTTGCTGGGCGGTATCTGGATCCTCCAGACCTTCCCGGCCCTGGTGGGCGGCCTGTTCACCCGCTGGTTCCACCGCTGGGCGCTGCTGGCGGGCTGGGCCGTCGGCATGGTCTACGGAACGTGGAAGGCGTACGACACCCCGAGCGGCACCCAGAAGCACTTCGGCAACACCGCCGATATGCCCGCCATCGGGGAGATCGGCTACATCGGCTTCACCGCGATCGCGCTCAACGTGCTGGTGACCGTCGTCCTGACGGTGGTGCTGCGCGCGCTCAAGGCCCCCGACGGCATCGACGAGACCACCGCCGCCGACTACAAGGCGGACGCGGGCGACCCCGGCGTCCAGGCCGACCTCCCGCCGGCCACGGCGGGCTCCCCGGGCGGCCACTGACGCCTGCGGCGGGCTGCCGCACTGATCGACGGCGAACGGGCCGTCGGCTCCCCCTGACTGACGGGGAGTCGGCGGCCCGTTCGCCCTTTCGCCGTTGCACCGGTTCGCCGATTCGGCGGTTCGGCGGTTCGCCGGTTCGCCGGTTCGCCGGTTCGCCGGTTCGTGTGAGTACGGGTACCTACGCCATGGTGAGGAGCCGCGCGGATCCGGGGCTCCGGGGCCGGGACCTACCGTCCGGTATATGAACGAGAGCGAGGTGCCCGCCGGAAAGGGCCGCAACTGGCGGGGCGTCGGGTGTTCCAGTGTGCTGATGCTGGCCGCGGCCGGGGTCGGCTGGCTCGCGTACGCGAGCGTCGATTCGACCTACCCCGACGTCGACCCCGAGAAGCGGGCGCGTCAGCTCTCGGGCTATTCCCGGGACGCGTATGCCGCGCTCGGCATCGACCGCACCGTGGAAGGCGGCTACGTCGATGTGAACGACTACAACAGGTACGACTCCAACTATTGCTACCCGGACGGCCTGTTCAGCATCGCCGACCCACCCGTGGAAGGCGCGTACCAACTGATCCACGGGTGGTCGATCGGAAAGGTGAACCGGGCGGAGGCGCTGCCCGCACTGCGCAGGGCGCGGGATCGCCTCAAGGCGGAGGGGTGGCGCATCACGCGGTTCGGCAAGGACGAGCAGCTCGAGGAGTGGAGCGTCGAGGCCGAACGCGACGGCGGCTTCAGCACCGGGGTCACGTGGGAGGCGGAGTACCACCGGCTCAGCGGAGGCAGCGGTGGACCTTGTGCGATGGACCCGGACTGGAGCCAGGAGAAGGACGAACCCTACGAGTCGTATGGCGAGCCCGAGCTGAACTCCTTCCCACCGGCGATGGCGCCCGGGCGTCAGGCGGCGATCTCGTAGGCGTCGCGGGGCGGCTGCTGCGGTGCGAGTTCGAACCAGAGCAGCTTGCCGCTCCTGCCGAACAACTCGTCGGCGAGGGCGTAGCCGCCCCAGTTGTCGGCGCAGATCCGGACGATGAGCAGGCCGCGTCCGTAGGTGGCCTCGGTGTTCGCGGCGGCCTCGGCGAGGGCGTGCGAGCGGTCGAAGAGGGCCGGGGGCTTGTCGAAGGGCGGCGGGATATCCGGATTGGTGTCCCACACGCTGATCCGCAGACGCCCCTCCTCCACGGCGCGGATACGCATTTCGGCCGGACCGGTGGTGTGGCGGTAGGCGTTGGTGACCACCTCACTGGTCACGAGGGTCGCGGGGTCGGTGAGATCACCCATGCCGTGGCGGACGAGGACCGCACGGAGGGTGGTGCGGGCGATGGCTGCGGCACGGGGGTCGTGGGGCAGGCGGAGTGAGTACGACCAGGGGTTTTCCGGGGGTGTGGTGGGCATGAAGTCTCCGGTCTGTGCGTGGAGTTGGGCTGTGATCCCGGGCACACACCGTAGCCCCATTCGCATAAGGTATTCGACGGCACGGATCGAAGTACTTGGGATACCACCCGTGTGAGTGACACGCCTGTTGCGCGTGAGCAGAGAGAATCGGCGAATGCCTCAGAGAAGTGTTCCGACAGCACGCCAACTCCGCCTCGGCACCGAGCTGCGCAGGCTTCGGGAACGCGCCGGTTTGACGTCGACCGAGGCCGGGCGCCTGCTCGGCACCAATCAGACGGCCATCAGCAACATCGAGGCGAGCCGGTTCGGAGTCAGCGCGGAGCGGCTGCGAGCGCTGGCGCGGAACTACTCGTGCGGGGACGAAGCTCTGATCGCGGCACTCGTCGACATGGCAGTGGAACGCAAGCGGGGCTGGTGGGAGGAGTACCGGGAGACGCTCGCCGCCGGATTGCTCGATCTGGCCGAGCTGGAACACCACGCTGTGGAGCTGAGCTCGGCCTACATCGCGCACATGCCTGGTCTGCTCCAGACCATCGACCACGCCCGCGAGATCTTCCGGCAGGCGGTCCCGCCGTTGACTCCGCCGGACGTCGAGCACCACGTTTCCCACCGCGTGAAGCGGCAGGCCATCCTCTACCGGGACAGGCCCACGCCCTATACGGCCGTCGTTCATGAGGCCGCTCTACGGATGCGCTTCGGTGGACCGGACGTAGCACGCGGACAGCTCCAACACATCCTCGACATGAGCGAGCACGCCCACATCAAGGTGCTGGTGATCCCCTTCGAGGCGGGGTCGTTTCCCGGCTCGGGCCCGTCGATCCTTTATGCCACCGGTCCCGTCCCACAACTGGACACCGTGCAGCTCGATACGGAGCATGGTTCCGAACTACTCGACGCACCTGCCCAGTTGGAGAGGTACCGCATCGTGCTGGATCGCATGGAGGCGGTAGCCCTCACCGAGCCGAAATCGCGCGACCTCATCCAGAGCATCATCCGAGCCCTGAAAGGGAAATGAGTTGTCCACCCGCGAATGGCAGAAGTCCTCGTACAGCTCCACAGGCAACGCTTGCCTCTACGTCTCGGCACCCGACAACGCCACCATCCGACTCCGCGAGAGCGACGAACCCGAGACCATCCTCACCACCACCCCAACCACCCTCCGCGACCTCATACGCAGCGCCAAGGCCGGGCGACTCGACCACCTCGGCGCGCTGTAGGGCGGAGCCGACCCGGGGGTTGCCCCCACCACGTTCACTACAGGCAGCCGGACCCTGATCCGGCGGGATAGCGGGATCGCCCCGAGCGGACGTGACCGGAAAAGCTGAAGGCCGGTTTCGCGAGACGTCCCGGGAGTTCACTCGTGCGCAAACAGGCAGGTCAAAAGGTTCGTTCAGCCCGATGCGGGCATCGTTGGCGCGGGGCCGGTGCCGCTGCCGCCGTGGGGGCCGTGATGATCGGCGCCCTGGCGCCGCACGCGGCCTTCGCCGACACCCGCCCGGACCGCGGCGTCCAGCAGGGACTGAACGCGCTGGTACATGCCGATGGAGTCCCCGCCGCACTGGCGAGCGTGCGGGACCGGCACGGTCACACCCGTACCTACAACGCCGGGATCGGCGACCTGGCCACCGGCGCGGAGGTGCCCCGGGACGGACAGGTGCGCATCGGCAGCAACACCAAGACGTTCACCGCAGTGGTCGTGCTGCAACTGGTCGCCGAGGGGAAGGTCGGCCTCGACACGCCGATCGAGACCTACCTGCCCGGCCTGGTGCGCGGCGAAGGCATCGACGGGCGTCGCATCACGGTTCGCCACCTGCTACAGCACACCAGCGGGTTGCCCGACTACGTCCCGTACCTCGACGACGAGCCGCGCTCCTACACCCCGCCCGAGCTGCTCGCCGCCGCCCTCCGGCACAAGGCCGACTTCGAACCCGGAACGAGCTGGCGGTACAGCAACACCAACTACGTCCTCGCCGGCATGCTGATCGAGAAGGTCACCGGACACTCGTACGCCGAGGAGGTCGACCGGCGCGTCATCAAGCGCCTGGCGCTGCGCCACACCTACTTCCCGAAGCCCGGCGAGGTGGACATCCGCGAGCGCCACCCCCACGGTTACGACCGGAGTTCGGCCGACGCACCCTGGCAGGACGTCACGGAGCTCGACCCCTCCTGGGGCTGGGCGGCCGGGCAGATGGTGTCCACCAACTCCGACCTCAACCGCTTCTTCTCCGGGCTGTTGTCCGGGCGTCTCCTCCCGGCGGCCCAGCTCACCCAGATGCGCACGACCGTCCCCGCCGAGTACTTCGGCCCCGGTGCCCGCTACGGGCTGGGCCTGGTGAGCAAGCCGCTGTCGTGCGGCGGCGTCTACTGGGGCCACGGCGGCAGCACCACGGGCTACGAGACCCGGGGCGGGGCCACCGACAACGGCCGCGCCGCCGAGCTCGCGGTGACCACGCAGCCGGGCGACCCGGCGGTCATGCGGCACGTGGACACGGTCGTGGACCGGGCGTTCTGCCGCTGAGCGGCGGGCGCGCCGAGGCAGGACCTCGCCGGTCACCGGGCCCTGGCGGAAGGGGGCCCGGTGACCGGCGCGATTCGGCCGCATGTGCGCGGTCGGACATAGCCGTCGGACGTAGCCGTCAGACGTAGCGGAAGGTGCCGGGGACGGTGACGGTCCCGAAGGCCGTCACCAGCGTGACGGTCGCGGTGCCGGGCGCCCCGGCCGGGGTGATGCCGGAGACCGTGGTGGCGGTGGCGGTCACACCCGTGGCGGGGACCCCGTTGAACAGCACGCCCAGCACGCTGCCGAGGTTGGTGCCGTTGATGGTGAACGCGGTGCCGCCGGCGGCGGGTCCGGTGGTGGGCGTGATGCTGGTGGGCGCCGGGGCGGGCGGCGGGACGAAGTAGGTGAAACCGCCGGGGACGGTGGCGCTGCCGCCCGGGCCGCTCAGCGTGACGGTGACGTTGCCGCCCGCGGGCGGGCCTGCCGGGGTGACGCCGATCAGGACGGTCCCGGCCGCGTTGATGGTCAGGATCGCCGAGGGGTTCGCGCCGAAGGTGACACTGGTGACACCGGTCAGGTTGGTGCCCGTGATCAGGTAGAGGGTGCCGCCGGTGGTCGGTCCCACGGTCGGGGTGATGGAGACGGCGGTCGGCGGCGTCGGCGGCACATAGGTGTACGGCTGGCTGTTGCTGGTGCCGGCCGTGGTGGTGACCAGGACCTGGACGGAGCCGGGCGCGTGCGGCGGGGCTATCACCACGACGATGTCGTTGGTGGGATTGCCCGGCCAGCCGCCTCCGGGCCAGCCACCGCCCCAGTCACCATCCCAGCCGCCGCCACCGGAGCTGCTCTGGCTGATGATCTGGGCGGGCACGCCGCCGAAGGTCACGCTGATGACATTGCGCAGGTTCTGCCCGTTGAGCTGGACGAGGTTCCCACCGGCGGTGGGGCCCGAGTTGGGCACCACGGACAGCAGCAACGGGGGCCCCACCGGCGACGGTGGCCAGTTGGCCGCGGCGGGGGCGGCGGTCGCGAGAGCGGTCGAGGTCATGGTTGGTCCTCCCGGGAAGGTTTCGGGTGATATGCGCCGACGGCATGCCGATGTCGTGGGCAGGCCGCTGGTCAACGCCTCGTCGCCACCGCGCGGTCGAGGCAGGCGCGGTCGAGGCAGGCGCGGTCGAGGCAGGCCGGTACCGGAGGAACGGAGAGCCGCCGGGCGGCCGGTCAGGGCGCGGAAGCGACGCGCCGGATGAGAGCGGAGCGACGGGACCAACGCCCGGCTCCTGGCGGGCCTACGAGGTATGGGGCACCCTCGGCGGCACGTTTCCAGTTATCCACGCCCGCCCCCGTCGCTCAAGGTTCCGGTGCCGCCATCACTCGTTTGGCGCATCTGGGCGCGCCCAGCGGCGAGCTTGTATGACAAGCGCTCCGCTATTCGGGGGAACGCGCGGCCGGAGTATGGTCTGCTGTCCTCCACCGTGCCTCTAATGAGTGACATCGGCAGTGCCGGCCCGCGTGGGACCACCCAGGGAGGGAGCGATCCGATGAGCCTCGCCGCGTTCCTCCTCGCCCTCGGCACCACCTGCCGTATCACCCGCTTCATCACCAAGGACACGCTGGCGGCGGGGTTCAGAATCTGGGTCGCCGACCGCTTCGGCGACGACTCCCGGCCGTCCTATCTCGTCAACTGCGGCTGGTGCACCAGCACCTGGGTCGCCGCCGCCATCGCCGTCTACGCCTCCTTGCTGCACACCACCGCGTGGTTCCACCTCCCGGCCACCGCCCTGACCCTCTCCTACCTGGCCGGGGTCGCCTCGCGGTGGCTGGACTGACACCGACCCGTACTGGACCCGAGGGAAAGAAGGGCAGCCATGGCCTGCAACTGCGGCGGAGGGGCGGCTCAGAACGTGCCCCGACCCGTTGTCGCCTATGAGCTGACGCTGCCGGACGGCACGGTCCGGCGCTATGTCACCTTCCAGGAAGCCGACGCCGCCAACCGGCGCGCGGGATCCACCGGAGCGATCACCGCCATCACCCGTTGACGGCGGAGACCGGCGCCGGACACAGACCCTGCCCGGCTGTCAGTGGGGTGCGGCAGAATGCGCGCATGGACATCACGATCAGGCGTGCGAGAGATGAGGAACTGGACGGGATCGGGGAGCTCACCGCGCGGGTGTATCTCGGTGACGGGCTGCTGGACTTCGGCGACAGTGATCCTTATCTCGCCACCCTGCGCGACGCCCGGCGCCGGGCCGCCGAGGCCGAGCTGCTGGTCGCGGCGGACGCGGCCAGCGACGAGGTGCTGGGGGCCGTGGCGTTCGCGGTGTACGGCGGGGCCTATGCGGAGCTGGCCCGGCCCGGCGAGGGCGAGTTCCGGATGCTGGCCGTGCGGCCCGAGTCCCGCCGCCGCGGCGCCGCCGAGGCGCTCGTACGGGCCTGCCTGGACCGGGCCCGCGCACTGGGCCTGCGGCGGATAGTGATCAGCAGCCAGCAGTCCATGACCGCCGCCCACCGGCTGTATGCGCGGCTGGGGTTTGTGCGCGCCCCGGAGCGGGATTGGTCGCCGATAGCCGGAACGGAAATCGCCCTGTGGGCGTTCACCGTGGAGCTGTGACGACCGGCGCCGCGCGCCCCGGGCCGCGGCCTCCCGTGCGCGCCGGGCTACGCGCCGCGACCGGCCCCAGGTCACGGGCCACCTCCGGAACGCATTAGCACATTCATGCGAAACTCCGCACCTCGCGACACAAGATATGGGGGTGCGTGCGTCGGCCGACACAAGATGTATGCTCGTCCTCGCTGTCGTCGCAGGGGAATCCGGTGGGAATCCGGAACTGTCCCGCAACGGTGTACGTGTGCGCTTATGCGGTGTGCCGTAAGTCCGAGCACCTGCCGACGGCCCTGTGTGAACACGTCCCCCGGCCTCGAGGGTTGGGCCGATGGACGCTGCGTGGTGTGCCCGACGTACGAGGAGTGCGGTATCGGCATGCCCGTACGCGCCCATCGCACCTCCCTCGTGGCCCCGGCCGAGCGAGGGAGAGCACCTCAGTGACCATCGCGCCCGCAGATCCGGTTTCAGAGCAGGCGGTTTCTCAGGCAGCGCATGACGCGCCCGGAACCGCCCTGCTGCGGATCCTCACCGGACTCACCGCCGACCTGCCCGCCACCGACCCCGGTAAGGTCGCGGCCGCCGCCCTGCGTGGCCGCCATCCGGGCTCGGACGAGGCGGAGTTGCGTGACCTGGCGACCGAGGCCGCGGCCGGGCTGATCGCCGAGGAGCCGGAGTACTCGCGGCTGGCCGCGCGGCTGCTGGCGCTGACCATCACGGAGGAGGCGGCCGGGCAGGGCGCGGTCTCCTTCTCCACCTCCGTCCAGGTGGGCCACCGTGAGGGGCTGCTCGCCGACTCCACCGCGGAGTTCGCCGCCGCCCACGCGGCACGGCTGGACGCGCTGGTGGAGCGGGCCCTGGCCGACGGCGCCGACAAGCGCTTCGGCTACTTCGGACTGCGCACCCTCTACAGCCGCTATCTGCTGCGCCACCCCATCACCCGTCAGGTGATCGAGACCCCGCAGCACTTCCTGCTGCGGGTGGCCTGCGGGCTCGCCGAGGACCTCTCGGAGCGGGCGCTGGACGATGTGGCCGAGCTGTACCGCCTGACCAGCACGCTGTCGTATCTGCCCAGCTCCCCCACGCTGTTCAACTCCGGCACCCGCCATCCGCAGATGTCGTCCTGCTATCTGCTGGACTCGCCGCTGGACGAGCTGGACTCGATCTACAACCGCTACCACCAGGTGGCGCGGCTCTCGAAGCACGCGGGCGGCATCGGCCTGTCCTACTCCCGTATCCGGGCCCGCGGTTCGCTGATCCGGGGCACCAACGGGCACTCCAACGGCATCGTGCCGTTCCTGCGCACCCTCGACGCCTCGGTGGCCGCCGTCAACCAGGGCGGCCGGCGCAAGGGCGCGGCCTGCGTCTATCTGGAGACCTGGCACGCGGACCTCGAGGAGTTCCTGGAGCTGCGGGACAACACGGGCGAGGAGGCCCGCCGCACCCACAACCTCAACATCGCCCACTGGATCCCGGACGAGTTCATGCGCCGGGTCGAGGCGGACGCCGACTGGTCGCTGTTCTCCCCGGTCGACGCGCCCGCTCTGGTGGACCTGTGGGGCGATGAGTTCGACGCCGCGTACCGGAAGGCCGAGGCCGAGGGGCGGGCGGTCAAGCAGGTCCCGGCGCGGCAGCTCTACGCCCGGATGATGCGCACCCTCGCACAGACCGGCAACGGCTGGATGACGTTCAAGGACGCCGCCAACCGCACCGCCAACCAGACCGCCGAGCCCGGCAGGGTCGTCCACTCCTCGAATCTGTGCACCGAGATCCTGGAGGTCACCAACGACGGCGAGACCGCCGTGTGCAACCTCGGCTCGGTCAACCTCGCCGCGCATCTGGACGAGGACGGACAGGTGGACTGGGAGCGCCTGGACGCCACCGTCCGCACCGCCGTGACCTTCCTCGACCGCGTGGTGGACATCAACTTCTACCCGACGGACGAGGCCGGGGCCTCCAACTCCCGCTGGCGCCCGGTGGGTCTGGGCCTGATGGGACTTCAGGACGTCTTCTTCCGGCGGCGGCTGCCGTTCGACTCGCCCGAGGCCAAGGCGCTCTCCACGCAGATCTCCGAGCGCATCATGCTCGCCGCCTACGAGGCGTCCTGCGAGCTGGCCGAGCGCCACGGCCCGCATCCGGCCTGGTCCGAGACCCGCACCGCGCGCGGTGTGCTGCACCCGGACCACTACCCGGACGCGGTGGCCACCTGGCCGGAGCGCTGGGAGGCGCTGCGCACCCGGATGGCGAAGTCCGGGATGCGGAACTCGCTGCTGCTGGCGATCGCGCCGACCGCCACCATCGCCTCCATCGCGGGCGTCTACGAGTGCATCGAGCCGCAGGTCTCCAACCTCTTCAAGCGCGAAACGCTCAGCGGGGAGTTCCTCCAGGTCAACTCGTATCTGGTGGACGACCTCAAGAAGCTGGGCATCTGGGACGCCCAGACCCGCGAGGCGCTGCGCGAGTCCAACGGCTCGGTCCAGGACTTCTCCTGGGTGCCCGCGGACGTACGGGACCTGTACCGCACCGCGTGGGAGATCCCGCAGCGCGCCCTGATCGAGATGGCGGCGGCCCGCACCCCGTACCTCGACCAGAGCCAGTCGCTGAACCTCTTCATGGCCTCGCCGACCATCGGCAAGCTCAGCTCGATGTACGCCTTCGCCTGGAAGCGCGGCATCAAGACCACGTACTACCTGCGCTCGCGTCCGGCCACCCGGATCGCCCAGAGCGCCCGCGGCGGCGGCGCCTCGGCCAATGCGCCCGCCCCCGCCCCCATTCCCGTACAGCAGGCTCCAGCCGCCGAGGCCGACGCGATCGCCTGCTCCCTGGAAAACCCCGAGTCCTGCGAGGCATGCCAGTAACCATGAGTGACACCAAGAACCTGCTCGACCCGGGCTTCGAACTGACCCTGCGGCCCATGCGGTACCCGGAGTTCTACGACCGCTACCGCGACGCGATCAAGAACACCTGGACCGTGGAGGAGGTCGACCTCCACTCCGACGTCACCGACCTCGCCAAGCTCTCCCCCGGTGAGCAGCATCTGATCGGCCGCCTGGTCGCCTTCTTCGCGACCGGCGACTCGATCGTGGCCAACAACCTGGTGCTGACGCTCTACAAGCACATCAACTCCCCCGAGGCGCGGCTGTATCTGTCGCGGCAGCTCTTCGAGGAGGCCGTGCACGTCCAGTTCTATCTGACGCTGCTGGACACCTACCTCCCCGATCCGGACGACCGCGCCGCGGCCTTCGC
This sequence comes from Streptomyces niphimycinicus, assembly GCF_018883605.1. Classification (GTDB taxonomy): domain Bacteria; phylum Actinomycetota; class Actinomycetes; order Streptomycetales; family Streptomycetaceae; genus Streptomyces; species Streptomyces niphimycinicus. Next base: position 1,899 of record NZ_JAHLEM010000381.1, on the reverse strand, counting down.
CGCCGTCGAGAACATCCCCTCCATCAGGGAGAAGGCGGAGTTCTGCTTCCGCTGGATGGACTCGGTGGAGAAGATCGACCGGCTGGAGACCAAGGCGGACCGCCGCCGCTTCCTGCTCAACCTGATCTGCTTCGCGGCCTGTATCGAGGGGCTGTTCTTCTACGGCGCCTTCGCCTACGTGTACTGGCTGCGCTCACGCGGGCTGCTGCACGGCCTGGCGACGGGCACCAACTGGGTGTTCCGCGACGAGTCGATGCACATGGAGTTCGCCTTCTCGGTCGTGGACACCGTCCGCGAGGAGGAGCCGGACCTCTTCGACGACGAACTCCAGCAGCAGGTCACCGACATGCTGAAGGAGGCCGTCGAGGCGGAGCTCCAGTTCGCCCGCGACCTGTGCGGGGACGGGCTGCCGGGCATGAACACCGCGTCGATGCAGGAGTATCTCCAGTGCGTGGCCGACCAGCGCCTGATGCGCCTCGGCTTCCCCGCGGTCTTCGGCTCGGAGAACCCGTTCTCCTTCATGGAGCTGCAAAACGTCCAGGAGCTGACCAACTTCTTCGAGCGCCGCGCCTCGGCCTACCAGGTCGCGGTCGAGGGCTCGGTCGCCTTCGACGACGACTTCTGATGCCGCTCTGACGCCACCTTGACGCCGCTCTGATGCCGCTCTGACGCCACAGGGTGGGCCGGACTCCGCATGAGTCCGGCCCACCCTGTGAGGTACGGCACACTCAGTCGTTGGGCACCGTCTCATAGCGGGCGGTGCCCTCGGCCATCTGCTTCAGCACATCCTTACGGTCGCGCTTGGAGAGCCGGTCGATGTACAGGTAGCCGTACAGATGGTCGGTCTCATGCTGAAGACAGCGCGCGAAGTAGCCGGTGCCGCGCACCGCGATCGGCTCGCCGTCGAGGTCCTGGCCGCGCACCACCGCGTAGTCGGGGCGGGCCAGCTCCATATAGGCCGTGGGGACCGACAGACAGCCCTCATTGGAGTCGTCCAGCACCCGGCGGTCGGCGGGCAGCTCCTCCAGCACCGGGTTGCACACCGCGCCCACATGGCGAACGCCCTCGTCGTCCATGCAGTCGTAGACGAAGACCTTGAGGTCGACACCGATCTGGTTGGCGGCCAGGCCCACGCCCTCCGCCGCCCGCTGGCTGGCGAACATGTCGTCGACGAGCCGCGCCAGCTCCTCGTCGAACACGGTCACGTCCCGGCACTCCTTGTGCAGGACCGGGTTGCCGTACACGGTGATCGGGCGGGCGGTGCCGCGCTCACGGAAGGCCCGCTCACGCTCCTCGCAGTCCTCCGTGTCCACGATGAAATCGTCGACCACCTGCTGTTTCGTCCCTTGCTGCGACATCGTCCGCCGTGTGCCTTCCCTCAACCGTGATGCGTCGCCCTACAGGGTACGGGCACGACGCGGCGGGGTGCGGTGTGCTTACCCGGTGTGACCGGGCCTCCGCAAGTCTTCCGGGGCCTCTCGGGGACCGCTACGGGGTGCCCGGCGGGCCACGCGGCGGAGCCGCATGTCGACGCTTTCCCCTCCCCGCCCCTTCCCGCAACCAGGGGCTCCGCCCCTGGACCCCGGCTGCCGAGGAGGCGACCGTCGCGGCAGCGGAGTGCCGGGCGGTCGGAGGGCCGGGCCGGCGGCGGCCCGCGCACATCCGGGTCGCCCGGCCGGAGCCCGGGCCGGAGCCCGGGCCGGAGCCCCACCGCGAGGCGGAGCCGCATATCGATGCTGCGGGAAGGGGTGAAGCCCCGGCTCGGGGCCTGGGGCGGAGCCCCGGTTCCGGCGGGGTCTGGGGCGCAGCCCCGGGGGCCTGGGGCGGAACCCAGGTTCCGGCAGGGGCCTGGGGCGCAGCCCCGGTTCCGGCCCGGGGTCTGGGGCGCAGCCCCGGTTT
>NZ_JAHLEM010000380.1 GCF_018883605.1 Streptomyces niphimycinicus | reverse complement strand
TGCGGGAAGGGGTGAAGCCCCGGCTCGGGGCCTGGGGCGGAGCCCCGGTTCCGGCGGGGTCTGGGGCGCAGCCCCGGGGGCCTGGGGCGGAACCCAGGTTCCGGCAGGGGCCTGGGGCGCAGCCCCGGTTCCGGCCCGGGGTCTGGGGCGCAGCCCCGGTTTCGGGAAGGGGCGGGTAGGGGAACAGCCCGCCGCAGGCGTCACGTCCCGCCGCCCCCGCCTAAGCCCCCAGCACAGCAGCCAGCCGCCAGGCGGTCAGCAGACCTCTTCCAGATCCCGCCACTCACGGGTGTCCGGGCTGTCGGCCACCCACCCGTCCAGCAGCCCCCGCACCAGCCCCCCAGGCGCCGCGATCCCGCATTCCCGCTCGGGCACCCACAGCGAGCCCGAGCCCGCCATACGGTGGCCCAGCGGCCCGGGGTGGCCCGGTTCGCTGTGGTCGTGCGGGTCCAGATGCTCGCCCTCGCCCTCGTCGCTGGGCATCCGGCTCTCCGAGCAGGAGCGGCACAGCAGCCGCACCGACGACGACCAGTCCTCGGCCGCGAAGCCCGCGTCCGCCGCGAGCCGCTCCAGGGCGTCCCGGTCGGCCTCGGTGGCCGCCTCCAGCAGCACCACCCAGGTCGGCACCGGGGACGGCGCCCACAGCTCGATCTCGTCGAAGACCGGGTACGAGGGGCCCGCGGAGGTCACGCGCTCACCGTGCGGTACGCCGTCGTGGAGCACCACCTCGCCCCAGCGCCGCCCGGACGACGGCAGCGGGATGGACAGCACCTCGATCCGGGCCGGGTCCAGCCGGCGGCCCCAGACCACCTCGGCCTCGCCCTCCGGCGACAGCCTTACCGCCGCGCTGCCCAGCTCCATGCCGAGCGGCTCCCCGGACGCGGACGCCTCTCCGGGCACCTTCAGCCCGTACGCCTGCCAGGCGCGGCGGGCCAGCGGCCAGTCCTGAAGCGCGGTGGCCGCGATTCCCACGTTCCACCAGTCCGGAGCGCCCGTCTCGCGGTCCAGGAGCGCGACCGCCCGCAGCCCCGCGGCGCGCGCCTGCTCCCAGTCGTGCCGGAACTTGTGCAGCAGCGCCAGGTTGAACCAGGACTCCGACAGCCACGGCTCCAGGTCGGCGGCGCGGGTCAGCAGCGCTCCCGCGTCCTCGTACCGGCCGTCGCCGATGAGCGTGAACGCACGGTCCGTGGCCTGCCGCCATGAGGCGGACGGCCGGTGCCGTACCTTGCCGAAGATCTTCACGATTCCCGCCTGCCGGTATCGAAGTCGTCCCGTACCAGATGCCTTCGCGGACGGCGTCGCCCTCCCTTGAAGACAACCTGCCACACATTCGCGGACATCTCAGCCCGGCCCCTCACCCTCCGGCCGGGATGCGAAGCCCTCCACACCTCCTTGCCACCGGCCATTCGGCCTGGCACCCCTCTCCTCGCATCCAACCATGCCCCTCGGGAGCCCCGCTTATTACCGGCGAGTTCTCACCGGGGCCGGCCGTACACCTGGCGCGACAGCACGGTGGCGAGCGTCTCGACCACGATGGGGTCGAAGTCGCGCGCCGTGGCCAGCCGCAGCCGCTCCAGGGCGCGCAGGGCGGCCGCCCCGGCCGCACCCTCGGCCCCTGGCCCGCTGACCAGCTCGGTATACGCGTTCACCGCGCGCACGATACGCGCGGCGAGCGGCTGCTCGTGGTAGGGGTCCGCCTGGCGCTCCACGACCTGTGCCACCTCGGCGGGTACCCCGGTCTGGCGGACCACAGCGCCGCCGAGCAGCGCGATTTTGCGCTGCTCGGCGGCGGGCAGCGGCTCGGTGGCCCCGGCGGGCACCGGGTCCACCAGCGAGAGCTGGCCGATGTCGTGCATCAGCGCCGCGTATTCCAGCACAGTCAGCCGCGGCTCGGAGAGCCCCAGCTCATGCCCGACCGCCCGGCTGAGCGCGGCCACCTCACGGGCGTGGCCGGTCGGGGTGTACCCGGCTATCTCGGTCGAGCGGGCCAGGGAGGCGATGGTCTGGCGGTAGGTGGCCCGTATCCCCGCGTAACGGCGGTAGGAGTACTGGATCAGCAGCAGCGGCACCGCCAGCACCGGCACCGGCCACAGCCCGGCGACGGCCACGGTGAGCGGCATCACCACGGCGGTCGCGCAGACCGCCGCCGCGACGCCGGGCAGCGACCGCAGCTCATCGCGGAGCAGCGGTCCGTAAGGCCAGCCGGTACGGGCGCGGGCGAGCGCGGCGGCCAGGACGGCGTCGCACAGGGCGGTCACGGCCAGCAGGGCCAGCAAATAGCCCACGAGATACGGGCTGTGGCCGAACCAGGAGCCCAAGAGGCCGGTCCGGTGCAGCGGTTGGAAGCAGATGGCGGCGAACGCGACGGTGAGCGCCCGGCGGGCGGTGTGGCCGGGGTCGACCGGACAGCCGAGTGCCAGCGGCGCCACCAGCCCGGCCAGGGAGGCGGCCACGACGACGGTGACCACCTGGAGGACACCGTGAGTGGTCGGCTCCCCGCCGAGCCGTCCGAGCAGGGCGTAGCCGAGGGCACCCGCGGCGGCGACGGGCGCGGGCTCCCCACGCGGATCGGGCACCCCGCTGCCCCCCGGAAGCGCGGGCGGAGCCTCCACGCACCGGATCGCCTCCCCCACCGCGATGAGCGCCCCAAAGGCCAGCGCCGCCTCCGGCTGCCGCACCCCATGCCACTCGGTCCACACCAGCGCGACCACGGCAAGCGCCCCGGCCGCGCCGTAAACGGCGACGACGGTAAGGCCGCCATAACGACGCCCAGATATGCGCTCCCGCTCCCGGGCCTGGGCGTCCAGGCCCCGTTCGCGGTGGCCCGCACCCCGGCTTGCCCAGCGGACGCCGACGCCACCCTTACGGACACCGACACCCCGGCCCGCCCGGCGGACGCCCGCACCCCCCTTACGGACACCCGTGCTCCGGCCCCCCTCGCCGCGGACGCCTATGGCCTGGGCTCCCTTACGGACGCCCGGGCCTTGGGCTCCCTGGCGGACGACCGAGCCACGGCCTTCCTCGGGGGCGCCCGAGCCCCGGCCTTCCTCTGGGAGGCCCGAGCCCCGGCCTTCCTCTGGGAGGCCCGAGCCCCGGCCGTTCCCGCGAACGCCTGCGTCCCGGCTCGCTCGGCGAGCGCCTGCGCCCTGGTCTCCCTCGGGGACGCCCGCGGCCTGGCCCTCCTCGTGGACGTGGTCGCCCTGGCCCCCGTTACGAACGCCCGCGCCGCGGCCCTCCTCGCGGTCCGCGGCCGGACCACCGCCCGCGTCGGCGGCCGTGGGCGGGGCTCCCTTACGGGCGGTCGCGGTCTCGCTCTGTTGTCGGCGGGCGCGGTGGAGGGCTCGCTCGTGTCGTTCCGCGAGCCAGTCAAGGCTGCCGCGGAGGGCGTTCGGGAGGCGGGGTGCGGCCGGGGCGGGGCGGACCGCTCTGGACGGCCACTGGGCCGCGCTCTCGTCCCGGTCGCGCGGGCCGGGGCGGGTCGCGCCACGGGCCTCGTCGCTGTCCGAGGCGCCCGGGACATCCAGGGCGTCTGAGGCGTCTGAGGCGTCCAGCGGGCCCGGAGCACCCGGCACATCCGGCGCACCTGTGGCGTCCGGCACATCCGGCGTACCCGGAGCACCTGCGGCGTCCGGTGCGTCCGGCGCACCTACGACGTCCGGCGCACCCGGCACGTCCGGCACGTCCGGGGCACCTGCGACGTCCGGCGCGTCCGGCAGGGCGGGCGCTCCCCCGGCCCGTGCCGGGACCGTCCCGGGGACGGGGACGTCCGGGGCGGCGCGGCGT
>NZ_JAHLEM010000038.1 GCF_018883605.1 Streptomyces niphimycinicus | reverse complement strand
GCGGCTGACTGCTCACGCCGCCCGCTCGCCGAGCCGCTCCGGCTCGATGACGTCCTTCCGCGTCACCGCCAGATACGCCACCAGGCCGAGGATGACCGCGAGGAACAGCACGCTGGTGACCACGGTGCCAAGGCCCAGGCCGCCGTCCCCGGTCGGCTGGGAGAGATAGTCGCCCACCGATGCGCCGAGCGGGCGGGTGAGGACGTACGCGATCCAGAAGCTCCACACCGCGTTCAGGTCGAGGGTGAAGCGTGCCACCGCGACGGCGACGATCACCAGGGCGAACATCACCGCGGACAGCCAGTACCCCAGGTTCATGCGCTCGGCCACCAGGTCGCCCGCCGCGGTACCCAGCGCGAAGGTGAACAGCACCGCGAGCCAGTAGAACGACTCGCGGCTCAGGGAGTCGATGCTGTGGATGGACAGGGTCCGCTCGCGGCGGTACCAGAGGGTGAACACGATCGCGAGGACGACCGCGAACACCGTGGTGCTCGTCGTCAGCGGTACGCCCATGTTGTCCGTGAGGTTGTCACTGATCAGAGTGCCGACGACGCTGATCAGGGCCACGGCGAGCCAGTACACGCCCGGCCGGTACGCGGTGGTGCGGAACTGGACGACCAGCACTACCGCCAGCACCGCGCTCATCAGCAGCGACACACCGGTCAGGCCCAGGCCCAGCTTCTCGTTCAACATATCGGCCGCGGTCTCACCCACGGTCGTGCACAGCACCTTGATCACCCAGAAGTACACGGTGACTTCGGGCACCTTGTTCCAGCGGAGTCGGTGACCGGACGAGGCAGTGGCAGGGCCGCGGGCGGTGGCGGTCTCAGAAGTCTCGGATGTCATGAGGCCCGACCGTGTCAGTCAATGCCTGAACACATCCTGACTGCCGTAGGGCGCCTCTACGGGGGCACGGCCGGCAGGCGGACCACCAGGAGTGCCCCGCCGAGGCCGCCGTCCTCCGGCGCCGGGTCCTGGTCGGCGTGGGCGGTGCCGCCGTGCGCGGTGACGACCGTGCCGACGATGGCGAGGCCGAGGCCCGAACCGCCGGCCTCGCGGGACCGCGCCTCGTCGAGCCGGGTGAAGCGCTCGAAGACCCGCAGCCGGTCCGCGGCCGGAATGCCCGCTCCGTCGTCGCTGACGGTGAGTTCGACGGTGCCCTCGTGTTCGCCCAGGGTCACCCGTATCCGCTGGGCGGCGTGGCGGCGGGCGTTGTCCAGCAGATTGCGTACGACACAGCGCAGCGACTCGGTGTCGCCCCGCACCCGCCCGGCCGAGACCCGCCGGGCGTCGATGTCCGCACGGGCCAGGGAGCGCTGCCGGCGGACTTCGGCCAGCACCACCTCGTCCAGGTCGATGACGCGCGCGGCCTGTGACCGCGACCGGGCGGGGTCCTCGCTGCGGGCCAGCGCCAGCAGCCCCTCGACCAGGTCGTGCAGCCGTACCGTGTCCTCCAGCAGGGCGACGGCCACCCGCGGGTCGCGTTCGGGGTCGGGGTAGTGGGACATGACCTCGAGCTGGGCCCGCAGGGCCGTCAGCGGGCTGCGCAATTCGTGCGCGGCGTCGGCGACGAAGCGGCGCTGGGCGACGGAGGCGTCGTCGAGGCGGGCGAGCATGTCGTTGAGGGTGACGCCGAGGGCGTGCACCTCGTCCTGGCAGGCGGGCAGGTCGAGGCGGCGGTGCAGATCGGTCGCGGTGATGTCGGCTGCCTGGCGGCGCAGGGTTTCCACCGGGCGCAGCGTGCGGCCGGCGGTGAGCGAGATCGTCCACGCCACCAGCGCCGTCAGCGTGGGCACCCCGATCGCCAGGCCGGTGGTCAGGCTGGAGAGGGTGTGCTCGGCCTGGGCCAGGGACACCCCCACGACGATGGTGGCGGGCCGGTCGTCGATACGGACCGGTCGGGCCTGCACCCGGAAGTCGCCGCCGTCGCCGATGCGGAGGTTTTCGAGGGTGGCCGGATGCCCCGCGAGCACCTGCGGGGGAAGGGGGTTCGGGAAGCCGCTGGGACTGCCGGGGCGGGTGTCGTAGTCGGAGCCGGCCACCACCTTCCCCTGGGGGCCGAGCACTTCGACGACATCGGCGTCCCCTCCGTTGGAGGGGATGAGGGAGCCCAGCCGGTCGTGCCGGATGAGGGCGGTGACATCGGACAGCCGCTGGCGGACGGTGTTGTCCCGGTCACTCCACATGGAGTGCTGGAGACCGAGCAGCAGTCCGAGACCGGCCGCGACCATCGCGAGGGCGACGACCATCGTGGCCCACATGGTGACCCGGGTCCGCAGGCTCAGCTTCCGGGTCAGCCGCCGCACCCGGTCAAGCGCCGGACGCCCGACGGGGAGGCGTCGGGACATTCAGCCGCCCTTTCCGTCCAGCCGGTAGCCGACGCCGCGCACGGTCTCGATGGCGGACCGGCCGAAGGGGGTGTCGATCTTGCGCCGGAGGTAGCCGACGTAGACCTCGACGATGTTGGGGTCGCCCTCGAACCAGGCGCCCCAGACCTGGGCGAGCAGATCGGTCTTGCTCACCACCGTGTCGGGGTGGCGGAGCAGGAACTCCAGCAGGCCGAACTCGCGCGGCGTCAGCTCCAGGCGCTCGTCGCCACGGCCGCACCGATGGGCGGCCGGATCCAGCCAGAGATCACCCGCACGGAGTACCGGAGACCGCTGCGGGGCGCTGCGGCGCAGCAGCGCGCGGATCCGGGCCAGCAGCACCACGAACGAGAACGGCTTCGTCAGATAGTCGTCCGCACCGAGGTCGAGGGCGTCCGCCTCGTCGTACTCGCCGTCCTTGGCCGTGAGGATCAGCACGGGGGTGGTGATGCCCGCGGCGCGCAGGGTCCGGCAGACGTCATAGCCGTTGCGGCCCGGGAGCATCAGGTCAAGCACGATCACGGCGTAGTCGTTGTGCCTGATCAGGCCGAGGGCCTTCGTACCGTCCTCCGCGATGTCCACGCCGAACCCCTCGGCGCGCAGCCCGCGGTCCACGGCGAGTGCGATGTTCTGCTCGTCCTCGACGACCAGCACCTGCACGCGGCATCACCTCATGACATACCGACGGGGCGCCCGGAAGACTGATCCTCGATTGCGAGTCTAGAGGCCGGACCGCAGGTCGGCCGCGCGTCTCTCAGCGGGCTCTCAGCTTCTTCTCAGCGCTCACTCAGCGCTCTCAGTGTGTGCACAGCCCGTATCCGGCACAGTTGAGGGTGCCTGCTTCGCACAGGCGTCACCTCCCAAGGACCCGCACCATCCGATGAAAGGCGCCCATCGTGGCACCGACTTCCGCGCCGGAGCGGACGGACGCACATCCGCCGCCCACTCTCAGTACCGCTGTCAGTACCGCGCCGAAGCCCGTCCCGTGCACCTCCGAGCCCCGCGTCTCCCGCCCAGTCCGCACCGGACTCTGGGCCCTGATCATCGCCGGGGGGTACGCCGCGGGCCTCGCGGCGGACGCCCTCGGCCTTCCCGCCCCCTACCTGCTGTCCGCACTGCTGGTCGGCGCCGTCCTGGCCCTGTGCGGAATGGTCCGCGACCGGCTCCCGGCGCCGGCCAACCGGGCCTCCCAGGCACTGGTCGGCGCCCTCATGGGCAGCTATCTCAGCCCGTCCGCCCTCGTCTCCGCCGCGCCCGTCGCGCTGCCGCTGACCGTGGTCACCGCGGCCACCATCGCGCTGAGCGTCGCGGTCGCCCGGTTCCTGGCCCGCGGTGGCCGCATCGGCCGGCCCAGCGCCGTCCTCGGCATGGTGCCCGGCGGTTCGGCCGCGATCGTCACCTGTGCCGATGAGCTGAACGCCGATGTGCGGCTCGTCGCGTTCACCCAGTACCTGCGCGTCGGCCTCGTCGCCACCACCGCCCCGCTGGCGGCCCACTGGATGACCTCGGCGGCCTCCGCCGCGGGCGGCCATCCGGCGGCGGGCGGCGGCGCCGGACCTGGCCTCCTCCACGTCGTCGCCGGGTCGGACCAGCTCACCGGCCTGCTCACCCTCGCCGCCATCGCCGTCGTCGGCTCATGGGCCGGCCGGCGGCTGCGGGTACCGACGCCGCTGCTGATCGGCCCGATGCTGGTCGCCCTGGTCGCGACGCTCAGTGGCGCGGTGCCCGGCTTCGCGCCCGTCGGGGTGCTCCAGAACATCGTCTTCGTCCTCGTCGGCCTCGACGTGGGCGTACGGTTCACCCGCCGGACGCTCCTCGGCGTGCGGCGCCTGCTGCCCCCGATCCTGGTCTGTATGACGGTCCTCTGCCTCGGCTGCGCCGGGCTGGCCTGGGTCTTCGCCGGGGTGGCGAGCATCCCGTTCACCGACGCCTACCTCGCCACGACCCCCGGAGGGATCAATGCGGTGCTCGCCACCGCGGTCTCCTCCCATGCGAACGTCGCCCTGGTCTCCACCGTCCAGAGCCTGCGCCTGCTGGTCGTCGTCCTGGTGACCCCGCTGATCACCCGGCGGCTGGCGGCGGGCCGACCGCCTGCCCCACTCACCGCGTGACCGCCGGGACCCCGTTCCTGTTTCCCGGCCGCGGGTGGCCGTCGAGTCACGCTTCGTCGTCGCCGGAGCTGGGCGCGCCGGACCATGCGGCGGGCAGGACTTCGTCGACGGGTCCGCGCCGCACACATCGGCCGCCCTCGAACAGCGCGGCCTCCTCGGTGAGCGCACGGACCGCGGGCAGGTCGTGGCTGATGAAGAGCAGGGCGGTCCGGGCCGGGGCGAGAAGGCGGGGCAGCGCGTCGAGGACCTGGCGGCGGGAGACGGTGTCCAGCGCCGAGGTCACCTCGTCGCAGACGAGCAGGGCCGGACGTGCGGTCAGCGCCCGTACCAGTGCGCAGCGCTGGAGCTGGCCGCCGGAGAGCCGGTCCGGGGTCCGGTGCAGCAGCGCCGGGTCGAGCCCCAGCGCATCGGCGGCCTCGATCGCCTCCGCCGTCGCCTCCTCGTGGCGCAGGCCACGCAGCAGCCGTGCGGTGTCGGCGAGTTGCGCGAGTACGGGACGGTGCTCCTCGAAGGAACCGGCGCTGTTCTGGTGCACGTACTGGATGGCGCGGCGCTGGGTGGGCGTACGCCGGTCGATGCGGCGGGGGAGTGGTCGGCCGTCGAGCCGTATCTCGCCGCTGGACGGCGTGGTCAGCCCGGCCAGCGCCCGGGCGAAGGTCGTCTTGCCCGAGCCGGAGGGACCGAGCAGCGCGATCGTGTCGCCGGGCGGGAACGCCATCGACACCGGCCCGGCCAGTGGATCGCCGGACCGGCGGCGTACGGCGATATCGGTGGCGGCGACCCCGGTGCGGCTCTCCGGCGCCGGGCCGGGTGTGGCCGGGCCCGGCCCTTCGGCCGTCGCTCCACCTGCGGCGGTGTTGCCTTCCGCGGCGAGCAGTTCCCGGATGGCCCGGTGGCGGACGGCCGGAAGCCCGGTGGGGGCCGGAAGCCCGGTGGGGGTTGGCGCGGTGGCGGTCGGCGCCTTGGCGGTCGGCGCGGTGGCGGTCGGTCCGGTGGCGGTGGGCCTGTCGCCGGGTGCGGGGCCACCGGCGCCGAGGACGTCCGCCGTCGGGCCGTCGTCCACGGCCCGGCCGTGTTCCAGCACGATGACCCGGTCGGCCGTCTCCCGCACCAGTCGCAGATCGTGGCTGAGCAGCAGCACGCCCGCGCCGTCGTCCGCGAGCGCCCGCACCGTACGGCCCAGGGCCTGGGCCAGCGCCGGGTCCAAACCGCTCGTCGGCTCGTCCAGCACCAGCAGCCGGGCCCCGGTCACCAGGGCGGAGGCGAGCGCCAGACGCTGCTGCTGGCCGCCGGAGAGCTGATGCGGGAAGCGGCGGCGTACGGCCTCCCACTCCAGACCGGCCAGGGCGAGCGCCCGGCGCGCGGCGGGCTTGCGGGCGGCCCGTTCCGGATGTCCGAGGGCGGCCAGCTCGGTCAGCGCGCCGCCGGCCCGGCGTATCGGATCGAGGACGGTCTCCGGGTGCTGCGGCAGATGCGCGGCTCGGCCGGCCCGGGCCGCGGGGCGCCGGGCCGGGGCCAGGAGCAGCAGGTCCGTGCCCGCCAGCAGGACGTGTCCGGTCAGGCGCACGCCGCTGCGGGCGGTACCGAGCGCCGCCAGGCCGAGCGTCGTCTTGCCACTGCCCGACGGGCCGATGACGGCGGTGACGGTACGGGCCGGAACGGTCAGTCCGACCCGGTCCAGCAGCGGACGCTCCGCCCCGTCGGCATGTGCCGAGATCTCCGGGATGTGCAGCAGCGGCACATGGGCGGTACCGGTCACCGGCCCCTCCTCCTCCCCGCGGTGCCCGCCCCTCACCGGCCCCTCCTCCGCCGCGCGAGGACGCGGTCCACCAGCAGGTTGCCGCCGACGCACAGCGCCGTCAGCAGACCGGCGGGCACCAGCACCGCCGCCGGCTGGGTGAACAGGGTGTCGCTGTTGCGCTCGATGAGCACCGCCCAGTCCGGCGAGGACACGGGCAGCCCCAGGCCGAGGAAGTTGGCGGATGCCAGCAGGTACAGCACCACGGTGAACCGGCCGCCCGCGTCCGTGGCCAGCGGAGCGGCCAGCTCCCGCGCCAGGTGCCGAAGATGGATGTACGCCCAGCCGCGTCCCTGCATCCGCAGTGCCTCGACGACCGTCCGGGTGCCCGGCGCGAGCGCGGCTCCGCGCACCAGTCGCGCCACCGCCGGGATTTGGAGCACCCCGGCGACCGTCACCAGCCAGTACCAGTCGCGGTGGCCCGCCGCGGCCAGGGTCATCAGCACCAGCAGGCCGGGGAAGGCGAGCAGCAGGTCCAGGCCGCGCATCACCGTCTCGTCCAGGCCGCGCCGCGGTCCCGCGGCCAGCAGCCCCAGCGGCACCCCCGCGGCCATGCCGATCAGCAGCGCGCCCAGGGCGCTGCCCAGGACCGAGCCGCCGCCGTGCAGCACGAGCCACAGCACATCGCGGCCCAGGACGTCCGTACCGAGCGGATGCCCCGCGCCGGGCGGCTGGGACGGCAGCGCGTCCCGTGCCGACGACGCGTCCCCGGCCGGCCACGGCCCCAGCAGTGCCACGAGCACCGGCACACCGAGCAGCACCAGAGCGACCCACGGGCGGCGGGGCCGGCCGGAGCCCGCGGCGTCGGCATTCTGTCGTACGGTCACACCCTCCCGCCGGGTCATGCCGTCAGCTCCCGGCGCGGGGCCAGCCGGTGGGCGGCCAGGTCGCCGAGAAGGTTCACCACGATCGCGGTCCCGGCGAACAACAGCGCGTACGTCTGCACCTGGGGCATGTCCCGGTTCTGCACCGCCTCGACGAAGCCGCTGCCCAGCCCGCGGAAGCCGAACACCGCCTCCACCAGCACGGCACCGCCCAGCAGCCCCTCCACACAGCGGGCGAACTGCTGCGCGGCGGGACCCAGGGCACCTGGCAGCACATGGCGCAGCACGACCGTCCGCTCCCGCATCCCCAGCAGCCGCAGATGCTCGGCGACGGGCCCGTGCCGCTCGGCCGCCACGCCCGCCCGGATCTGCCGGGCCAGATCGCACAGGTGCCGGGCGGTCAGCACGGTGACCGGCAGCACCAGCACCGACGGCTGGGCCAGCAGCGCGGCCGTGTCCATGCCGACGGCGGTGGCCGGAAGCAGCCCGGCCGCCAGCGACACCGAGGCGACCAGCAGCAGTCCGAGCACGAACTCCGGGACGGCGTGCAGCACCACGGCCGCCGTGTTCAGCGTCCGGTCGAGGCGGCTGCCCTCCCGCAGCCCCGACACCGTGCCCAGCAGCGGCGCCAGCACGGTGACCAGCACCAGCGCCGGTACGCCCAGCAGTAGCGTCACCCCGACGCGGCGGCCGATGTCATCGCCCACCGGCACCCCGGTCGTCAGGGAGTTCCCGAGGTCGCCGGTGAGCAGATCGCCGAGCCAGTGCCCGAAGCGGGCCCAGGCGGGCTCGTCCAGCCCCAACTGGGTGCGCAGGGCCGCCACTTGTTCGGGCGTGCCGAGTTCGCCGCGGAGGACGTCGGCCGTGTCGCCGGGCAGCAGCGAACCGACCGCGAACACGGCGACGAGCACCACCAGGCACTGGAGGACGGCCAGCAGAAGGCGCCGCAGAACGTAGGCGCGCACGTCAGCCGATGCGGACCCGGTCGAACCGCGCCCAGTCGTGCGAGTTCGGCGGTGCGGCGCGCAGGCCGCGGACCGATGTGCGGATGGCGTCATTGGCATCGGAGAACGCCCACACCAGCAGCCCGGACCCGTCCCGGGCGAGCTTCTGGGCGCGGGCGAGCAGCGCCAGCCGGTCCCGCTCGTCGCGGGTGGTGCGGGCGCGCTCCAGCAGCGCGTCGAACCTCTTCGAGGCGTACTGGGTCTGGTTGCGGGCCGCTCCGCCACGGACCCGCTGCTGGAGGAAGTCGGAGACGGGCAGCGTGGAGGAGGTGTTGAAGGCGGCGACGCCGGTGGTCTTGATCTCGCTGAAATAGGTGCTGGCGGCGCGGGTGTTGGCGGTCAGCCGCAGCCCCACCTCGCGCAGTTGCTGCGCCATCAGGTCCGCGGCCGGCTCCCACGCGGCGTCGACCGAGCTGGTCTCCACGGTGATCTTCAGCCCGTTCGCACCGGCCTGCCGTACGAGCTTCCGCGCCTCTTCGACGTCGCGCTCGCGGGGCTCCAGGCCGTCGGGGTAGCCGCGCAGGCCCATGCCGAACAGGTCGTTCCCCGGTTCGCCGTGCCCGGCGAGGGCGACGCGCACCAGCGCCTGACGGTCCAGCCCGAGTTGCACGGCGCGCACCAGCCGCGGATCGTCGAACGGCTTGCGGCCGATGCGCAGCAGCAACTGCTGGGCGGTGGCCCGTTTCACGGTCAGCAGCCGCGTCGAGCCCTCCGCCTTCAGCCGGTTCACGGAGGCACCGGCCATGTCGGCGGCGTAGTGGACCTGTCCGGACAGCAGGGCGTTGAGCCGCGCCGACTCCTCGTTGGCGGGGACGATCTCCAGCTCGGCGATGTGCGGGGCGCCGTCCCAGTGGTCCGCCCAGCGCCGGTAGCGGGCGGTGCCGCCGGGGGTGAACGAGACGTAGGTGAAGGGGCCCGAGCCGACGGGCTTGCCGAAGTCCGTCGTCCCGTCGGGGATGATCTCGGTGCCGGGGCCGGCGAAGACGGTGGGGAACTCGAAGTTCGGAGCCTTCAGCGTGAAGACGACGGACCGTTCGCCGTCGGCCTTGCTCGCCTCGAAGTCGATCGCGGAGAGCAGCACCTGCGAGGGGGACCCGGTGTCGGGATCGGCGGCGCGGCGGTAGCTGTAGAGGACGTCCTTCGCGGTGACCGGCTTCCCGTCGTGGAACTCGGCCGCGCGCAGCCGTATGCGCCACCGGGTGCCGGACGCGTCGCTCTCCCAGGACTCCGCGAGCCGCTCACGGACGGACATGTCGTCCGCGTAGGTGCCGAGCGTGTCGTACAGGGCCTTGGCGCGGGCCTGGTCGACGAAGTTCGGGGCGACATGGGGATCGAGGGTCTCCTGCGAGCCCCCGGCCGTGAACGCGGCGCGGAACCGGTCGCCGCCGCCCCCGTCCGTCCCGTCCGCGCCGCACCCGGTGAGCAGGCCGGAGGAGGCCAGCGCCAGGGCGCCTCCGGCGGCCAGTACCCCTCGTCTGCCGGGCTCCGTCCGGGCATGCGTCGTCACAACCGATCCTCTCCGGGGTGTCCTCGCCCCTGCCGTCGGACCGGCGACGGGTCAGTCTCCTGGCTCCCGGATCGTCGCTCGCCTCCGCCTTCCCATCCACGGCCGCGGACAGTGACGTGCTGGAGGACCGCTCCCCGGTCACAGTGGCGGGACCGCGCCGGACTCGCACCGGCTTCCTGGCCCCCGTCGCCTCGTGCCCTCATTGTGGCGCATCCGGCGACAGGTCAATGTGGCGCATCCGGCGACAGGTCCAGGAGCAGGGGCTCGTTCCACGGAGCGGCTTCTACGCGGTCGGTGAGCGAGCGGCGCTTTCGGCCCTCCGTACGCCGACGGCTGTTCGCCGAGCCGCCGGTGGCCGGCCCGTGACCGGTGAGGACAACCGCGCTACGTTCTTGAGTCTGCCGTACCGCGCGGTCGTTCGGTTGACATCGCGCGGTCGGTGTGAGGCTGCTCCAGGGCGAGCGTCTGGGCCCGGCCGGGCTGGTCGGCCTGGAGCCGCCGTCAGCCTCCTCGCCCTCATCCGACCGTCTCGCCAGGTGGCCGGTCTTGGCCATGAACGCGACACGCGGTACGGTCGGTGGGATATCGACGACGGTAAGACGGAAGCCGGTGGGAATCCGGCACGGTCGCGCCACTGTGAACCGGAGGTCCCGGATGGGATCTGTGGTGAGTCAGACCCGTAGCCGTCGTCCTGTGCACCACCGAGATGGGACGCGAACTCCCTTAAGGAGGGCCTGGCCATGGCGCAGCATGTCGCGCAGCCCACAGCCACCACCCCCGAACTGCCCGCCACGCTGCCGCTGAAGGCGATAGCTCCCTGGGCGGTCTTCTTCGGCATCCTGATGTTGGTCCTGTTGTATTTCGTCGGCGCCGAGCAGGGCGCCACCGCCGTCGTTTCCGGTGAGAACGTTCATGAGTGGGTGCATGACGCCCGTCATCTGCTCGGCTTCCCCTGCCACTGACGCGAGGGGCGCCGCACAGTCATGAATTCCGCACTGGTAAGAAATCTGCTGATCCGGGGCATGCTCGCGGGTCTGGGGGCCGGTGTGTTGGCCCTGGTCGCCGCCTATTTCCTGGGCGAGCCGAGCGTCGATCGCGCGATCAGCTTCGAGGGGGCTCACGCTCCCGCGCATGAGCATGAGGTCGAGCTGGTCTCGCGTGGTGTGCAGTCCACGGCCGGGCTGGCCACCGGTGTCCTGGTCTACGGGATCGCCTTCGGCGGTATCGCCGCTCTGGCGTACTGCGTGGCCCTGGGCCGTGTCGGCCGTTTCACCCCGCGGGCCACCGCGCTGCTGCTGTCGGGGTGCGCGCTGCTGGCGGTGTATGTGGTGCCGTTCCTGAAGTATCCGGCCAATCCGCCCGCGGTGGGCAATGCCGACACGATCGGCAAGCGTACGACGCTGTACTTCCTGATGATGGTGCTCAGCGTGCTCCTGGCGGTCGGGGCCACGATTGTGGGCAAGCGGCTCGTCCCGAGGCTGGGCACCTGGTACGCGACCGTGGTGGCGGTGGCCGCGTTCGCGGTCGTGATCGGGTTGGCGTTTGCCTTCCTGCCGGTGGTCAATGAGGTGCCGGGGGACTTTCCCGCCACGGTGTTGTGGCGGTTCCGGCTGTCCGCGCTGGCCATGCAGGTGATCCTGTGGGGTGGTTTCGGTCTTCTCTTCGGTGAGCTTGCCGAGCGGCTGCTGAATCCCAGGCCCGCGAAGGCCGATGAGAGCCGGACGGTGGCAACCGCGACGAACTGACCATCGAGGAGTACGAGTAGCTGGTGCGAGCCGTCGCATGACCACGCGGCAACGCCGGATTCTCGTGGGGGCGCCTGCCTCGGCACGCCCGACGAACTGCTGATCGCCGGGCCACTGCGAGAGGTGTCCGGCCGTATCCGATGGCTGTGGGCGCAGGCGCGTGACCGGCATGGCTGGATCATTGACACGTATCCGGTGAGCGATCCGTCGACGCCTTGAGCGGTCAGCCCTCGGGGTGCAGCAGGCCGCGCCGGTAGGCGGGGGCGAGGTGGCGCGGCACCCGGTGTTCGCGGCCGCCGATGGTGATCGTCACCAGTTCCGGTGTGCTCGCCTTCCACTGGGCGCGGCGGTGGCGGGTGTTGCTCCGGGACATCTTCCGCTTGGGCACGGCCATGTCGTCACGGGTCCTTCGCTGTTCGGCAGGTGGTCAGCCGCAGCGTATATGAAAATGGGTACCGTTTCCATGTAGTCTTCGCGGTGACACTGTGACGTCGTCATCCAGGAGGAGATGTGCCGCTGGTGCTGCTGCGGGTGCGCAGAACCGCCCACGCCGTCGTGACCGCCCTTGCCCAGGCAACGGAGTGAGCGCCGGCGCGGACACGGGCCGGGGCCTGCTGGGCCTGGTGTGCGGCAACACCCCGGAAGTCCGGGGGCGCGTACTGGACCTGCTGCGGGGTGCCTCGCCCGACGCGCTGGTGCTCTCGGTCTCGGTCCACGCCGACGGGACGGGGCGGTACCCCTTCGTACAGCGCTTCGTCATGGGCGGTGCGGAACGGCGGCGCGCCTCGCTGTGTCAAGGAGCCACCGGAGACCCGGCGGTGATCATCCGGCAGGATCTGGACACCATCGCCCGGACCGCCTCACGTCCGCATGTCGTGCTCGCGCTCCCCGACACCGTGGACACCGCGCCGTTTCTCGCCGAGCTGTGGCGGACCCCACTGGGCAGGACTCCGCTGTCGCACCACTACGAACTGGCCCCGACCGCCGTCGGCGTGGACCCCGGGCGCCTGCTGAACGATCTGCGCTGTGTGCACCGCGCCACCCGCATCTTCGGCCATGACCCGAATGCCGCGCCCCTCACGGTCGCCGAAGCCGCCGCCCGCCAGTTGGAGGCGGCCCAGGTGATGGTGGTGCGGGGCGGGCCGGGGGAGGGGGACGGCCGCCGGGAAGGGTGCCGCGCCCTGCTCGGCCATCTCAACCCGTCCGCAGTGGTGCATCTCGACTCGGACGACGCCGATGTCACCGAGCTGACGGCGCTGGCCCGGTCCGACTCCGGCTGGAGCACGGCCGGACCGGCCGACCGTCTTGACATCGTCGCCCCCGTCGTACGCCGCCGCGGCGTCGACCACGGCGTGTCCTCGGTGCTGTGGCGGTCCCGGCGCCCGCTACATCCCGAGCGGCTGGCGGCGAGCCTGCCGCGCGTCATGCAGTCGGTGGTGCGCAGCCGCGGACATGTGTGGATGGCCACCCGCGCGCGGACGGTCATCTCCTGGCGCTCGGCCGGGCGCCACCTCGAACTGCGCGAGGCGGGAGGCTGGTTGGCGGACGAGGACACCGCGGCATGGCGCGCAGCCTCGCCTCAGCGCCGGACGCTCGCCTCGTGGTACTGGGACGACTACTACGGCGAACGGCGCAACGAGATCGTCTTCACCGGTGCCGACCTGGACCCCGACCGGCTGTGGGCCGCGCTGGACGCCGCCGTACTCGACGACGGTGAACTGGCCCTCGGCACCGAGCGCTGGGCCCGCCTGCCCGATCCGCTGCTCGGCGAACGGTCATCGGGCGACCGCCGCTAGGGTGTGGCCGCGGATGCCGCCGATACGACGAGTGGTGTGAGGGGAGGCGTAGTGGATCGGGATGTCGACGTCGCGCCACCGCTGTCCGAGAGCCCTGCCCACGGCCGGACGCCGTCGGCCGCGCATTCCGACGGGAGTGGCGGCCCGCGCGTAGCCGTACGTGTCGCCTCTCATGCGTTGATCGCGGGGCTGCCCGTGGCGGTGCTCGGGGTCGTCGCCATCGTGCTGGGGCCGGAGATCTCCGCCGGGCTCGACAGCCGGGCGGTGGCGGCGTGGCGGACGGTGTTCACCGCGATCGTCATCCAGGGGGTGCCGTTTCTGCTGCTCGGCACCTTGGTGTCGGCCGCGATCAGCGCCTTCGTACCGGCGTGGGTGTTCACTCGGGTGCTTCCGCGCAACCCGGCGCTCGCGGTGCCGGTCGCGGGGGTGGCCGGGGCGGTGCTGCCGGGGTGCGAATGCGCGTCGGTCCCGGTGGCGGGCAGTCTGATGCGGCGGGGGGTGACCCCGGCGGCGGCGCTGGCCTTTTTGCTGTCGGCCCCCGCCATCAACCCGATCGTGCTGATGGCGACGTACGTGGCCTTCCCCGGCAACCCCTGGATGGTCGCGGCCCGTCTCGTCGCCTCGCTGCTGACCTCCGTGGTGATGGGCTGGCTGTGGCTCCGCCTGGGCCGCGAGGAGTGGCTGCGCGCCCCGAAGGGACCCACCGGGCACACCGCCGGTGCGAGCCGGGCGGAGGAGTTCCGGGTCTCGCTCCAGCACGACTTTCTGCACGCCGGAGGGTTCCTCGTGGTCGGCGCGGCGGCCGCGGCCACGTTCAATGTGACGGTGCCGCACTCCGTGTTGCGGCTCTTCTCCGACTCCGTGTGGTGGTCGCTGCCCATGCTGGGGATGCTGGCGGTGGTCCTCGCGGTGTGCTCCGAGGCCGATGCGTTTGTCGCCGCCTCGCTCACCGGGTTCTCGCCCAGCGCCCGGCTCGCCTTCATGGTGGTGGGCCCGATGGTCGACCTGAAGCTGATCGCGCTCCAGTCGGGCACGTTCGGGCGGGCTTTCGCCCTGCGCTTCTCGTCGGCCACCTGGGTCGTGGCGGTGTTGTCCAGTGCTCTGGTGGGGTGGTGGCTGCTGTGAAACGCAACGTCCAGGTGCTGCTGCTCCTGTTCACCGGCGTCGGTCTGCTGCATATCTCGCTGCTGACCGATCTGTATCTGCGCTATGTGCGTTCTGGCCTGCGGCCGGCGCTCATCGCCTCGGGGGTGCTGTTGATCGTGCTCGGCGCGGTCAGCGCCGCCCGCGACGGCTTTCCCTTCAATCGCCCGCGTACGGACGACGACCACGGTGGCCACCATGGCGGTGGCCACGATCACTCTCAGGGGCCGCGGATCGCCTGGCTGCTGTACATACCGGCGCTGACCATCCTGTTCCTCGCACCACCCGCGCTCGGCTCGTACACCGCCGCCCGCGACGAGGCGAAGGCCAAGGCCCCCACCGCCGGGGACAGCCTCTTCTCCGCCCTCCCGCGCAGCGGGATCGTCGAGTTGTCGCTCAACGACTTCAGCTCCCGGGCGGTCTGGGACACCGACGGCACCCTCAAGGGGCACACTGTGCGCCTCACCGGCTTCGTCACCCCCGGCCGCCACGGCACCTGGTACGTCAGCCGCCTGGCCATCAGTTGCTGTGCCGCCGACGCGACGGTGCGCAAGGTGCGGGTGCACGGGGCCGCGGCGCCGCCCGCCGATGCCTGGGTCACCGTCACCGGCACCTGGCACCCCACCGGCAAGGTCGGGACGGACGACGCGAGCCCGGCCCTGGACGCCACGTCCGTCAAGCGCGTTCCCGCGCCCAAGGACCCGTACAACGACGCGGTGGCGACCCGGCCGGGCCGCTGAAACGGGCCGGTAAGGCGGGCCGGAGAAAGGCGGGCCGGAGAAAGGCGGGCCGGAGAAAGGCGGGCCGGAGAAAGGCGGGCCGGAGAAAGGCGGGCCGGAGAAAGGCGGGCCGGAGAAAGGCGGGCCGGAGAAAGGCGGGGCCCCAGACCGCCGGTCTGGGGCCCCGCCCTTCCGGTGTCGGCCAGGGCGTGGTCAGTGGTCGTCCCAGTGGCCCTCGTGCTGGGCGTGGCGATGGCCGTCGTGGACGTAGTCCACATGATTGCCGTGCGGTACGGCGACATGTCCGCAGTCGGCGCTGTGCTGGTGGTCGTGGCCTTCGTGGACGGTGTGGCCACGGGGCTCGCACTCGTCGACGTGGTCGTCGTGTGCCCGGTGCAGATGGCCGTCGTGGACGTAGTCGGTGTGATCGTCGTGCGGGACGGCGACGTGGCCGCAGCCGCTGCCATGCTGGTGGGAGTGGCCGGTGTGGGGAGCGTGTGTGGTCATGGGGGCACCTTCTCTCTCCCCCCTGGCCCATTCTGCACTCGTGCCACCGATGAGCGCGGCCGCACGGCGCCGCGATGTGGCCGCGCCGGTCTCAGACGGGCAGGAAGTCCCTCGCCATGCGCGCCGCCACCCGCTCCAGCAGGGGCCCCGCCTCCGCGAGGCAGCGGGGGATATCGGGCTCCAGTTCGGTCAGGGCGTAGGCCCGGTGGATGCCGACGGCGTGCAAGGCGGCCGGGTCCAGGGACAGGCGGCCGCAGACGGCGACGACGGGCAGGCCGCGTGCGCGGGCCCGGGAGGCGACACCGGCCGGCGCCTTGCCGTGCAGGGTCTGGGCGTCCAGGGAGCCCTCACCGGTGATCACCAGGTCCGCTTGTGCCAGGGCCTCGTCGAAACCGAGCAGGTCCAGCATCACCTCCACTCCGGGGCGAAACCGCGCCCGCAGTGCGGTGAGGGCGCCGAAGCCGAGGCCGCCGGCCGCACCGGCCCCGGGCTCGGCGGCCATGGCGAGCGCTCCGCACGTTCGCGCGTAGTGGCGCAGGGCGTCCTCGAGGATGTCCACCTCCTGCGGGGAGGCGCCCTTCTGGGGCCCGTAGACCGCGGCCGCGCCCTTCGGCCCGAGCAGCGGGTTGTCGACATCGCTCGCCAGCACGAGGTCCACCTCCGCGAGCCGGGCATCGAGCCCGGACAGGTCGGCCTTCGCGAGCCGGGCCAGCGCCGCCCCGCCGGGGCCGACCAAGGCGCCGGACGCCTCCAGGAACCGCGCGCCGAGCGCGGACAGCATCCCCGCGCCGCCGTCCGTCGTCGCACTGCCGCCGACACCCAGGGCGATCGAACGGGCCCCGGCGTCCAGCGCGGCGCGCAGCACCTCGCCGGTGCCGTACGACGTGGCGGTGAGCGGCGCGAAGACGTCCGCCGGGAGGTGCCGCAGCCCGGACGCCTCGGCCATTTCGACGACCGCGGCGCCGTCCCGCAGGGCGTAGGCGGCGGTCACCGGCTTGCCCACGGGTCCGGTCACGCGTATCTCGTGTCGGCCGAACCCGGCCACGGCCGCCGCGTCCACCGTCCCGTCACCGCCGTCGGCGACCGGTACGGACGCGACCGACACATGGGGGGCCGCCCGCCGGAGCCCGGCGGCGAGCCGTTCGGCCACCTGGGCCGCGGTCAGCGACCCTTTGAACTTGTCCGCCGCGATCAGTACCCGCACCCGTTTTCCTCTCCCTCCGGGCCGGGCGGCGATCCGCCCGGCGTCGTCCGCCGTGCGGTCAGGGTGCCGTCGCCACCAGGCCGCGTACGCGGTCGGCCACGAACGGCTCGCATTCCTCCAGCGCCTTGGCCAGTCCGTCCGGATCGGTCAGCGGGCGCCTGTCGACGATGTCCCGCGCCCGTTCCGGTGTCGCGCCGCACTCGGTGACCAGGACCTGAACCGCCTGAGCCGCGGGCAGCAGATCGAACCAGCGCAGCCCGAGCGCGGCCAGCCCGGCGGGAGTGGGCTCGCCGAACAACTGGAGCCGTGCCAGGCCACCGTCGGGATAGATGTCGAGCTTGACGTGGCTGACCGGGCGGGAGGCGCCGATACGGAAGCGGTGCCGGGTGTCCCGCTGGAGCCGGGTGCGCGGCAGCAGGTCGAACCAGGCCCCGGGATCGTCCGGGTCCGCCACCGTGGCGTCGATGCCGCGCAGCCGAGCCGAACCCGGCGAGTTTCCGATGAAGTACGAGGTGTCGACGGCGGCTTGGGTGAGGTGTCCGCGCACGGCGAGTTCGACGATCATCCAGTCGTTGCCGCCACCGCGGCGCCGGCGGGTCTCCCAGCCGTCGCCCATCACCCGGGGCAGCCCCGGGGAGAGCACATTGTTGGGCGGGGAGTAGAAGCGGTCACTGGCGTCGACGACGCGGCCGCCGTTCTCCACCGCGCCCAGGTCCCAGGCCGAGCCGGCGAGGAACCGCGGGTCCGGGACCACATCGCCGTGGACCCGCAGCCGGGCCACCCCGCCGTCGGGGTGGATGTTGAGACGGACATGGGTGAAACGCCGGTCGGACTCGACCTCGAAGAGATGCCGGGTGTCTCCGTTCAGGGGGCTCGGCGCAACGATCGGCACCCATGCGGCTTCTTCGAGTTCGGCCGGTGCGGGATAGCCCTCGACGGCACACGCGTCGAGCGAACACGACTCCGGGTAGTTGCCGGTGAAGTGTGCCGTGTCGACGACGACACCGCGGATCACGCCCGGCGCGCCGAGCCGTACGACGGCCCAGTCGTGGTCGCCCGCCTCGTATTCGGGGCGGCGGCGCCGGGTTTCCCAGCCGTCCATGATCTGGCCCTTGTGCCCGAAGGTGTGGGGCTGGAACACGGGTGCCGTGGGGCGCAGCAGGTTTTCCTTCTCGGCGAAGAACTCGTCGTTGGCCGCGACGACACCGCCGCCGAGGGCGCGGGCGGTGAGGTCGGGAAGCCGGGTGAAGTCGGGAAGCTGGGTGAAGTCGCTCATGTTCTCTCTCCTGTTCCCGCAGGTCAGCCGAGGGCCATGCGGAGTGCCGTCGGGGCGTGGTCGGGGCCGGTGGCCACGTCCTCGAACTCCGTGACGTTGTCGAGTTCGGTCCCCATGGACACATTCGTGACGCGCTCGAGGATGACCTCGACGACCACCGGCACCCGGTGCTCGGCCATGAGCTTCCTGGCCTCTTCGAGGGCGGGCGCGATGCGGTCCGGCTCGAAGACGCGGACGGCCTTGCAGCCCAGCCCCTCGGCGACCTTGACGTGGTCGACGCCGTAGCCGCCCACCTCGGGGGCGTTGACGTTGTCGAAGGACAACTGGACGCAGTAGTCCATGTCGAAGCCGCGCTGCGCTTGGCGGATCAGACCGAGGTAGGCGTTGTTGACGACGATATGGAGGTAGGGGATCTGGAACTGGGCGCCGACGGCGAGTTCCTCGATCATGAACTGGAAGTCGTAGTCGCCGGAGAGGGCGACGACGGTGGCGTCCGGATCGGCGGTCGCGACCCCCAGGGCGGCGGGCACGGTCCAGCCCAGCGGCCCGGCCTGACCGGCGTTGATCCAGTGCCGGGGGCGGTAGACATGGAGCATCTGCGCGGCCTGGATCTGGGAGAGGCCGATGGTGGAGACGTAGCGCGTATCGCGCCCGAACGCCTTGTTCATCTCCTCGTAGACCCGCTGCGGCTTGACCGGCACCTGGTCGAAGTGGGTCCTGCGGAGCAGGGTGGCCTTGCGCTGCCGGCAGGTGTCGGCCCAGTCGTCACGGTCCCTGAGCGCTCCGGCGGCCTTCAGCTCCCGCGCCGCCGCGACGAACAGCTCCAGCGCGGGCCTGGCGTCGGAGACGATGCCGTAGTCGGGCGCGAAGACCCGGCCGATCTGAGTGGGTTCGATGTCGACGTGGACGAAGGTACGGCCCCGGGTGTACGTGTCGAGGCCGCCGGTGTGGCGGTTCGCCCAGCGGTTGCCGATGCCGAGGACGAAGTCGGACTCCAGCAGGGTGGCGTTGCCGTAGCGGTGGGAGGTCTGGAGACCGACCATGCCCGCCATGAGCGGGTGGTCGTCGGGGATGGCGCCCCAGCCCATCAGCGTGGGCACCACCGGAACCCCGGTGAGCTGGGCGAACTCCACCAGCAGCTCGGCCGCGTCGGCGTTGATGACGCCGCCGCCGGCGACGATCAGCGGCCGTTCGGCGGCCTGGAGCAGTTCGATGGCCTTGTCGATCTGGGCCCGGGTGGCGGCCGGCCGGTGGACCGGAAGCGGCTGGTACGTCTCCAGGTCGAACTCGATCTCCGCCATCTGGACATCGATCGGCAGATCGATCAGCACCGGACCGGGCCGCCCGGAACGCATGAGGTGGAACGCCTGCTGGAAGGCGCCGGGCACCTGCGCGGGCTCCAGCACCGTCATCGCCATCTTGGTCAGCGGCGCCGCGATGGAGGCGATGTCGACGGCCTGGAAGTCCTCCTTGTGCAGCTTGGCCACCGGTGCCTGACCGGTGATGCACAGGATCGGGATCGAGTCCGCCGCGGCCGAGTACAGCCCGGTGATCATGTCGGTGCCAGCGGGGCCGCTGGTGCCCACGCAGACCCCGATGTTCCCGGCCCTCGTACGGGTGTAGCCCTCGGCCATATGCGAGGCCCCCTCCACATGCCGGGCGAGGACATGGGTCAGGCCGCCATTGGTGCGCATCGCGGAGTAGAAGGGATTGATCGCCGCACCGGGCAGGCCGAAGACATGGGTGGTTCCCTCACGCTTGAGGATCTCCACCGCCGCCTGGGCCGCGGTCATTCGAGCCATGAGGATGCTCCTGTCGATTGGTACATCGGGGGTGGGTTCACCGGGTGGCGCGGCCGGCCAGCCGCTCGACGCCGCGCAGCAGGGCGGAGTGGTCGAGCCCGCCGTCGCCGTAGGCGCGGGCCGAGGCGACCAGTTGGGCGACGAGAGCGCCGACCGGCAGGGGCGCCGCCACGGCCCGTGCCGCGTCGACGACGATGCCCATGTCCTTGTGGTGCAGGTCGATACGGAAGCCGGGCTTGAAATCGCGGTCGAGCACCGCCTGCCGCTTACGGGCCAGCACGGTGGAGCCGGCCAGGCCCCCGCCCAGGACCTCCAGCGCCGCCTTCAGGTCCACGCCGGCGTTCTCCAGGAAGACCACGGCCTCGGCCAGCGCCTCCAGATGGATGGCGACCATGAGCTGGTTGGCGGCCTTGACCGTCTGCCCGGCCCCGTGCGGGCCGACGTGCACGATGGTGGTGCCCAGTGCCTCGAACACCGGCCCCGCATCGGCGAAGTCGTCCGGGTCGCCGCCGACCATGATGGACAGCACCCCCTCGATGGCGCCCGCCTCGCCGCCGGACACCGGGGCGTCGAGCGTACGCAGGCCCTTGTCCCGCGCGGCGGCGTCCACCTCCAGCGAGGTCTGCGGGGTGATGCTACTCATGTCGATCAGCAAGGTGCCCGGCCTGGCGTGTTCCAGGACGCCGCCCTCGCCGAGGACGACCTCCTTCACCTGCGGGTCGGCCGGGACCATGGTGATCACGACCTCGGCCTCGCGCACCGCCTCGGCGATGCTGTCGGCGCCCCGGCCACCGGCGGCGGTCAAGGTGTCCACGGCCGCGCGGCCGCGGCTGTAGCCGGTGACGGTGTGTCCGGCCTTCACCAGGTTGGCGGCCATCGGGCCGCCCATGATGCCCAGGCCGATGAAGGCGATGTTCCGGGAAGTGGCGCTCATCGTGGGTTCCTTCGTGTCGTCCGTGTCGTTCGGTGTCGTTCGCGTCATCCGGGTCGTCCGGGCCGTCGTGGTGGTCCGCACCAGCGGGTCCCGGTCAGGCGTCGCGGTCGCTGCCGCGCCGCTCGAAGGGGAGCCACCCGAAGCTGTCCGCGCTCGGGCCCGCGGGCTTGTACTCCAGGCCCACCCAGCCCGCGTAACCCGTGTCCTGGAGGCGCAGCAGCAGCCCGTCGAGGTCCAGCCGCCCGGTACCGGGCGCGCCCCGCCCGGGTGCGTCGGCGATCTGGACATGGCCGATGCGGTCGGCGAGGGTGGCGATCACCCCGGCCACGTCGTCGCCGTTGACGGCCAGGTGGTAGAGGTCGGCCAGCAGACGGAGGTTGCGGCTGCCGGACTCGGCCGTCACCCGGTCGATGACGGCGATCGCGTCCGCCGCGGTGAGCAGCGGGTACGCGGGGGCACCGCTGACCGGCTCCAGCAGGATCGTGCCGCCGACGCGCTCGGCGGCCTTGGCGGCCAGCGCCAGGTTCTCCACCGCCAGGTCATCCTGCTCCGCCGGGGCGGTGCCGTCGACCCGGTTGCCGTACAGCGCGTTGAACGAACGGCAGCCCAGTTGCTCGCCGATCGCCACGGTGACGTCGATGTTGTCGCGGAACTCCGCGGCCCGGCCCGGCCAGGACACCAGACCGCGGTCGCCCCCGGGCATGTCCCCGGCGAAGAAGTTCAGGCCGGTCAGGCGGACTCCGGCGGACCGCACCGCCCGTACGAAGGCGTCGACTTCCGTGTCCGTCGGCACGGCCGTCGGATAGGGCCACCAGAACTCGACCGCGTCGAACCCCGCGGACTTCGCGGCGGCCGGACGCTCGAGCAGCGGCAGCTCGGTGAAGAGGATCGACAGATTGACCGTGTGGGGAAGTCGGTTGTTCATCAGTTCTCCCGGCCGAGGGTCTTCAGGTACGGACGCCAGCCGCCGAAGTCGCTGATGTCCTGGTGAACGCCCTTCTCCAGTTCGCCGCGGCGAAGAACCATCGAGAAGGACGAGGAGCCGTCCTGGAGCCGGATGATCCCGAACTCCAGCTCCGGCGGCTCGGTGGGCAGCAGATGGTCGCGCAGCACCTCGTCGGGGACGTCGTAGACCTCGCCTTCCACCGCGGTGCCGACTCCGGGGTCGGGCAGCAGCCCGGGGCAGACGTCCCGGATCGAGAACAAGCGATAGCCGGGGGCGGTGCGGGTCCGGGCCACGAGGGGGGCTCCGCGCAGATGGTGATGGAAGGGGCCGCCCTCCATCGCCTGGCCGTTGAGGAACATGCGTGCCATGGGGTCTCCGTTCTCGAGGGGGGAGAACTTCTGCGATGTGGATAGTATTTTCTGCAATACGGAATAACAACCCCCGCTCGTCGCTCGGTCCGGATGCTCGCGCCCCGCGCCCCGCACTTCGGTGGCAGACTCATCGGCGCGGGTGGCGACGTCCGGACGGACGGGCGGCACGAGGACGTGCAAAGCCTTGACAGGCCCTCGTGGTGGACCTATACATCTGCCAATCGAAAAATTAATTCCGCATGGCGAAAGGCACTTCGGCCCCATCTCATCTGCCACCGCGGCCTCGGTCGGCAGTAGGCGATCCGCCGAGGCGCCGCCTCTTCTACGCCATGCGCGGCGTCCCAACGGCCCCGTCCCCAGCGCACCGCGTGGGACGTGCCACCCACCCCAGACGGCGTCGCCCCATCCGTGGAGTTACGGCCCGTCCCAGGAGGTTCTCGACGTGAAACCCATCCATCTGCTCGGCGTGATCCCGTTCCTCGGGATCCTCGGGGGAATCTTCATCGCGAACCGGGTGACGCCCTATGTCCTCGGTATGCCGTTCAACCTCTTCTGGCTGGTCATGTGGGTCGTGCTGATCTCCGCGACCATGGCCGTCATCTACCACCTGGACCCGGCGAACCGGGAGGAGCACAGCTCATGATCGCCCTCGCCGTCATCTTCGCCTTCCTGCTCGCCGCCCTGGGCCTGGGACTGCGCGCCCGCCGTGGCAGGTCCATGGATCTCGAACAGTGGTCGGTGGGCGGCCGCGGCTTCGGGACGGTCTTCGTCTTTCTGCTGCTGGCCGGCGAGATCTACACGACCTTCACCTTCCTGGGCGCCTCGGGATGGGCCTACGGCAAGGGAGCGCCCGCGTACTACATCCTCTGTTACGCCTCACTTGCCTACGTCCTGTCGTACTGGCTGCTCCCGGCCGTGTGGCGCTACGCCAAGCAGCACCGGCTGATCTCGCAGTCCGACTTCTTCGTCGCCAAATTCGACAGCCCGCTGCTCGGTGCGCTGGTGGCCCTCGTCGGAGTCGTCGCGATGGTGCCCTATCTCGTCCTACAGCTCAAAGGGCTGGGGATCATCGTGTCCGTCGCCTCCGACGGCCGCGTCTCCTCCCACTGGGCCATCGTGATCGGCACAGTGGCGCTGACCCTCTATGTGACGATCTCGGGCATCCACGGCTCGGCCTGGACATCGGTGCTCAAGGACGTCGCCATCCTCGCGGTCGTCCTCATCCTGGGCATCTACCTGCCGCTGCACTACTACGGCGGCGTCGGGGAGATGTTCCACGCGGTGGACAAGGCCCACCCCCAGCTTCTCACCCTGCCCTCCAGCGGCATGAGCGCCTCGTGGTTCGCCTCCACCGTGCTGCTCTCGGCTGTCGGCTTCTATATGTGGCCGCACACGTTCAGCGCCTCCTACAGCGCCCAGAACGAACGCGTCTTCCGCCGCAACGCCATCTTCATGCCGCTCTACCAGCTCATCCTGCTCTTCGTCTTCTTCGCCGGCTTCACCGCGATCCTGGTCGTGCCCGGGCTCAAGGGCGCGGACGCGGATCTGTCCCTGCTGCGCATCACCACCGCCACCTTTCCGTCCTGGTTCGTCGGCATCGTGGGTGGCGCCGGGCTGCTCACCGCGCTGGTCCCCGGATCCCTGCTGCTCATGACCTCCGCGACCTGTCTGTCGAAGAACGTCTACCGCCTCGCCCGGCCCGGCACCAGCGAGCGGCACATCGGCCGCCTGGCACAGTGGCTCGTCCCCGCCCTCGCCCTGATCTCCCTCTACTTCACCTTCAACGGCGGCAGCTCGATCGTCTCGCTGCTGCTCATGGGTTACGCGCTGGTCACCCAGCTCTTCCCCGCACTGCTGGCGAGCCTCGCGCCACGGCGGTTCGTCACCAAACAGGGAGCGGCGGCGGGCATCGTCGTCGGCGTCACCACGGTCGCCGTCGTCACCCTCTCCGATGTCACGGTGGGCAGCCTCCTGCCGGGGCTCCCGCAGGCGGTGAAGGACCTCAACGTCGGCATCATCGCCCTCGTCCTCAACACCGTGGTCATGGTGGCCGTCTCCGCCGTCACCCGCGCCGAGAGCCCCGCCCCCGCCACCACCGCCGCCCTGCGCCCCGAAGCCGCGGCCGGCACCGGCTGACCCGCCCCCCTTGGGCCGGAACCTCATACGGAGGCCCCGGCCCAGGGCCGCACCCGCTGCTCGGCGGCGTCTTCCCGTAGCCGTTACGCCGGGTCGATGCGGGAGACGCTGCCACCTATGGCGAGCACATACAGCTCGCCACTGCCGCCCTGCACGAACGAGATGACCTCGCCGCCGCCCACTCCGAGGTCGTTCACGCCGGTCACCTTGCCGTTCTCCATGACCAGAGAGCGGACGGTGCCGTCGCAGTAGTCGCTGAACACATACTGACCCTTGAGGTCCGGGATCGCGTTGCCTCGGTAGACATAGCCGCCGGTCACCGAGCAGCCCAGATTGCTGCGGTCGTACTCATGGACCGGCGGCACGTGGTTCGCGGGTTCCGTGCCGCCACGGAACGGATGGGTGCCCTCCATCTGGGACCAGCCGTAGTTCTCGCCACCCTTGCTGTTCGCCGGGGCCCAGTCGATCTCCTCCCAGTCGTTCTGGCCGACGTCACCGATCAGCAGGTCGCCGGTCTCCGCGTCGAAGGAGAACCGCCACGGGTTGCGCAGCCCGTACGCCCAGATCTCGTCCCTGGCGTTCGGGTCGTCCACGAACGGGTTGTCCGGCGGGATCGCGTACGGGTCGCCGCCGCTCGGGTCGATCCGCAGAAGCTTGCCGAGCAGCGTGTCGAGGTTCTGCCCGTTGCCGTGCGGATCGCCCCCCGCGCCCCCGTCGCCCAATGCGATGTAGAGATAGCCGTCGGGGCCGAACTTGATGTCGCCGCCGTTGTGGTTCGAATACGGCTGCGTCTGGGTGAGGACGGTGCGCCGGGTCTCCGGCTGGATCTTGCCGTCCCGCATGGCGAACTCGTCCACGGTGCTGGTGCCTTCGAGGTTTGTGAACGAGATGTAGAAGTGCGCGAATCCCTTGTCGAACGCGATACCCAGCAGGCCGCGTTCACCGTCGGTGGTGGTCTCGTCGGAGATGTCGAGGACGGGTTCCCCCAGCCCCTGATCATCCAAAACCCTTACGGTGCCTGGCCGTTCGGCAATCCAGACCGTGTCTCCGGGGCCGGCGGCGCCGGCGGTCGGATTCTGCGCCGTGGCCACGTTCTTGAGCGCGACCTTCGCCGCTGCCTGCCGCGGCGCGCCGGGCTCCTCGGCGGATGCCGTGGTCAGGGCGAGGGAAGCGGCGAGGCAGATGGTGCCGATGATCGCCGAACTCCTGGTGCGAACTTTCACCGTGATCCTCCTGGAGGCGGTGAATCGGGAGGTCACCCGGCTGCTTGGGCAGGTTCAGGGGGTGTCGCCCGCGCCGGCGCGCAACCTGGGTGGGGGGATGGTGTGCTACTGGCTTTGGATGAGAATACTGGGGCGGACGGTCTTGGTATAGACCAAGATGACTTTCTGGCCCGTCGAGTGTGCCGCGGTACGACCGCGGGACAACCTGCCCGGACCGTCTCGCGCGACCGCGCGTATGACACTCTGGCCGCATGAGCATGACGTGGAACGGTGACGCGTACCAGTCGCGGTTCGACCGCATCGCCGCCGAAGGAGGGGATATCCACGGTGAGGCCGCGCTGGTCCGCTCCTTTCGGCCCGCCACGGTCCTCGACGCGGGTTGTGGCACCGGCCGGGTGGCCATCGAACTGGCCCGGCACGGGATCGACGTGGTGGGTGTGGACACCGACGCGTCGATGCTCGCCACCGCCCGGCGGCTGGCGCCGGAGATCCGCTGGTACCAGCGGGATCTGGTCGGCCTCGACCTGGGGTCGTCGTTCGATGTCGTGGTGCTGGCGGGCAATGTCCCGCTGTTCACCCCGCCGGGAACGGAACCGGCCCTGGTGGCCGGGGCGGCGGCGCATGTGCGTCCGGGCGGCCGTCTCGTCGCGGGTTTCGCCCTGGACCGCGGTTACACCCTGGACGACTACGACGCACACTGCCGTGCGGCGGGGCTCACCCTCGAAGCCAGGTACGCGACATGGTCCCGCGATCCCTACACCGACGGGACGTATGCCGTTTCCGTGCATATCAAGCCCTGAATGCCCGCTGCCGGGCCGGAGGGGAACCGGGAGTTCCTACGGCGTGGGAGCCACACCGTGTCGTAGGGCGGCGGCGATGCGCACGGCGGCTTCCCGCCCCTCGGCGATCGCGTGCGCGACACGTCGCGGAACCACGGCGTCGCCGACCGTCAGTACCAGGGGGTTGGCGTAGTCCGGGGTGGCGCGTGGGCGGCGTTCCCCCACGACGACGACCTGGTCGGCGGGCACGGTGGTGATCCGTCCGGAGGCGTGGTGGGCGAGGGCGACGCCCTCCCGGGGTGACGAAGGTGATGCGGGGAACTCCCGCGGCCACGGCCAGTTCCACGACATCGCACCCCGGCCACCAGCCGAATCGGCCGCCAGACGGCCCCAGTACTCGGCGTCGCCGCTGAGCGGCAGCCCGTCCCGTACGAAACCGCTGGCGTGGGCGGTGGCGACCAGCCGGTTGCGCAGGGCACGGGATCGTTCGGGCTGCTCATGTGCTGCTCTTCACACCGCCCGCGCCTCCGGTGATTTACTAGGACGTCCTACTATCTCTTCAGTCAGTGCCCTGAGCTGTCCGGGAAGGCCCTCATGAGCGATCTGCACCGTCCTGCGCACCCCGTCCGCCTGGTCACCGCTTCGGCGCTGTTCGACGGGCATGACGCGTCGATCAACATCATGCGACGGATCTTCCAGTCCCAGGGCGCGGAGGTGATCCACCTCGGTCACAACCGGTCGGTGCGGGAGGTGGTGGACGCGGCGCTGGAGGAGGACGCACACGGTGTCGCGGTCTCGTCCTACCAGGGCGGTCACGTGGAGTACTTCGAGTACCTGGTGGAGTCGCTGCGCGCGCAGGGAGCCGAGCACGTCCGTGTGGTGGGCGGTGGCGGCGGCGTCATCGTGCCCGAGGAGATCGGCCGGCTGCGCGAGCGCGGAGTGACCATCTTCTCCCCGGAGGACGGGCAGCGGATGGGCCTCGCCGGGATGGTCAACTCGGTGATGAAGGACTGCGACTTCGACCTCTGGGACGGCAGGCCGGCCGAGACCGCCGCCGTACTCGCCGGTGACCGGTTCGCGGTCGCCCGCGCCATCACCGGCGCCGAACTCGGCAAGCTGCCCCCGGACTTCCTGGACCAGCTCCGTACCGCCGCGGCGGCACGGATCACACCGGTGCTCGGCATCACCGGAACCGGCGGCTCGGGCAAATCCTCGCTCACCGATGAGTTGGTGCGCCGGTTCCGCGTCGACCAGCAGGACAAGCTGCGGATCGCGGTGATCGCGGTCGACCCGACCCGCCGCCGTGGTGGCGGTGCGCTGCTCGGTGACCGGATCCGGATGAACTCCCTGGACGGGCACCGGGTGTTCTTCCGGAGCCTGGCCACCCGCAACAGCCGCGAGCTGCCGGAGCACCTGGCGGACGTGATCGACGTGGTGAAGGCCGCCGGGTTCGACCTGGTGATCGTGGAGACGCCGGGCATCGGCCAGGGCGACGCGGCGATCGTGCCGTTCGTCGACACCTCGATGTATGTGATGACACCCGAGTTCGGCGCCGCCTCGCAGCTCGAGAAGATCGACATGCTCGACTTCGCCGACGTCGTGGCGATCAACAAGTTCGAGCGGCGCGGCGCCAAGGACGCGCTGCGCGACGTGGGCCGCCAACTGGTGCGCAACCGCGAGGCGTTCGGCATGCGGCCCGAGGACATGCCGGTGTACGGCTCCTCGGCGGCCACGTTCAACGACGACGGCGTCACCGCGCTGTACCAGCACCTGAAGGGCACCCTGGCCGAGAAGGGGCTGCCGCTGTCCGAGGGCAGGCTGGCGCCCGTCGACGTGCGCCACTCCTCCGGCATCCGGCAGGTGGTTCCCGCCGAGCGGGTGCGCTACCTCGCCGAGATCGGCGAGCTGGTCCGCGGCTACCACGCCGAGACCGACCGGCTGGCCGAGTCGGCCCGGCGGGTGCAGCGCCTGGAGGCGGTCGAGGGCGAACTCGTCCAGGCCGGCTCCGACGCCGGGAATGTGCGCTCGCTGCTCGAGGACGCCCGCCGGAAACTCCCGCACGAGGTCGCGGAACAGCTCGGCAACTGGCCCGCCGTCGTGGCCTCCTACTCCGGCGACGTGCAGATCGTGAAGATACGGGACCGGGAGATCCGCACCACGCTCACCCGCGAGTCCCTGTCCGGCAACAAGATCCCCCGGGTCGCCCTGCCCCGCTTCACCGACCACGGGGAACTGGTGCGGTTCTGGCGCCGGGAGAACCTGCCCGGCCACTTCCCGTTCACCGCCGGGGTGTTCCCCTTCAAGCGCGACGGCGAGGACCCGGCGCGGATGTTCGCGGGGGAGGGCGACCCGTTCCGCACCAACCGGCGCTTCAAGCTGCTGTCCGAGGGCCAGCCGGCCACCCGGCTGTCCACCGCCTTCGACTCCGTCACCCTCTACGGCCGGGACCCGGACGAGCGCCCCGACAACTACGGCAAGGTCGGCACCTCCGGAGTGTCGGTGGCGACCCTGGAGGACATGAAGACGCTCTTCGACGGCTTCGACCTGGTGGCGCCGACCACCTCGGTCTCCATGACGATCAACGGACCGGCCCCGGCCATCCTGGCGTTCTTCCTCAACACCACGATCGACCAGCAGATCGAGAGGTTCCGTACCGCCGAGGGCCGCGACCCGTCGTCCGAGGAGACGGCCGAACTGCGCGCTCATGCGCTGGGAAGCGTGCGCGGCACGGTGCAGGCCGACATCCTCAAGGAGGACCAGGGCCAGAACACCTGCCTGTTCTCCACCGAGTTCTCGCTGCGGATGATGGCGGACATCCAGGAGTGGTTCATCGCCAACAAGGTCCGCAACTTCTACTCGGTGTCCATCTCCGGCTATCACATCGCCGAAGCCGGTGCGAATCCCATCAGCCAGCTCGCCTTCACCCTGGCCAACGGCTTCACCTATGTCGAGGCGTACCTCGCCCGGGGCATGCACATCGACGACTTCTCCCCGAACCTGTCGTTCTTCTTCTCCAACGGCATGGACCCCGAGTACTCCGTCCTCGGCCGGGTCGCCCGCCGCATCTGGGCCGTGGCGATGAAGGAGAAGTACGGCGCGAACGAGCGCAGCCAGAAGCTGAAGTACCACGTCCAGACCTCCGGCCGCTCGCTGCACGCCCAGGAGATGGACTTCAACGACATCCGCACCACCCTTCAGGCGCTCATCGCGATCTACGACAACTGCAACAGCCTGCACACCAACGCCTACGACGAGGCGGTCACCACCCCCACCGAGGACTCGGTCCGCCGGGCCCTCGCCATCCAGCTCATCATCAACCGCGAGTGGGGGCTGGCGATGAACGAGAACCCCCTCCAGGGGTCCTTCATCATCGACGAGCTGACCGACCTGGTGGAGGCGGCCGTCCTCGAGGAGTTCGAGCGGATCAGCGAGCGCGGCGGCGTGCTCGGCGCGATGGAGACCGGCTACCAGCGCGGCCGGATCCAGGACGAGTCGATGCTGTACGAGCAGCGCAAACACGACGGCACCCTGCCGATCATCGGCGTCAACACCTTCCGCAACCCGCACGCGGACACCGCCGAGCCCGAGGCCATCGAACTGGCCCGCGCCACCGAGGAGGAGAAGCAGTCCCAGTTGGCGCGGGTGCGGGACTTCCAGGGCCGCCACCACGAGACGGCCCACGCCGCGCTGGACGCCCTCAAGGACGCGGCGGTGAGCGACCGCAACGTCTTCGCCGTCCTCATGGACGCCGCCCGGGTCTGCTCGTTGCAGCAGATCACCGACGCGTTCTTCGAGGTCGGCGGCCAGTACCGCCGCAACGTCTGACCGGCCCGGCGTACCTCCTGCGGCACCCCCGGCACACCCCCGGCACACCCCCCAACTCATCGGAGCGAACCTCAGATGGATCCCGTCACCCGTCTCGGCGTCGTCGGCTGCGGCCTCATGGGCTCCGGCGTCGCCGAAGTCGCCGCCCGCCACGGCATCGATGTCCGTGTCGCCGAAGCCACCCCGGACGCCGCCGAGGCGGGCCGCCGTCGTCTGACCGCCTCCCTCGACCGGGGCATACGGCGTGGCAAGCTCAGCGAGGAGCAGCGCGACCAGGCCCTCGCCCGGCTTTCCTTCACCCACGATCTCGGTGACCTTTCCGACCGCCAGTTCGTCATCGAGGCCGTCGCCGAGAACCGCGACATCAAGACCGACGTCCTGCGCGCCCTGGACAAGGTCGTGGCGGACCCGGCGGCGATCCTGGCCACCAACACCTCCTCGATTCCCATCGTCGACCTGGCGGTGGCCACGGAACGGCCCGCCCAGGTCATCGGCATGCACTTCTTCAACCCCGTGCCCGTGCAACAGCTCGTCGAGGTCATCCCCGCGCTCACCAGCAGCCAGGAGACCGTGCGGCGCACCCACGACATCGCCGAGCAGCTCGGCAAGCAGGCCATCCAGGCACCCGACCGCTCCGGCTTCGTCGTCAACGCCCTCCTGGTGCCCTACCTGCTCAGCGCGGTGCGCATGGTGGAATCGGGCGCCGCCCGTCCGGATGACATCGACCAGGGCATGGAACTCGGTTGCGCCCACCCCATGGGACCGCTCCGCCTGCTCGACCTCATCGGCCTGGAGACCATCCAGGCGGTGGCCGAGTCGATGTACGAGGAGTTCAAGGAGCCCCTGTACGCACCGCCCGCCCTGCTGCGCCGCATGGTCGCGGCAGGCCATCTCGGCCGTAAGAGCGGACGTGGCTTCTACACCTACGATTCCTGAGAGCCACCCCGTGGCCCTGAAAAGCTTGGCCCCCCGATGCGATTGACTGGGATCCGCAACGACGGAACGACGCGGACTTCATGGGGGCCACGCGGTGAAAAGCAACGACACTCCACGCATACCGGACGCGGCGTGGCTGGAACAGCGGCTGGGCGAAGGCTCGCTCTGGCGACCGGACGAGGCCGGTCTGCCGGTTGAGCTGACCGATGCCCAGTCGAGGGAGTTCCTGCTCACGGTCGGTTTTCCCGCCGTCCGTCTCGACGTCGTACGGATCGACACACGGCATGTGCGGGACGAGGGCGGGCTGGAACCGTTCGACGCCGACGAGATCTACGGAAACCGCTACCCCGACGACGACTCCCCGCCCAAGAACTTCTGCTTCACCGTGGCCACGCGGTACGACCAGCACCTGATGCTCGAAGCGGCGGACGGTGGCATCACCCACTACGACCCCAACGGATGGGACCACGCAGACGGCTGGCAGGGACCGGCCGCCGATTCCCTGCCCCGGCTGGCCGTCCTTCTCGGGCTGATCGCCGAATCGGGCAGGGCCCTGGAATCGGCCGACGAGGCCGTACGGGCGGCCGCCGTCACCGATCTGCGGGAGCGCATGATCGACCTGGACTCGGATGTGGACGAATCCGGGTTCTGGGGCGAGGTCTTCGAGGGTCTGGGCTAGGAGCGGGTCCGGTCGGTCAGGCGGTCGGCTCGGACCTGGCACCGGCGGTGCGTCCGGTGCCCGTGGGGTTGCCGTTGTGCCGCATGCTGTGGAGGCTGAGGCCGAAGCGGCCATCAGCCGGTCGAGGACGGTCCGGCCCGCTGCCTCGGCCCGGCCCGACACCAGGATGGAGTACGCCCTGTGATCCCCACCGATCTCTACCCCGCCGACCGTCTGGAGCGCGCCCGGGAGGCCGCCGCCGGTGCCGGTCTGGACGCGCTGCTGATCAGTCCCGGCGCCGACCTGCGCTATCTGACGGGTTACCACGCCCTGCCCCTGGAGCGGCTCACCTGCCTCGTGCTCCCCGTGGACGCCGAACCCTTCCTCCTGGTACCGGAGTTGGAACGGCCCGCCGCGCTCGCGTCCCCGGCCGGGAATCTCGCCATCGAGATCACCGGCTGGGCCGAGACCGAGGACCCGTATGCCCTCATCGCGGCCCGGCTTCCCACCGGGATGGCCCGGGTCGGCGTCGACAACCACATGTGGGCCGAGAAGACGATCGCCTTCCGCGCCGTGCTGCCCGACACCGACCAGGCACTCGCCGGAGAGGTGCTCGGCCGGCTGCGGATCCGCAAGACCCGGGCCGAGATCGAGGCGCTGCGCCGGGCGGGGGCGGCCATCGACCGGGTGCACGCCCGCATGGGCGAGTGGCTGCGCGCCGGGCGCACCGAACGCGAGGTCGGCCGGGATATCGCGGAGGCCATCACGGCCGAAGGCCATGTACGGACCGACTTCGTCATCGTCGGCTCCGGACCCCACGGCGCCAGTCCCCACCATGAGCTGTCGGACCGGGTGATCCTGCCCGGCGACCCCGTGGTGGTCGACATCGGCGGGACCACCGAAGACGGCTACTGCTCCGACTCCACCCGCGACTACGTCGTCGGCGAGCCGCCGGCGGAGTACCGACGGCTGTACGAGGTGCTGCTGACCGCCCAGCGCGCCCAGACCGACGCGGTGCGGCCCGGTATCACCGCCGAACAACTGGACGCGATCGGCCGGGACATCATCACGGACGCGGGCTTCGGGCCGAACTTCATCCACCGCACCGGCCACGGCATCGGACTGGAAACCCACGAGGATCCCTACATCGTGGCGGGCTCCACCCTCCCCCTGGAGCCCGGCATGGCCTTCTCCGTCGAGCCGGGCATCTACCTACCCGACCGGTTCGGAGCCCGCATCGAGGACATCGTCATCTGCACCGACGACGGCGGCGAACGCCTCAACCGCACCAGCCGTGAGCTGGTGGTACTGCCGTGACCGTCCTGCTGGGTGCGGGTCAGCCGTAGTCGGGGAGGGTGAGGGCGCTGTGCGCGGCGTTCGCAGATCGACGGAGTACACACCTTCATCGCGCATACGATGCGCGATGACCCGCGGGGGTTGTCGCCGATCTGGGCTGCCGGCACGTCACGTCACGGCGTCGGCAAGCATGAAGGCGGCCACGGCCAGCAGGACCACCGCGAAAATGCGCTGGAGGCGGGGCCCGGAGACCTTCGCGGCCATGCGCTTGCCGTCCCAGGCGCCCAGGATCGCGGTTCCGATGAACGGGCCGATCACCGCCCAGTCGAGCGAGGCGGCGGCGCCGGAGCGAGTGGCCAGGGAAGCCAGTGAGTTGGCCGTGATGACCAGCAGGCTGGTGCCGACTGCGGCCTCCATCTCGAAGGCCAGGACGGTGACCAGGGCGGGGACGGCGAGAAAGCCGCCGCCCACACCGAGTAGTCCGGTCAGTGTGCCCAGGCCGGCCCCGGCTCCCGCTGCCCTGCCCGGCCGTATGTCGCCGCTCCCGGAGCGGGCGGTGTCAACGGGCCGGAGCATTTTGACGGCGGAGAGGATGGCTGTAGCGGCGAAGGCGGTGGTGAGGACGGCTTGGGGCACGTGGGCGGCGGCGGCTCCGGCGGCAGCCGCCGGAAGAATCCCGGCGGCTGCGAACGCCGCCCCGGCCTTCCACCGCACCCGCCCGGCCCGGGCGTGCGCGTACAGGGCGGTCAGGGACGTGGCGGTGATGATGATCAGGCCGGCGGTGGTGGCCGCGGCAGGGGTGAAGCCGAGCAGGTAGATCAGCGCGGGCACCGCCAGGACGCTGCCGCCACCGCCGAGGGCGCCGAGCATCAGGCCGACGACGGCCCCTGCGATCAGGGCCAGGAGCAGGGCGGTCACCCTATTCGCCGACTCTGTCCGCTGTCGCCGGCCACCGGCGGCCCGGTCCCGGTGACGCGGGAGTGGACCTGTTCGGGGCCGAGGCGGCAAGGGCCGTGGCGGGAGAGGAACATCGCATGCCTTCTGTGCGGGTGGAGCAAGGGATTCAAGACCGGGTGACACTCAGGCCCGCGTCGGCGGCGGCCTCGAAGCCGTCATCGATGGCGATGACCTTTCGTCCGGTCGCGTCCAGGAGGGAAACGGCGATCGCCGCGCGCATCCCGCCGGCGCAGTGCACCCACACCGTGCCGTCCGGCACCTCGCCGACCCGGCCGTGCAACTCGTGGAGCGGAATGTGTACGGAGCCCTCGATGAAGCCGTTCGCACGTTCGGAATCCCGGCGCACATCCAGCACCACCACGTCCTCGCCGCGCTCGTGTGCACCGGCGAGGTCGACGAAGCCGGCGCGGGCGAAGGAGGCGAGCTCCTCCCCCTCACGGACCCAGGTGGCCGGATCTCCGGTGGCGGCGGCGGCCGGGCGGTCGATGCCGACCCGGGTCAGCTCCCGCTGTGCGTCGGCGATCCGCGCCGGGGTGTCGGCGAGCAGGGTGACCGGCTTGCCCCACGGGATCAGCCAGGCCAGATAGGTGGCCGGCTTGCCGGTGCCCTCGAAGTTGAACGATCCGGCCACATGGCCTTCGGCGAAGGCGACCCGGCTGCGCAGGTCCACGACCCACTCACCCGCCGCCAGCCGTTCGGCGATCTGTACGGCGTCGGCGGGCTCGGGCGGACTCAGGTCGACGGGCGCGGGGCCGGCGGCGTTGGCCGGGCCCATGTGCGTGTAGTAGGCGGGCACGTCTTCCAGCCCGGCCAGGACCCGCTTCACGAAGGTGTCCACATCCAGGGTGAAAGCGTCGTTGCCGGTACGTTCTTTGCCGATCGTGCTCGCATCGCCCTCGGCTTGGGAGGAGGAGCAGAAGCTGCCGAAGCCGTGCGTGGGCAGCACCGGCACCTCGTTGTCCAGCGATGCCGCCAGCCGGTGGACGGAGGCGTGCTGCGCGCGGGCCAGGTGCTCGGTCAGCCGAGGGTCCACCAGGTCCGGACGCCCCACGGTGCCGATCAGCAGCGAGCCGCCGGTGAAGACGGCCACCGCGCGTCCGTCCTCCTCCAGCGCGTAGGAGGTGTGGTGCGGGGTGTGGCCCGGGGTGGCTATGGCACGCAGCACCAGGTGCTCGTCCACCTCGGACGTGTCGCCGTCCGTGACGGGAGTGCGGGGGAAGGAGACGTTGGCGTCGGCCGGGACCAGGTAGCGGGCGCCGGTGAGGCGGGCCAGTTCCAGCCCGCCGGAGACGTAGTCGTTGTGCACGTGTGTCTCCGCCACGTAGGCGATGCGCACCCCTCGCCGGGCGGCGGTGGCGATCATCTGGTCGACGTCCCGCGGCGGATCGATCACGACCGCCGCTCTCGGACCGCCGGCCAGGTAACTACGGTTGCCCAGCCCCTCGAACTCCAGGGTGTCGACAAAAAACACGGTGTGACTCCTTTCCCGGTAGGGAATTTCCCGAAGGGTGCGAGGCGGGACGGGCTACCCGGCCGGCCTCATGCTGGGTGATGTGTGCGGCGGTTATCCGCCGGTTCTGCTTTCGTCAGTCCTCACGTACCGCGGCTTTGGCGCGATCGCCGTTGTTCGCCGCGTCCTCGCGGTCAGGGAGGGTGACCGGCAGCCCTGCCGCTTCCCATGCCTCAAGACCGCCCGCCACGCTGTAGACGGAGGACCGGCCTGCGCGGATCGCCTGCGCGCCACCTTGCACGCTGCGTGTGCCCGTGCGGCAGACGAAGGCGAGTGGGCCGGCAGGCAGATCTGACAGCGAGGCCGGCAATGTGCTCAGCGCGACATGGACGGCGCCGGCCGGATGACGCGCCGCCCATTCATCGTCTTCGCGGACATCGACCAGCGTGAGTTCCCCGTCCACGGCGCGGTGACGCGCCTCGACAGGAGACAGGTCAGCGGGCGTGTGTCCGTGTCCGGAGCTCAGGCCCTGCGTGGGCAGGACCGTCCGGATCGCCTCGTAGTTCGAGGCATGGACGACGGCTAGCTGCTGTCCCATCATCGGGCAGACGCTCATCGCCTCTTCCCAGTGAGCGGTGGATTCCCATTCCGCCACGTTGACGAGAGAGAATGTGCTCCCCGGAACGATCGTGCGGAACATGTACGTCCGAATGAAACCGGGCTGAGCGGCCATCACTTCCGCGGCGTCCTGCCATGCGGCGAGATAAGAGATCTCCTTCTCCTCTTCGATCTCGATCGGAATGATCACGACATGGCGATTTTCCATCTGCTGCTTCCTCGGGTATTTCGACTACCGGCGTGCTGCTGGAGCCAGAGGTGTTCCCGGCGAATGCGGGAACACGACCGAGTCCGAGCGGCACCGGCTATCGGTTGTGAGCCAGAACCTTCTGGACGCAGCCTGCGCGCATGTTTCCGGAGGCGGCGAATATCCTTGCTGAACTGGCAAACCAGGGCGCGTGCGC
Source organism: Streptomyces niphimycinicus (assembly GCF_018883605.1). Classification (GTDB taxonomy): domain Bacteria; phylum Actinomycetota; class Actinomycetes; order Streptomycetales; family Streptomycetaceae; genus Streptomyces; species Streptomyces niphimycinicus. Next base: position 54,177 of record NZ_JAHLEM010000038.1, on the reverse strand, counting down.
GGTCTACGAGGCCGGGCAGGTATGCAGTGTCTCCCGCGCCCGGGATGGTCGCCCCCGCGGTCTCGGGCCGCGCCAGACCGGCGTGCTCGAGGGAGGCGAACGCGTCATGGGAGCCGCCCGCCACCGGCTCCTGGTCGGTGGCGGGCGGCTCCCACGACGCTGCCCAGCTATCCCCCTGTTCCCCCTATCCCGCTACCCCGCGGCGCCGAGGCGCACCCGCACCGCGGTGGTGCCCAGGCGGGGGATGTCCACGAGGATGCCGTCGCCGTCGAGCGTGGCGGGGCCGTCGGGGTCGCCGAGATAGGTGGCGCGCTCGGCGCCCGCGACCGGGAAGCCGCACCTGAGGCGGACCGTGCGCGGCTCCGTGACGAAGGACTGGAGCCTCACCAGCAGGTCGACGCCGTCGTCACCCGGCACCGGGGCCACGTCGCGGACCGCGACGCGCGTGTCGTCCACGGAGAGCAGCGCGCGTTCGGCCGGGCGGTCCGTGTCGGGGGCACCATGCGCCGCCACGCCGATCAGCGGGTGGTCGACCTCGTAGGCGGTGCGCAGCGCCAGGGCGTCGGCGTCGATGCTCTCGCCGTCGCGGCGCACGCCCACCGCGTAGCGGAAGGTGGTGTGGAACGCCTGCTGGGACGGGAAGTTGGTGTCCCAGAGGTTGTTGTGCACCCAGGAGTAGACCGTGCCGGGCCGGCGCGGTGCGGTCGAGTCGGGGAAGGGCGCGTAGGGCAGGGCGATGGTCTCCGGCTCGACCAGCGGCGCGTCCCGGGTGATCCAGGCGACGGGGCCGCCGTCGTCCGCCAGGGAGACGAACGACCGCACGGCACGCATGTGCTGGGGCGCGCCGGGCACATGGGCGAGGCCGGTGCCGGTCAGGGCCCCGGTGATCTCGTAGTGCACCGTGGGCCGCGTCAGCGCGAAGGGGAACGCGAGGTAGGCGCTCTCCTTCGTCATGGTGGCGGGTTTGTCGAAGCGGTTGTCGATCACCAGGTGGGCGTCGTCACGGCCGAGGCTGAGCGTGGTGCGGGCCCGGCGGACGCCGTCGGCCGCGTACTCGTAGGTGAGGCGCCGGCCGAGGGCGTCGTCGACGCGTTCGAGAAGTACGGCGGGGCGGGCCAGGGTCCGGGAGCCGAGGAGTTCCAGCTCCTCGCTCACGGTGGTCTTGTTGGCCTGGTGGTTGTAGCCGCCCGCGGTGGTGTAGGTGTCGTAGGTGTAGCCGTTGAAGCCGACGACGGCGTCCTGGTCGACGAGTTCGCGGCCGGTGGCCTTTTCGACGAGGCTCGCCACACAGGCCGTGGTCAGGTCGACGCGGACGCGCAGATGGTCGTTCTCCAGGATCAGGTCGTCGGCGGTGGGCAGCGGGACGGCGCGGTTCCCGCGCTTCTCGCCCTCCTCGCCCTCCTCGCCCCCGTCCAGGCGCAGCGCGGCGGGGGAGGCCACCGCCTTGCCGCCGTCCGTGCCGGTCACCGTCACATCCAGCCGTACGAGGCCGAACGGCGGCACATCGGGCACCTGGATGTGCAGCCACCGCCCGGCGTCCCGGTGGACCGGGTTGGTCTGCGCCTCCTGGACCAGCGGCAGTTCCGCACCGGTGCGGCCGTCGGCCACCGACACCGTGCTGCTGAGCGGGACCCGGCTCTCGCGCAGGAACACCGTCACGACCGAGGTGCGGGCCGCCGCCGTGGTGTTGACGGCCCAGTACGTCACATCGGCGCCGGCCGCGGTGGGCAGCAGGGCGCCGAGTGCGGCCGAGGCGTGGTCGAGGAAGGTGTCTGCGTCGTTGTCGCCGTGCAGCGCGTACCCGTACTTCCAGTGCCACTGCTGCTCGCCCGACTCGCCGCCCGCGTCACCGTGGGTCCACGGGTCGGAGGCGCCCCAGGTGTGCTCGTTGAACAGGGACACCGACCGGTACACCTGGTCGGCGCCGCCGCGGGCGGCCGCGGCCAGGTCGGCGGTGGGCGCCGTGGGGGAGGCCAGGGCGGCCATGCCGTAGAGGGTGGTGGCGTCGGTGACGGTGGACTGGGCGCGGCGCACCATGGCCTGGGGCCGGGCGCCCGAGCCGACGCCCTCGACCCACCAGTCGCCCCAGTCGCCCTCGAAGGCGGGGATGGCGTCGCCGAGCCGGGCCTCGGCGTCGGTGAAGAAGTCGGTGTTGGTGGACAGCCGCAGCCTGGGGCTGTCCCATGTCTCGTTCCAGCGGCGCACGGTCTCGGCGAGGATCAGCCGCGGCGGCGCGTTGTCCCCGAAGTGGCCCTGCACCCTCAGATGCAGCACATCCCACGGATAGGGCTCGCGCTCGCCCGGCGCGGGGGACGGTGAGCCGAGGAGCTCGGGCGGTATCGGGTAGGGGTTGGTCGCCAGCGACGTCAGATAGGCGGGCAGCAGGTCGTCCACCATGGCGTAGGAGGTGTCGAAGCCCAGCACCGGCCCTTCCATATAGGCCAGGCCGTGGGGGCTGTCGGTCATCCACACCAGCACCTCCTTGCCGGACGGGGCGCGCCACCGGAACAGGCGCGGCAGCCGTGCCCCGCCGTTGGTGGTGGGCACCGAGCGCCCGGCCCAGTTGTGCGCCACCGACAGATAGCGCACACCCAGCGGGGACAGGGCGTCCGGCAGCCCGGCGACGGAGCCGGGCACATCGGTCTGCATGGCCGAGTGGAAATCGATCCCGTAGGTGTCCCTCACCCGGTGGGCCAGCCGCAGCAGCTCGTGCAGTTCGTCGGTGGAGCAGGTGTCGCTGTGGAGGTTGTACGGCATGGCGGTCAGCTCGATCTGGCCGGCCCGGACCCGCTCGACGAACTCCGCGACCCGCTCCGGCGGCCGGACGGCGGCCCACTGCTCGAACGACCACAGCGACTCCACGGCCCACCGGAACCTGGCGTCATCCGGCCAGCCGTCGGTGGTACGGGTCAGATCGAGGCAGGAGTCGAGGAAGGCGACGTGTTCGCCGAGGACGGTGCCCTGGGGATCGGTGTAGCCGATGTCCAGATGCGAGTGGTGGACCAGGTGGATCGTCCAGTCCCGCGGCGGTTCCAGCGCGAAGGCGAGCACCGCCGACACGTCGCCGTTGCGGGCCTGGATCCGTACGTCGCGGCGGTCGGTCTCCAGCGGGAGCATCAGGCGTGGCCCGCCGGGCGCGGGCAGCACCTCGACGGGCACCCGGCCACGGCCGGCGACCTCCACCTCGAAGGTCCAGTCGCCGGTGTCGGGCGTGTCACCGGAGACGAGGATGCGCACGCCGCGCCGGGCGCCGGTGTCATCGCGGCGTACGAGGTGTTCCGGCAGGGCCCGCAGTTCCATGCCGCCGGCCCGCGCGGTGGCGGCGACGGCCAGGCCGATCATGCTCGTCCGGGCCTTGTCGGTGGACCAGCGGCGGTCGCGTACGAGGGCGCGCGTCGTCATATGTCTTCTCTCCCAGGGTGGTTCGGTTCAGGCCGTGAGCCGCAGGCTGTTGACGAAGAAGCGCTGGAACACGAAGAAGAGGATCACGGTCGGCAGCGACGCCAGGAGCGCGCCGGCGAGCACGACGGGCGGCCCCACCGTGGAGTAGTTGCCGCCGAGGTCGGCCAGTGTGGCCGTCACCGGCCGCACATTCGGGCTGAGCGACAGGGTGATGCCGAACAGCAGATCGTTCCAGATCCAGGTGAACTGGAAGATGAACGCGGCCAGCAGCGCGTTCCTGGCCAGCGGCAGATGGATCCGCAGGAACATCGACGGCCAGTTCACGCCGTCGAGCTGGGCCGCCTCGGAGATCTCCCTTGGCACGGTGAGCATGAAGTTGCGGTTGATGAAGAACGCGAAGGGGATGGTCAGCGCCACGTAGATCAGCAGCATGCCGTACTGGGTGTCGTAGAGGCCGGTGGCGGCGTACCCGGTGAACAGCGGGGACAGAAACGTCTGGAGGGGCAGCACGGTGCCGGTGAAGATGAACCAGAACCAGAATCCGGGCCGCCGCACCGGCATCACGGTGACGGCGAACGAGGCGAGTGCCGCGATCAGCACCGCCACCGCCGCGCCGATCACCGCGTACAGCAGCGTGTTGAGCAGCCCCCGCCCGACGTCGGCGCTCTCGAACGCGGCCCGGATGTTGGCGAACAGCCCCGGGGAGGCGAACCACCACCGTGGCGATCCGGTGTACTGCTCGGCCGGGGTGAAGGCGTTGACGACGACCAGCCAGGTCGGCACCAGCCACAGCACGGAGACCAGGGTGACCAGGACGCCGCGCGCCGTTTTGCCGGTCATACGCCCTCCCCGGACCGCTGCCGCACCTGTTGCCGCAGGTAGAGCCAGGAGGCGGCGATGACGACGACGGTAAGGACGACGGAGACGGCCGCCCCGTAGCCGTACCGGTTGAGGGTGAAGGTCTGCCGGTACATCGTCAGCGCGAGCGTTTCGGAGGTCGTTCCGGGGCCGCCCTGGGTGAGCAGCCACACGATGTCGAAGGTCTTGAGGCTGTTGACGATGGACATGCCCACCACCACGACGGTCATCGGCCGCAGTTGCGGCACGATCACGCGCAGGAAGAGCTGGAGGCCCTGCGCGCCGTCGAGCCGGGCTGCCTCGATGGTCTCCGTGGGAATGGTCTGGAGCCCGATCAGGAACAGGATCAGCGAGGCCCCGGTCGCCTGCCACGTCGTCGCCAGGATCATGACGAAGGTGTTCATCGGCCAGTGCAGCAGCCACTCCTGCTGCCAGCCGCCGAGCCCCACCGCGGCCAGCGTCTGGTTGACCGCTCCGTCGCTCCTCAGCAGGAACGTCCACAGCAGCGCCGTGGCCGAGCCGGAGAGCGCGTACGGGATGATCACGGCGGTGCGGGCCACCGCGCCCCAGCGCATCGAGTGGGTCAGTACCGCGAGAAGCAGCCCCAGCAGCACGGGAAGGACCAGCGTGCCCACCACCCAGAGCAGGGTGTTCAGCAGTGACTGGCCGAAGTCGGGGTCGGTGAACAGCGCGGTGTAGTTGGACAGGCCGACGAAGCGGGCGGTGATGCCGTTGTCGTCGAAGAGGCTGCGCCATGCGGTGACCAGGAAGGGCACGACCAGGAGCAGCAGGACCGCGCCACGGCGGGGGCGAGGAACGCGCCCACCCAGGCGGTGGCGCGGAAGCGGGCGGAGGGCGGATCGGGCACAAGTGGCTTGGGCCGGTGTGGCCCCGTTCGGCTGGCTGCCTCGTCGGCAGTGGTCAGGACGTCCACACCTTCCACTCCTTGTCGGCTCGGTGCTGCATGTTCGTCAGGGTCCGCGTCGCCTTCGCGGGGGTGGGGTCGGTCATGAAGGCGCTCAGGTCCTGGACGTTCCCTTCGATCAGTACCGGGGGCGATGCCTCCCAGTAGCGGTTGGCCTGCGTCGGCCGCTCCCGCCGCACCTGGGCGGCGACCTGGCGCACCGTGCCCACGTCCGGCACCACGCGCGGGTCGGCGGAGGTGTCCCGGAGGAATCCCGTCCACGCCCTCTGGACCGCCGGGTCGAGCCAGGCGCGGGCCACGGCGCGGGCGGCGTCGCGCTTGTGAGCGTTGGCCGACACCGCCAGCACACCGCTCTCCACGAGCACCGAGCGGTTGCCGCCGGGCGGCGGAGGCAGCAGGAACGCGCCGAGGTCGGCGTCCTTGACCCCGGCGTCTCGGAACGCCCCGGTGTTCCAGGTGCCGTGGAGGCACATGGCGGTGCGGCCCTGCGCGAACTGGCCCGGCACGTCCTCGGGCAAGACGTCGGGCGAGGAGAACGCGCCCCGCCGGTACAGATCGCTCCACACGGCCATCGCGCGCCGGCACACCTCGTCGGTGTACGAGGCTTTGCCTGCCGTGAGGTCGAGGTAGAAGCGGTGGTCCAGCCCGTTGACGAGCTGCTGGAACCAGATCGACGACTCCCAGGTGGTCGCCCCACCGGAGGCGATCGGCGTGATGCCCTTGGCGTGGGCGGCGTCCACCACGTCGAGGAACTGCTGCCATGTCGTCGGCACCTCCACACCGAGCCGCTTGAATACGGACCGGCTGTGGAAGACCACGTAGTACGACTTGTAGAGCGGGACGCCGTACTGCCGTCCTTCGTGGCTGAAGGTCTCGCGCAACGCGGTGTCGTCGCTCCAGCCGCGCCGGGCCGCCTCGTCCCAGGCGTCGGTGACATCGGCGAGGATCCCGGCACGGACGACGTCACGCAGCCGGTAGCCGTTCCACCACTTGATGAGATCGGCCGTGGAGTCGGTCTGCGCCGACATCCGCACGATCTGCTGGTAGTTGCTGACGTTGGGAACCGCCCGCGGCGCGAGCCGGAAGCCGGACAGCGGCCGCAATTGGCTGCCCGCCGCCCGGAAACCCGGCGCCCAGGTGGGGTTGTCGTTGAACACCGAGACCACGTCGGCCGGTGCGGGCCGGCTCATCGAACCCCGTGCGCACGCACTGAGCGCGAGACCGGATACGGCTGCGAAGGAGGAGGCCAACACCCTGCGGCGGCTGGTCCCCTGTGGCATGTCGATCGACCCCATCTGAGACCCCCTCGTCACGGAATCACCGACCTGGTAAGTTATCGGTAACGTACAGGCGTGCAGGTGGTTTGACTAGACGCGCGTTAACGTATCTCACGGGATTGGTGACATGGGCGAGGCTCCGCAGGTCAAGGCGAAGGCACCGCAGAAGGCATCGCAGTACGATCCGACACCGTGCTATCCCGTCCTCGCCGACACGGTCGCCGTCGGCTGGACCGAAGCGGCCGGGACGCTCCCGAAGGGGACCCGGGTCCTCGCCGTGGACGGCCCCGCCGTACTGGACTGGGCCGCCGTCGCCGCCGGGCTGCGTGCGGCGTTCGACGATCGGCGCACCCCGGTGGAGTTCGCGGACGTCCGCACGGCGGTGCGCGACTGGGAGACGGTACGGCGGCTCACGGACTCCGAAGAGCTGCGGGACGACCCCGACTTCGCGCGCCTGGCCGGGGGCGAGCTGTCCGACCTGTTGGACCCGCGGGCCCTGGCGGGGCTCGCCGCCCCGGGGGAGATCGGTGCGGGTGAATCCGGCCCGGGGGAATCCGGGCCGGGTGAATCCGCCCCGGGGGAGGGCGGCGCGGGAGATTCAGGCCCGGCGGGAGGCGGCGCGCTGCGCGTCCTGCTCGGGCCCGGCGCCGCGCTCGCGGACGCCGACGTCCTGTGGTGGGCCGATCTGCCGAAGCGGTACGCGGAGGCGGCGGTCAAGCGCGGCCGGGGCCGCCACCTCGCGGCGCCCGAGGACGAGCCGCCGACCCTGCGGCGGCTGCTCTACATCGACTGGCCGCTGCTCGACCGCCATCGCGACCAGATGGCGGGGCGGATCGACCGCTGGATCGACGTTACCGATACCGCCGCCCCGGCATCGATCGGCGGGCAGGCGCTGCGCGAGACCTGCCGGTCGCTCGCCACCCGCCCCTTCCGTACCCGGCCGACCTTCAACTCCACGCCGTGGGGCGGCCACTGGGGACAGGAGACGCTCGGTCACAACCCGGACGCGGAGAACACCGCCCTCGGCTACGAGCTGATCGCGCCGGAGAGCGGTGTCCTGCTCGGCGACGACGCCTCCCGCTGTGTGGAGGTGCCGTTCCAGCTCGTGGTCGCGCTCTCCCCGGTGGATGTGCTCGGCCCCGCCGTGCACGAGATGTTCGGCACGTCGTTCCCCGTGCGCTTCGACTACCTCGACACCGTCGGCGGCGGCAACCTCTCCGTCCACTGCCACCCCAGGCCCGACGACATGCGTGATGTCTTCGGCTGGCCGTACACCCAGCACGAGACCTACTACCTGATGCACGCCGGGGACCACAGCAAGGTCTTCCTCGGACTGCGCGAGGGCGCCGATGTCGAGGCGTTCCACCACAGCGCGCACGCCGCCGACGCACACGGCACACCGTTCGACATCGAGCGGTATGTGCAGGTGTTTCCCGCCGAGGCCGGGCAGCTCTACCTGGTCCCGGCCGGTACGCCGCACGGCAGCGGCGAGGGCAATGTCGTCCTCGAAGTCAGCGCCACCCCCTACCTGTACTCCCTGCGGTTCTACGACTGGCTGCGGCGGGACGCGGCGGACCGGCAGCGCGCCGTGCACGTGGAGCACGCCTTCCGCAACCTCGACCCGGCGCGGTCGGGCGACGCGGTCGCCCGCGAACTGGTCCAGCGGCCCCGGCCGCTGCCCTCCGGCGACGGCTGGACGGAGGAGTTGCTCGGCGCGCTGCCGGCGATGTTCTTCCAGGTGCACCGGATCGCCGTCGAACCGGGCCGGACCGCCGAGCAGCGGACCGACGGCCGCTTCCATGTGCTGACCGTGGTGGACGGGCAGGGCGCGGTCATCACCACCGCCGCCGGGCACCGGCACTCCGTACACTATGCGGAGACTCTCGCAGTCCCGGCGTCCGCCACCTCCTACCGTGTGCACAATCAGGGGCCGGAGCCGGTCCGTCTGGTGAAGGCACAGGTGGTATGAGCGCACACTCGGGTTCCGAACCGGCCCTCACCATGCGGGACGTGGCCGCGCGGCTCGGCGTCAGCCCGATGACCGTCTCCCGCGCGCTGCGCGGTCAGCGCGGCATCGGCGAGGCCACCCGACAGCGGGTGCTCGCCGAGGTGGAGGCCCTCGGCTACCGCCCCAACAAGCGGGCCCGCGAGCTGCGTTCGGGGGGTCCGAACGAGCTCATCGGCCTGGTCGTGACCAATCTGGCGAACCCGTTCTACTCCCAACTCGCCGTGGGCCTCGAACAGATCTGTGTGGGCTACGGCGCACGGGTCATGCTCGGCAGCACCGGGGAGGACCCGGCCGCCGAACGCGGGGTGGTGGCCGACCTGGTGGACCGCGGCGTGGACGGCCTGGTCGTCGTCCCGGCCGGGCATGACCACAGCCACCTCGCCGGGACCCGGCTGCGCGACGTCCCGGTGGTGCTCGCCGCCAGTCCGCCGATGGGCATCGACGTGGACTGCGTCCTCGTCGACGACTTCGGCGGCACCCGGGACGCCTGCCGCCGGCTCATCGCCCGCGGCCACCGCCGCATCGGCTTCCTCGGTCTGCCACCGTCGCTGTGGACGGGTTCCGAGCGCTTCCGCGGCTATGCGGTGGCGCTGGAGGAGGCGGGCATCGCGCTCGACGAGCGGTACGTCAGCCGGCACCGGAGCGACAGCGCGCTCGCGGAGCAGGCGGCCCGCGCCATGCTCGCCCTGCCGGACCCGCCGACCGCGCTGCTCACCGCCAACAACCGGAACACGGTCGGCGCGCTGCGCGCCCTGCGGGACCGCGCGCGGGACCAGGAGCCGGTCGCCCTCGCGGGCTTCGACGACATCGAACTCGCCGACATGCTGCACCTGCCGCTCACCGTCGTCTCCTACGACCCGGTCGAGGTCGGCCGGGCCGCGGCGACGCTGCTCTTCGAGCGCCAGGCGAGCACCGCCCCGCAGCCGTCGCGGCGCGTGACGATCGCGACCACACTTGTCGACCATCCGGCGCCGCGGTAGGCGCCGATGACGGTTTCCGGAGGTCCCGTGCCGCCCAGCGTTATGCCGTCCAGAGTCGTGCCGCCTCCCCTCGTGCCCGTCCTCGAAGTGGGCGGTTCCCATGTCACCGGGGCGGCCGTCGACCTCGACCGGGCCCGGATCGCCGACGGCACCAGGCGCCGCCTGCCGCTCGCGCCCGACATCGGCCCCGAGGACTTCCTCGCCGCGCTCGCCGAGACCGCGGGCGGCGTGCTCTCGGCGACCGCCCCCGGCGCGCGTGCGGTCCGCGGCACCTGGGGCATCGCGGTCCCGGGGCCGTTCGACTACGCGCGCGGCATCGCCCGCTACCACGGCGTCGGCAAGTTCGCCTCGCTGGACGGCCTCGCCGTCGGCCAGCTCCTGACGCCCCGGCTGAACCCGCGCCCGGCCGGGCTGCGGTTCCTCAACGACGCCTCCGCCTTCGCGCTCGGCGCCCGGCACACGGTGCACACCGCAAGCGGGCGCCTCGTCGCGATCACACTCGGCACGGGGATCGGCTCCGCGTTCCTGGACCGGGGGAGGATCGTCGAGGACGACCCGCGCGTGCCGCCCGAGGGCCGCGTCGACCTGCTCACCGTGGACGGCCGTCCGCTGGAGGACACGGTCTCCCCCCGGGCCATGACCGCCCGCTACACGGACCGCACCGGCCGACCCGTCGACGGACTGCGGGAACTGACGGCCCTCGCCGTGGCCGACACCACCGCCCGCGACATCATCACCTCGGCCCTGCGCGCCCTCGGCGACACCCTCGCCCCCTGGCTGACCGCCTTCGAGGCCGACACGGTGGTCTTCGGCGGCTCCATCACGGCCGCATGGCCCCTGATAGGCCCACCCCTCCACGCCGGTCTGACCCACCACGACCCGCGGCTCGCACGACTCACCCTGTCGGTACGCGACGACGGCGAGGACCAGGCCCTCCTGGGCGCGGCGGTCTTCGCGGCCCGCCGCGCGTAGCGCCCGCCCACCCGACCCGCGCATGGACCCGCGGACCGGACCGGAGTATCAGGGGCGGGTCCGGCACAGTTCCCGGTCCACGAGTGTGCTCATGGCCTGCTGGGTGTCGTCGCCGCCGTCGCTGGTGACGTACACCACGGCGGTCCGGGTCCCGTCCCGGGTGGCGCCGCTCCAGGTGTGATAGCCGAGCAGTTCGCCCGGGTGGCCGAAGTAGCTGCCGCCACAGGACAACGGGATCTCGCCCAGACCGAGTCCGTACCTCACGCCCAGTTCGGGCGCGGGTGTGGTGGTCGTCATCTCGTGGAGCTGCGCCGGAGCCAGCAGACGGCCGCCGAGCAGCGCGGTGTAGAACCGGTTCAGGTCGTGTGTGGTGCTGATGATCGAGCCGGAGCCGGCGGCCATACTCGGATTGAGCGCCGTGACATCGATGCTGGTGTCGGTGGAGAACGCGGCGTAGCTGTGGGCGTGCGGCCCGGGGATGGCCGGGGAGGTGCCGGGCGTGCTGGTGTTCCTCAGGCCCAGCGGGCGGATGATCCGGTCGTCGACCTCCTGTGCCCAGCTCCGGCCGGTGACCTCATGGATGATCATCGCGGCGAGAAGGTAGTTGGTGTTGGAGTACGACCAGCCGTCGCCCGGCGGGAAGTTGGGCCGGTGGTTCATGGCCAGCGCCACCAACTCCTCGGGGGTGTAGGTGCGGAACCGCTCGGCCCGATAGCCCTCCGCGCTGTTCAACGCGGGTATCTCCGGCAGGACGTCATGGATGCCGCTGGTGTGCTGGAGCAGTTGCCGCACGGTGATCCGGCTGCCGTCGTTGTCGTTGCCCTGGACCACTCCCGGTAACCACTGTTCGACGGTGTCCTCCAGGGACATGCGCCCCTCGCCGACGAGTTGCAGCACGACGGTTGCGGTGAAGGTCTTGGTGGCGCTGCCGATCCGGAAACCGCCGTTCCGTGGCATCGGCCTCCCGGTGCCCACCTTGGCCGTCCCGGCGCGTGCGCTGTCATGTCTGTCCGGTGACGTCACCTCGGCGAGCACACCGACGGCCCCGGTGTCGTGGACCGCGTCCACCCGCTGCTGGAGCGGATCGGTCTGCCGCGGCTTCGCCGCCGCCGGTCCGGTCGAGGCGGCGAGGAGGACCGTGGCCGCCAGGCCGGTCAGGGCGAGCCGGCCCCGTCGGTGTCTTCCCAGCACCTGCATGGTGAGCCCTTTCCTCTTCGAGTTGCCCCGCTCGTTCGGGGGCCGCTCGGGCTGTGGCCCGCGGCTGTTTCGCCCCCGGAGCCGGTGGTCTGCGACCATCCCACCAGCGCAGCGGGGATCGGCCCATCCGGTCGTCCCCCTGACATGCCGATGCGCTGCCCCCAGGGCAGTGGCTGGGGTTACCCCCCCCGTGGTCATGATCGAGGCTTCCTCCAGAGGGCATCGGGGAAAGCCTTCGCTCGTCCGGACGACATGCCCCGCCGCGCGCGGGCGCGGCGTGCCACGCCACCCGGGTGCGTCCGCGCCGCGCGCCTGAGGTGACGCCCGGAGGTGGAGCATGCGAGTGGGGTTGCACGCGCTCGGGGTCGGGGTCGGTGCCGGTGCCCGTCCCGAGGTGATCCGTGCGGTGGCCACGGCCGCCGAGCCGGGCGGTTCGGCCTCGGGGTCGGGGCCGGCTGGTCGGCCGAGGAATTCGCGGCGCTCGGAGTCCCCTTCGCCGGGCGCGGGCGGCCACCTGGGTCGCGGAACTCGCCCGGACCTGGATCCGCCCGGCGGAATAGCCAGGGCCGAAAGGGTGCCGGAGTCAGGTCTGTGCCGGCCCTGGGATGCCCAGTTGGTCGGCCACGGCGGTGAGTGCCGTTCCCAGCGGGAGGGCGACCCGGGTGACGGCGTGCTGGTCGCCGCGGGTCGGGTCCAGGTTGACGATCAGCACCGGCTTCCCGGCCTTGGCCGCCTGGCGGACGAACCGGAGCCCGGACATCACCGTCAGTGAGGAGCCCAGGACCAGCAGTGAGGTGGCCTCGCGGACCAGCTCGCGGCAGTGCTCGACCCGCCGCGGCGGAACGGCTTCGCCGAAGAACACCACGTCCGGTTTGAGGATGCCGCCGCAGACCGTGCACGGCACCACGCGAAAGTCCCCGACCTGCTCGTCGGTGAGGTCGGCGTCACCGTCCGGGTTGATTCCGGCGGCCACCGGCGCGAAGCCCGCATTGGCCTCCTCCAGCCGCCGGGCCAGCTCGCGGCGCGGGCTGACGGCGCCGCAGCCGAGGCAGACGACCCGGTCCAGGCTCCCGTGGAGTTCCACGACGCCCTCGCTGCCGGCGGACTGGTGCAGGCCGTCGACGTTCTGGGTGATCACGCCCGAGAGCAGGCCGTGTCGCGCGAACGCGGCCACGGTCCGGTGCCCGGCGTTGGGACGGGCCCGGCCGAAGGTGCGCAAGCCGAGGTGGCTGCGGGCCCAGTAGCGGCGCCGGGCCCGGGCGCCACCGGTGAAGTCCTGGTAGGTCATCGGGGTATGCCGGCTCAGGCTCCCGCCCTCGCCCCGGTAGTCGGGGATGCCCGACTCCGTGGAGATGCCCGCCCCGCTGAGCACCAGCACCCCGCCGGTGCTCAGCGCGTCGGCGACCGGCGCCAGGTCCGTGGTGCCCGGCGGCAGGTCCTCGACGGGGGTCCAGCTCAAAGTGGGGCGCATGCGCATGCCGCCAGGGTACGGAACCGGCCGCCGCCACCCACTGCCGCCGTCGGTTCCCGGGCAACGCGGCGGAGCGCCTGGTGGCACACCGTATGACCGCCGCGATACCGAAAATGGCCGGATACCTCAGCCGCGTATGGTCACGCCGTGGCGCGTACGCAGTCGGCGCAGCTCCCACAGGGAGAGCCCGGTCACCGAGAGCGGGCCGCCGAACAGGGAGCAGAACTGGGCCCACATCGGCCCGTTCGGCATGCCGCCCCCGGTCACGTTGAGGATGGCGACGATCCAGACCATCACCACGGTGAGCACGGCCGGCAGCGCGGCGTGCACATAGGCGGTGTTGAAGGCGGAGCGGGCGACGTAGGCCGAGGCCACGAAGAAGAACGGCAGCCCCCACAGCACGAACGCGAGCGCGGGGACGGCGGCCACGAACAGCCACACCCCGTGCAGCCCGTGCAGCAGCGTGGTGCCCGAGATCACCCACACCGTGCCGACGAGGGCGGCCACGACCAGGAGGTACCAGCCGACGGTCTTGGCCGGGACGCCGAGCCGGGAGCGCAGCAGCCGCCGCCGCTCCGCGGGCGCGTAGCGGATGAAGGCGGTGATCACCAACGGTCCGGCGATGATGAGCAGGACAGGGGTCAGCAGGAGCTGGGCGACACCCTCGCTGGCCTGGTCCCCCAGGCCGTTGTCCGACCCGTACATGTAGTAGAGCGCGAGTGTGGCGAGGACGCCGAGCACCGTGCGGATGACCTGGAAGCGGGTGACCACGGGATCGTGGACACGCCCGCCGCCGTCCTGGTCGAACACCCTGCGCGCGGCCCGGTGCACCGAGCGGAGCAGGGGGACGATCAGGAAGAGGAAGGGCACCCGCCGGTACCAGTGCCGGTTCCTGGGCGCCGGGCGGTAGGGCCCGGGCGGCGGGGGCGGGGGGCCGTAGGGGTTCGGTGGCGGCCCGTACGGATCCGGCACGGGTGGCGGTCCGTACGGATCCGGTGTCGGCGTGGGCCCGTACGGATCCGGTGTCGGCCTCGGCCCGTACGGACCGGGTGCCGGTGGCGGCCCCCAGCGATTGCCTCCCTGCCCGGGGCCGTTCGGCGGACCCCATCCCCCCGTTGCCATCGCGATTCCTCCTCGCCCCTGCGGCCCATGCGTTCGACCGCTCATTTTTCGCCAGTGGCCGGGGAATTGTAAGGCACCCGGTTGAGGTCCTGGCGGGTCGCGCGGGGCAGGGGGTTCATAGCCTTGCCAGCGCCGTCAGCACGGTGGCGGCCAGCGCCGCACGGGTGACCATGCCCCTCAACCGAGGTGTTCTCCGAGCGGGCGTGCGCGCCCGAGCCCACCGCGCCGATACCGTCCAGGACCGGCGTGCCCTGGGCCACCACGAAGTTGCCGTCGCCGGCTCCGCCGACCGACGCCTCGGGCAGGTCGTGTCCGAGCAGCGCGGCGCACCGGCGGGCCAGGTCGGCGAGGGCGGCGACGCCTTCCGTACGTTCGAAGACCGGGCGGTTCCAGCCTCCGGTGACCGCCACGCGGGTCCGTGGGTCGACGGGACGCACCGCGGCGAGGGCCTCTCCCAGGCGCTTTTGTTCGGCGGCGGTGGCGACGCGGGCGTCGATGCGGCCGACGGCGTGCCCCGCTGTGACATTGCTGCGGGTGCCTCCCTCCACCACGCCCACGTTCAGCGAGGTGCCCGCGTCCGGGGCGCGCAGGTCCGTCAGACGCAGGATCTGGTGGGCGAGTTCGTCCACGGCGCCGGCTCCGGCCGTGGGGTCCAGACCGGCGTGGGCCTCGGTGCCGGTGACCGTGACGGTGAAGAGCCCGACGCCCTTGCGGGCTGTCTTGACCGCGCCGTCGGCGGCGGCCTCGAAGACCATGGCGAGGCGGCTGTCGCCGGCCTCGTCGACGATGGCGTCGCGGGAGGCGAGACTGCCGGTCTCCTCGTCGCCGTTGAGCATCACGGTGCAGGCCGGGCGGGGCAGATCGAGGGAGTCGAGGGCGCGCAGTGCCCAGACCGCCTGGACCAGGCCGGCCTTCATGTCGAAGACGCCGGGGCCGCTGATGTGGTCGCCGTCCCGCCGGAAGGGCCAGGTGTCGAGGGTGCCGGTCGGCCAGACGGTGTCGTAGTGGCCGAGGAGAAGGACGGGGCGGTGGTCCTCGGTGGTGGTGTCCCGGGCGGGGTAGCGGCGGACGAGGATGTCTCCGGCCTCCTCGCGCGCCAGGGTCTCCTCGGCGTCCGGTGTGCCGAGGCGCCGGTCGAGCCAGTCGCGCAGCCAGCCGAGGCAGGTGTCCAGGGCGGCCAGGTCGTCGCTCGCGCTGCCCTGGGAGGTGTAGTCGGCGAGGTCGGCGACCATGTCCTCGCGGTGGGCGTCGAGCCACTGCCGCACCGCTTCGGCCTGTTCGGAGTCGAGCGGGAGCGAGGGCGCGGGGGGCTGGGCCAGGCGGTCCAGTTCGTCCAGCCGTGACTCCGACATGTCCTGCGCGGCACCCTCCAGTTGGCGCAGACCGGTCACGACCGTGTGCAGCAGAGTGGTGGGCAGACCCTCGCGCGCCGCGTGGTGGAACACCTCGGTGTAGTGCGTGGGGGCTTCCACAGGCCGGTGGCGCACCGCGAGGTCGCGCCAGATACCGCTGCGGTCCTTGGTCTGAGTGCGCAGCCCTGCGGTGAGCCGGTCGAAGGCGGCGTTCCGGGCGGCTGGGTCCGTCCCTCGCCGGAAGGGATGCGGCTCGAAGGCGTCGAACGCTTCCAGGGTGACGCCGAGGCGATCGGATACGGCGAAGATCTCGCCGGAGAGCGCGGCCATGGCGGGGCGGTGCCGGTCGATGAGGTCGGCCATGGGGGCGTCCGCGAGGGCGGTGGCGGCGAGCATGGCGCCGAACCCGGCCTTGGCCCACAGATATCCCTCGACGTTGTCGCTGGCCACGGCCGGGCCCCAACTGTGCCGATGGGCCACAGATCCCGGACCCTCGGGCTGACCGGCGCGCCGTTCGGCTCGCCGATGACGAGGGCTCCGGCGCCGCCGTCCAGGACGACACCCGGTTCGATGACGTCGGCGAAGATGTTCACGAAGGCCGCGACGGTGCGGGCGGCCCCCAGACGCCGGGCGATCAGCGACTCGTTGAAGCCGTTCTGTAGGGAGACGACGTAGCCGTCCGGGGCCAGGCGGGGCGCGATCCAGTCCAGCGCGGTGCCGGTGGCCTGCGCCTTCACGGCCAGCAGTACGCGTTCGAGGGTGCCGGTGAACTCGTCCGGGGTGGTGGCGGTGACCGGCACGCTCTCGCGGGTGTCGCCGCGGGCGACGACGAGTCCGCGGGTACGGATGGCGTCCGCATGGGCGCGGTCGGTGTCCACGACGGTGACCGGGTGGCCGGCCCGGGCGAGGGCGAAGGCGAGGGTGCCGCCGATCGCTCCCGCGCCGACGACGGTGTATCCGGGCCTGACCGGGCGTCGAACTCGGCATCGTCACCGCCACGAGGACATAAGTACAAGACCGGAGGCCGGCGGCCCCCGCACCATCCCCGCATGAGTGAAGACAGCGTTGAGCTCTCGCACGGGATGCATGTGGTCCACGACGGTCCTCGGCAGGCACCGCCCCTGTTGCTCATCCACGGATCGGGGGCCTCGGGCGGCTTCTGGGGCCCGGTGGTTCCGGCGCTCGCTCGCCGCCATCACGTCATTCGGGTCGACCTGCCGGGCTGCGGCCAGTCCCCGCCCGCGGCGTCCTATGACGTGCCCGCGCAGGCGGGTCAGGTGGCGGCGCTGCTCGATGGCCTGGGCCTTCGTTCCGTGGCCGTGGCCGGGCACTCCAGTGGCGGCTATGTCGCCACCGCGCTTGCCGAACACCGCCCCGACCTGGTGAGATCGCTCGCGCTGATCAGCAGTGGCCCGAGTCTGGACGCCCTCCTGCCGCAGCCGCTCCTCCTTCGGGTGCTGTTGGCCCCGCCCCTCGGCCCGCTGCTGTGGCCGAGGCGTTCGGACGCGACGATCCGCAGGGGGATCAGCGCGACGTGTGCCCGCCCGGTGGAGGTGCCGGACGACGTGGTCGCCGACATACGGAGGATCACCTATCCCGCGCTCAGGACCGTGCTGCGCCGGAACGCCGCGTACATCACCGAACGGAGCGTGCCCGAGCGTCTCGCCGCCCTCGACGTCCCCGTACTGGTGGTCTTCGGCGCCGCCGATCCCCGCTGGGAGCCCTCGTCGGCGCACCAGTACGTGGCGGTCCCGGACGCGCGCGTCGAGCTGCTGCCCGGCGTCGGGCATGTGCCCATGTTGGAGGAGCCGGAGGCGACCGGCACCCTGCTGCTGGGCTTCGCGGCGACGGGCGTTGACACCCCGCCCATGACGCCCTGAGACCTAGACTGGTCGTGTGATGTCGGCGGGGACATTCGACTGGGCCGCGGTGGACGTCGCGGTCCCGCGCCCGTCCGGCCGGCTGCCGGGGGTCAGCATGGCCGGGTTCCGCCAACGTGTCCCCGCGGCGGTGGACATCGCCATGGTGGCGCACCCCTCCGTCACCCTGCTGCTCGACCTGAGCGAGGGCGAGGGCCTCGTCTACGGCGCACACGGCAGGCACGGGCGCGGCAGTGTCGCCGTCGGGCTCCACCCGGGCGAGCTGCGGGCGGGCGGCCGGGTGGGCGAGTGCCTCCAGATCCGGCTGGAGCCGGTCGCGGCGGCCGCGGTGCTCGGCCCGTCGGCCGAACTCAGCGGGACGGTGGCATCCCTCGACGATGTCTGGGGCCCCGACGCCGCGCGGGCCGAGGACAGGCTGCGTGCCGCCGCGTCGTGGGACGAGCGATTCGCCATCGCGGCGGACATCCTCGGTCGATGGCTGGGCACGCGCCCACCGGTCGACCCGGAGGTGGCCCACGCCTGGCGGCGTACGCTCACCGGCCGGGGGCGGGTGCGGGTCGAGCGCCTGGCGGAGGAGGTGGGCTGGAGCCGCAAGCGCCTGTCGGCCCGCTTCCGGTCCCAGCTCGGCATCACACCCAAACGCGCCGCCCGACTGGTGCGGTTCGACCACGCGGCCCACCTTCTCGCGGCGGGTCACGCCGCCGCCCGCGTCGCCATCGAGAGCGGCTACGCCGACCAGTCCCATCTCCACCGCGAGGTCAAGGCGTTCACCGGGCTCACCCCCACGGCCGTGGCCGCCGCGCCATGGCTCGCGATCGACGACGTGGCGTGGCCGGCTTCCGCGCCGACCCGGAGGCCATGCTCCGGCAGGAATCCGACATCGGTGTCGACCTTGCCGAGTCTCGGCCCACCCACCGGTCGCTGGTCGTAGGTCCCGCGCCGCATGCGCGCTGTGAGCCCGCTGGCTAGCGTCGACTCCCATGCAGAGGGGATACGTTCGTCGCCAGGCGGCGGAGCGAAGGCGCGACACACTGGACCGGCTCGTCACCGAGCGGGACGTATGGGTGTCGACGGGGCATCCTGAGCGCGGACCGCACCAGGTGCCACTGTGGTTCCTGTGGGATGGGCAGGCCGTTTGGATGTGCACCAGCGCCACTTCGGTCACGGCGCGGAACCTCCGCGAGGAGCCGCGCGTGCGCCTGGCACTGCCGGACACCTTTGATGTGGTGCTGCTCCAAGGCGAGGCGGAGTGCTTCCCGGATCGGGAGGTCCCCGGCGACGCGGCCGAGGCGTTCACCGCCAAGTTCGGGTGGGACCCTCGCGCGGAGGAGGGCCCCTTTCTCTACGTCCGCGTGGTGCCGAAGACGGTGCTCGCCTGGCGCGGCGAGCCGGAACTACGCGGGAGAGCCATCATGCGCGACGGGACGTGGCAGGAGTAGCCGCCGCCTCCGGGGAGGCAGCGCTCACCGCGATGGCGGCCGACTGCGCCCAGTGGTCAAGTACCGCCCCGTACCAGGCCGTTGACAAAGTCGATGGACAGTAGAAATCTGTCGTCAAGGCACTGCAAAAGATAGATGAAATTACTCAACTCTTGCACTGCGGCTGGCTCGGCCTCCTCACCGCGACATCGTCCGGGCCCGCTGAACACCGTCATCGTCCACCAGGCGCACCGCTCCCTCATGCCTGCGTGCTCCCTGCCCCGAGAAACCCTGCGCGTCGGTGGGCGGCGGGTGGCGGGGCCGGTCGCGGGCGCTCAGGGGAAGGGATCGAGAGGTCCTCATGAGTAGAAGACAGCACGGTCGGCGGTTGACCGCCGGGCTTGTGACGGCGGGTCTGCTCACGGTCGGGCTGCTGCCCGTGGCAGCCCATGCCGCAGAGGCAGCCCATGCCGCAGCGGGAGCGAACCTGGCCCTGCGCAAGCCGATCGAGGCGTCGTCGACCACCCAGAACTACCTCGCGGCCAACGCCAACGACGGCAGCACCGCCACCTACTGGGAGGCGGGCGGCCAGTCCTCGACGCTGACCGCGAAGCTCGGCGCCGACGCCGATCTGACCGGCGTCGTCGTCAAGCTGAACCCCGATCCCGTCTGGAGCACCCGGTCGCAGAGCATTCAGGTGCTGGGGCGACCGGTCGGCGGGTCCGGTTTCACCTCGCTGAAGGACCGGGCCGACTACACCTTCAGCCCGTCGCAGAACAAGAACACGGTGACCATCCCGGTCACGGGCCGATACGCGGACGTACGGCTCCAGTTCTCCGGAAACACCGGCGCCGGCGGGGGACAGGTCGCCGAGTTCGAGGTCGTCGGCACGGCCGCGCCCGCGCCCGATCTGACCGTCACCGATCTCTCCTGGTCGCCCCAGTCGCCCTCCGAGACGGACGCGGTCACCGTCGAGGCCACGGTCCGCAACGCCGGGACGGCCGCCGCGCCCGCGACCACGGTGAACGTCAGCATCGAGGGCGCGGACGCCGGCAGTGGCGCCGTCGACGCGCTCGCGCCGGGCGCCTCGCTGAAGGTGCCGGTCAAGGTCGGCAAGCGGCCCATGGGCAGCTACACCGTCTCCGCCGTCGTCGACCCCACCGACACGGTCCCCGAACTCGACAACACCAACAACAGCCGCAACGCCGCCACGAAGCTGGTCGTCGGCCAGGCCCCCGGGCCGGACCTGGAGGTCACCGGCATCACCACCAACCCCGCCAGCCCGGCCGTCGGCGCCAAGGTCACCTTCACCGTAGCGGTGCACAACAGGGGCACCAGCGCGGTGCCCGCCGGGTCGGTCACCCGGCTCACCGTCGGCGAGACCACGCTGAACGGCACGGCGGGCACCGTCCCGGCCGGTGGCACCGCCACCGTGGCCATCAGCGGCGACTGGACCGCCGCCAACGGGGGAGCGACGCTCACCGCGACGGCCGACGCCACCGGCACCGTCGCCGAGACCAACGAGGACAACAACACCTTCGCCCGCTCCCTCGTGGTCGGGCGCGGCGCCGCCGTGCCGTACACCGAGTACGAGGCGGAGGACGGCCACTACGACGGAACGCTGCTGAAGGCGGACGCCAAGCGCACCTTCGGGCACACCAACTTCGCCACCGAGTCCTCCGGCCGCTCATCGGTCCGGCTCGACACCACCGGCCAGTACGTGGAGTTCACCTCCACCACACCGGCCAACTCGATCGTCGTCCGCAACTCCATCCCGGACGCGGCGGCCGGTGGCGGCAAGGAGGCGACCATCAGCCTCTACGCGGACGGGAAGTTCGTCCGCAAACTCACCCTGTCCTCCAAGCACAGTTGGCTCTACGGCGCGACCGACGACCCGGAGGGCCTGACCAATCGGCCCGGCGGCGACGCCCGGCGGCTGTTCGACGAGTCCCACGCCCTGCTCACCGACTCCTACCCGGTGGGTACCAAGTTCCGGCTCCAGCGCGACACCGGTGACGACGCGGCCTTCTACATCATCGACCTGGTCGATCTGGAGCAGGTGGCGGCACCGGCCACCAAGCCCGCCGACTGCGTCTCGATCACCGACTACGGGGCCGTGCCGGGCGACGGCATCGACGACGCGGACGCCATCCAGCGCGCCGTCACGGCGGACCAGGAGGGCCGGATCCCCTGTGTGTGGATCCCCGCGGGCCAGTGGCGCCAGGAGAAGAAGATCCTGACCGACGACCCGCAGGATCACGGCCAGTACAACCAGATGGGCATCCGGGACGTCACCATCCGCGGTGCCGGGATGTGGCACTCCCAGCTCTACTCGCTCATCCCGCCCCAGGAAGCGGGCGGCATCAACCATCCCCATGAGGGCAACTTCGGCTTCGACATCGACGACAACACCAAGATCTCCGACATCGCCATCTTCGGCTCCGGCACCATCCGTGGCGGCGACGGCGGCGCCGAGGGCGGTGTCGGCCTCAATGGCCGCTTCGGCAAGAACACCAAGATCACCAACGTATGGCTCGAGCACGCCAACGTCGGCGCCTGGGTCGGCCGCGACTACTCCAACATCCCCGAGCTGTGGGGGCCCGGTGACGGCCTGGAGTTCAGCGGCGTACGGATCCGCAACACCTACGCCGACGGCGTCAACTTCACCAACGGCACCCGCAATTCGACCGTATACAACTCCTCCTTCCGCAACACCGGCGACGACTCACTCGCCGTCTGGGCCAACAAATACGTGAAGGACACCTCGACGGACATCGGCCACGACAACCACTTCCGCAACAACACCATCCAACTGCCCTGGCGGGCCAACGGCATCGCGGTCTACGGCGGCTACGGCAACACGGTCGAGAACAACCTGATCTCCGACACCATGAACTACCCGGGAATCATGCTGGCCACCGACCACGACCCGCTGCCCTTCTCGGGCCAGACGCTCATCGCCAACAACGGCCTGTACCGCACGGGCGGCGCGTTCTGGGGCGAGGCACAGGAGTTCGGCGCGATCACTCTGTTCGCCCAGGGGCAGGACATCCCGGGCGTCACGATCCGCGACACCGACATCCATGACTCCACCTACGACGGCATCCAGTTCAAGACGGGCGGCGGCACGATGCCCGGCGTCCGGATCGAGAACGTCACCATCGACAAATCCAACAACGGATCCGGGATCCTCGCGATGAGCGGGGCGCGCGGCAGCGCCACCCTGACGAACGTGACGATCACCAACTCGGCCGAGGGCGATGTGGCGAAGGAGCCCGGCTCGCAGTTCGTGATCAACGGCGCCGCGAACCGGTCCGCCGCATCCGTATCGCGCGACTGAGCGCCGCTCCACAGGACACACCGGCTCGAGCCCGTGACCGGCGAATCTTCCGGTCCGCCGGTCACGGGCTTGACCTTGACACGGTGATAACGTGTGTCCTGGGTGCAGGAGGTGGCCCCGATCAACACGTCAATCGGAACCCCGCAGAACACCCGCGTGGCCAACGCCCTGAGCGCCGACGACTCGTCGGTCCGGCTTCAGGCGGCCCTGACGGTCGGCTCGAACCCCGACCCCGGTTTCCTGGAGCCGCTCGTCGAGCGGTGCGCGGTCGAGCCGGACTTCTTCGTACGGGACATGCTGTCCTGGGCGCTGACCCGCCTCTCGCCGGAGATCACCCTGCCCCGGATCCGCCGGGAGCTCGACGCCGAGCGCACTCAGGCCCGCAGCCAGGCGCTGCACACGCTCTCCAAGATCGGCGACAAGTGCGCCTGGGCCTGGATCACCCGCGACATGCTGCGCGACGCCGACGACGAAGTCGCGCGGACCGCGTGGCGCGTCGCGGTCGTCCTCGTACCCGAGGACGAGAAGGAGGACCTGGCCGACGAACTGGTCGCGCAGCTCGGCCGCGGCGACCGCGATATGCGGCTGAGCCTGAGCCGGGCCCTGGTCGACCTCGGCGAGGTGACCGAGCCCGCCCTGGAGCGGGCCGCGGCGGACCCCGACCCGGCGGTGGCCACGCACGCCCGCGCCACCGAGCTGCTCCGGCAGAACCCGGAGACCGGTTTTGACGCGGCCATCGACGAGGCGAAGCGAGTGGTCACACTCGGCCCGGAGCGGGCCGCCGAGACCGCGGAGGCTGCTGACGCCGCGAAGGCTGCGGGGCCCGCGGGGTCCGCGAAGGCCGCGGAAGAGGTCACGGATTGCTGATCGGCGACGTGGCCCGTCACTCGGGGGTGAGTGCCCGGATGCTCCGGCACTACGACGCCCTCGGGCTGGTGCGCCCGACCGGTCGCACCCTCGGCGGCTACCGCGAGTACTCCGCCGAGGACGTCCGCAGGATCTTCCATGTGGAGAGCCTGCGGTCCCTCGGGCTCTCGCTCAAGCAGATCGGGCGCGCGCTGGACGACCCGGCCTTCACCCCGTCCGCCCTGGTCAGCGACCTCATCCAATGGACGGAAGACCGCTTGGCGCGGGAAGCGGAGCTGCTTGAGCGGCTGCGCGCGATCGATGCGTCGGCGCCCACCGGCTGGCAGGACGTCCTGCGCATCGTCGAGCTCATGCAGGGGCTCAACTCGACCAGCGCCGCGCGCAGGCAGCAGGCCGTCCTGGCGCGGCCGGGGGAGGTGCCGGTTCCCGCCGAACTGCTGGCCGGGGCGGTCCTGGCCGAATCCGACCCCAACGTCGCGGGTGCCCTGCGCTGGGCGCTCGCCCGGTCGGGCGGCGATGGCATGGCGACGCTGGCCGCCGGGGTGCACTCGGAGGACGTCGGCATCCGGCGGCGCGCGGTGCTGGCGATCGCCGCGATCTCCGAGGCCCCGGGTGCGACCGCGGTGCTCGCGGACGCGCTCGGGGACCCGGACCCGATGGTGCGCAGACAGGCCGCCCTGGCGTTGGGCAGGCGTGGCGTGACCGCGGCCGTGCCGACCCTGGTCGGCATGGTGGTCGAGGGCTCCAACGACGTCGACGCGGCAGAGGTTCTCGGCACCCTGTCCCAGGACCCCGGGTGCGCGGACCGCATCACGACCGCACTGGCCGACGAACTCGCCGCCCCCACCGCGGACTCCGCGACCCGGATCCGCCTGGCCCAGGCGCTGGTCGAGCTGTCGGGGACCGCCGTGGGGGAGGTCCTGCGCCAACTGACCCACGACGACGACCGCGCTGTCGCCCTCGTCGCCTCCTCCTTCGTCGGACTTCTCGAAGAGCGGGGGTGAGATCCTCTTCGAGCTGGAGGGGGAGGCGCCTCGGGTGCTCAAGGCCGGTGACGCCCTGTTCGAGCCCGGGGGAGACGTGATCCACTACCAGGGCGCCAACAACCTTCCGGACGCGCAGTGGACACCCGGCAGGACGCCCTACTCCGGTGCCTGGAAGCCGCCGATCTTCTGCTCCAGCAGTTCGGCCAGCCGCAGCGGGGTGCGGTCCTCGAACATCGGACCGATGAGCTGCACTCCCACCGGCAGACCCTCGGGGGACCGGCCCGCCGGTATGGCGGTGGCGGGCAGACCGGGCATGGTGGCCACACCGGCCCAGACAAGCTGGTCGAGGTACGGGTACTCGACGCCGTCGATATCGAGCCGGCGTTGCATCGAATCGGGGTCGTGGTCGTGCGGGAACGCGGGAGTGGGCGTGATGGGACACACCACGGCGTCGAACTCGGCGAAGAGCTGCCGCCAGCCGTGACGGTGGAGTTCGCGACGGCTGTTCGCCTCGACCCAGTCGCGGTGGCTGAACACCGTGGCGCGCAGCCGCGCCGCATGGAGGCTCTGGTCGTCCGCGCTCAGTGCGGCGGCGTCGGTCCGTAGCCGCTCGTACGCTTCGACGGGGAAACGTGCGACCAGGCTGGAGAACAGCAACTGCGTGTAGAGCATCGAGGCTTCGGTCAGCTCGGGCAGCAGCGGACTGTGCCGTTCGACGCGGGCACCGGCGTCGGCAAGCGCGTCGGCCACCCGGTTCACACCCGCCCGTACGGCGGCCCCGGTCGGAATGAGCGGATGCTCGTCGAGGATCAGGACCCGGAAGTCGCGGAGCCGCTCATGGCGCGCGGGCGGCAGGGCCACCTCGTGTGCCACACCGAGCGTCAGCGGGTCCGGTCCGGCCATGACGTCGAGCAGCAGTGTGAGGTCGCGGGCGGTGCGCGCCATCGGACCGACGACGGCGAGGTCATGGTCGGCCGGCAAGGCGGGCGCGGGCGGCGGGACCATACCGCGGCTCGCCGCCAGCCCGAGTGTCGGCTTATGTGCGTAGACGCCGCAGAAATGCGCGGGGGTGCGCAATGAACCGGCGATGTCGGAGCCGATGGACAGCGCGCCGAATCCGGCCGCCAGAGCCGCCGCCGATCCGCCGGAGGATCCACCCGGCGTACGACCGTGATCCCACGGGTTATTGGTGGTGCCGTAAATCTCGTTGAAGCTCTGCACATCTTGCAGACCCACGGGCACATTGGTCTTACCGAGCACCACCGCGCCCGCGGCCTTGAGCCGCGACACCTGCACCGCGTCCTCGGCCGGCATGAAGTCGCGGTGCGGCGGCATGCCCCAAGTCGTGGGCAGCCCGGCGACGTTGTAGGACTCCTTGACCGTCACCGGAATGCCGAGCAGCGGCCGGTCCTCACCACGGGCGCGCGCCTGGTCGGCACCGCGCGCGGCGGCCCGCGCCCGGTCGAAGTCCGGCACACAGATCGCGTTGATCGCCTTGTCGTCCCGCTCGATACGGGCGATCGCCTGGTCTGTCAGTTCCGCCGAGGTCACTTCACCGGCACGCAATGCGGCCGCGAGTCTTTCGGCCCGCTGAAAATTCCATTCCATAAATCCGACCGTAACGGCCTCTTGAACAGGCCATAAAACGCTTCTCAGCGCAACGGGATGGGCGGCTGACAACACGAGCGGCCGTCGTGGACCGCGGCCCACCCGTTGTCATCGTGGTAACAGCGGGTGGCTCGGTTCCGTCGGCGGAGATTCCCGGGAACCCGGCAGCGGAGCTGGACCAGGCGATTCAGCCGGTCGGGCCGGGGTCGTTGGGATGTGGCTGTACGGCGGTGACCACCGCGGTCATCCAGGACCACAGGGGCAGCGTCCCCAGCACCTTCGCGCGCAGATCCGCCTCGCTGTCGGCGCGCCACACACCGATACTGCGGAGCTCACCCACCGGGCGCCACAGCCGGACCAAGTGGCCCGCGGCGGCGAGCTCCTTGGCCCGGGCGGACTCGTCCGCGCGGCGTCGGCCGACCTCGGCGGGATCGGTGCCCTCGGGCACGGTGGTGGTGAGCTCGACCAGGAACTCCTTCATGGTCTTTTCCTCTCCGTGGGGTAGGGGGTCTCGGGGCGGTCGGTCGGAACCGTCCGCGAGGGCACCGTCGGGTGCGTACCGCGCCGGGCGACGGGTCTGCGTCCAGCGGACTGATCAGGCAGCGGCCTTGAGCGCGGTGGCCATCCGGACCGCGCGCTCGGCCTGGATACGGGCGGCCGTGCGCGTGGTGTCGTCGACGGGGTTGGCGCCCTGGGCGTCGACGTGGGAGGTGCCGTAGGGGTTGCCGTCGTTGAACTTGGCCGGGTCGGTGAAGCCGGGGCTGACGGTGATGCCGCCGAAGTGGTGGATGGAGTTGTAGAGGGCGAGGAGGGTGGACTCCTGACCGGCGTGGGCGGTGGCGCTGGAGACGAAGCCGCTGTAGACCTTGTCGGCCAGCTTGCCCTGGGCCCAGAGGCCGCCGAGCGTGTCGATGAACTGCTTGAGCTGCGCGGAGACGTTGCCGAAGCGGGTGGGGGTGCCGAAGAGGACGGCGTCGGCCCACTCGATGTCGTCGGGGGTGGCCTCGGGGATCTGGGCGGTGGCGGCGTGGTGGGCGGCCCAGGCGGGGTTGGAGTCGATGGCCGCCTGGGGAGCGAGCTCGGCGACCTTGAGCAGGCGTACCTCCGCGCCGGCCTTGACGCCCGCGTCGCGGAGCTCCTTGGCGATCTCGGCGATGGTGCCGGTGGACGAGTAGTACACGACGGCGAGCTTGACGGGGGTGGTCACAGTGACTCTCCACTTCAGGGGGATATACGGTGCATACGGCCGATAGTCGACCGACTGGCTAGAGATTAGTGGACCGGTCGTCTAGTTGCAAACCACCGGCATGGACCCACAGGGGACAGCCGACCCCCGGGCGTCCGGCGGGACGCCCGGGGGCCGTGGATTCTCGGTATAGACGATCGGTCGTACACTTACCGCCATGGGACGCACCAGTGATGCGAGGGAGAAGATCCTCGACGCCGCGCACTCGCTCATCGAACTGCGGGGCTACTCGGCGCTGGGCGTCGCCGAGATCTGCAAGGCGGCCGGTGTTCCCAAGGGGAGCTTCTACTACTTCTTCGAGTCGAAGGAAGCTCTTGCCCTGGCCGTCCTCGACGAGCACTGGCAGACGCAGCGCGACGACTGGGCCCGGGCCCTCCAGGACGGCGACGCGGAGCCGCTCTCCCGGCTGCGCCGGCTGTTCGAGCAGACCCAGGCCGGGCTGTGCGCGGGCCAGCAGAGCTGTGGAACGGTCTCCGGGTGCATGTTCGGCAACCTCACCCTGGAACTGAGCAATCAGACCGAGCCCATCCGCGCCCGCCTTCAGCAGATCTTCGACGCCCAGGTGGAGATGGTCGATACGGTCATCGCCGAAGCCCAGGAGCGCGGGGAGGTCACCGTCGGCGACACCGGAGACGCCGCCCGGTCGGTCGTCGCCCAGCTCGAGGGCCAGGTGCTGTTCGCCAAGCTCTACAACAACACCCGGCACCTCGAAGCCCTGTGGGACAACTGCCTGGCGCTGCTCTCCGCGCGCCCGACGGACATGGCGGCCATCAGCTCCTGACCAGTCCGGGAGCGACCGGCCGGGGCCGTCGGTCGGCGAAGAGCTTGGTGCCGGCGTAGTACCCCACCGCGCCCACGATGAGCCCGACGAGCCAGGACAGGTCGGCGCCGCCGAGGGACCGCACCAGCGGGCCGACATAGGCGCTGCTGTTGATGAACGGCAGTTCGGCGGCGATCGACACCAGGTAGACGAGCACCGCCCACCAGGTGAAGGTGCCGTACCGTCCGTTCTTCGTCAGCAGTTCGGGAATGTCGTAGTGGCCGTGGCGGACGAAGTAGTAGTCGGTGAGGTTGATCGCGGTCCACGGCACCAGCAGGTAGAGCACGAACAGGGTGATGTTCTGGAACGTGTCCAGCAGACTGCCGCTGGACAGGATGGCAAGCGCGCTGGCGAGGGCGGCGAAGCAGAGGACGAAGAGCGCCCGGGCGGTCGCGGTCGAGCGCACCCTGCCCTCCGCGGAGAGCGCGCTGAGCGCGGTCAGGAACGCACCGTAGGGACCCTCGGCACCCGCCGGGACCAGCCCGAGGAGCAGCGCAGCGACCACGAGCCCGGCGAACGAGGGGAAGCGGTCGGCCAGGAACCCGATCGCGTCGGAGTTCACCGCGTCGCTGTTCACCGTCGCCGCCATCGCCCCGATGACCATCGTGAGCGCGCCGCCCACGGCCGAACCGAGGTAGGTGTAGGAGAAGGTGACCCGGGTCGGAGTGTTCTCCGGCAGATAGCGGGAGTAGTCGGACACGTAGGGCGCCCAGGTGACCTGCCAGGCGACGCACACCGAGATCGCGGACACGACCACACCGAGGGAATGCGTGGTCGGGCCGGGCGGATGGCTGGGCAACTGGGGGAGAAGCCGTACGAACAGCGCGAGGAACGCCACCCCCGAGATCACCGCGACCACCCGGCTCGCCGCGTGGATCAGCCGGTATCCCACCAGGGGGATCAGCAGCAGCACCACATTGAACACCACGATGCCCAGGGGCTTGGGCAGATGAGCCCAGGTGGCGATCGCCTGCCCGGCGACGAGGCCGCCCTCGACGGCGAAGCCGAGGTACATCAGCACGACCATGACCGAGGGCAGCAGCGCGCCGTAGAAACCGAACTGGGCGCGGCTCTGCACCATCTGCGGCAGACCGAGTTGGGGCCCCTGTGCGGAGTGGTAGGCCATGAACAGCGCACCGACCAGGTTTCCCACCAGGATGCTGATGATCGACCAGGTCAGGCCGAGTCCCATCCCGACCGGCACCGCACCGATGATCAGGGTGTTGATCTGGACGTTGTTGGAGAACCACAGGGCCAGTTGGTGCCATGGCCTGCCGTGGCGTTCCGAGGCCGGGATGTGTTCGATCGTGCGCCGCTCCAGTGCGAACGACGGGGGCTGTTCCATCACATCTCCCGTGCGCCGTCGACGGCCTCGGCGATCGCGGCCAGCGCCGCGGCATGCTCGGCGCGGCCGTCCCGGGGGTGCGGGAGGCTGGAGAACTTCACGATGACGACGTTGCGGACCGGGTCGAGCCAGAGGTACTGGCCGAAGATGCCGATCCCGAAGAAGGTGCCCACCGAGTCGCCGGGCGCCCACCACTGGTTGCGGTATGTCCCGTGCGGATAGATCGATCCGAGATCGCGGTCGGGCAGCACCGCCGTCCGGCCGCCCCGGCGGGTGGCGCGGACCCACTCCTCGGGAATGACCTGGCGGCCCGCCACCGTGCCACCGTCGAGCACGCACCGGCCGAACCGGGCGAGATCGCGGGCGGTGGCGTGGATTCCGGCGCAGGCGTACGGGGCGCCCACCGGGTCCAGGGTGATCACGGCGTCGTGTTCGGCGCCGATCCGCGACCAGATCCGTTCGCCGAGCAGCTCCGGATAGGGCCTGCCCGCGGCGCGCTCCAGCACCCAGGCGAGTACGTCGGTGGTGGCCGAGCAGTACTGGAACCGGAGCCCGTGCGGGCCGTCGGGGGCCAGACCGGCCAGGAAGGCCCGCACACCGTTGGGGTCGCCGTCGTGGCGGGGCCGCCAGCCGGCCGCGCGGTCCCCGACCTGCACCTGTGATCGCGGGTCGTCGTAGTCCTGGCTGTAGTGCAGCGCCGCGGTCATGTCCAGTACGTCGCGCACGGTCGCCGTCCCGTACGCCGACGACGCGAGTTCCGGAACGTACGACCGCACCGGAGCCGACACCTCCAGCGCCCCCTCGGCCACCAGGCAGCCCGCGGCCATGCCGGCGATCGACTTGGAGATCGACATCAGCGCATGCCGACGGTCCGGCGCCGCCTCGCCGTAGTAGCGCTCGAACAGCAACTGATCGCCCCGGAGCACGACGATCGCGTCGGTGGCCGTGCGCGCCAGGAACTCGTCCACCGTCGAGGAACCGTCGGGGGCCGCTATCGGCACCTCGCCCAGTTGGGTCCCGGCCGGGGTGAACCCGCGGCAGGCGGCCTGGCCGCGCGGGATCACCGCGGTGTCCAAGAGCCGCTCGACATGGTTGAACGACCACCGGTTGACCGGCGGCTCCAGCCAGTTCTCCACCGTGGCCGGGATTTCCGGAGAGGTGTGGGCCGACGTGGCCCCCTTCCCGCCGGGGCTGGTCGGGCGCCTGCGCGAAGGCGCGGTGTCGGTCTGCTCGCTCACAGGCTCGCTCATGGCTGTGGCTCCTGGTCCGGAGGGGGCGTTCAGTGCGGAAGAACTCAGCGTCGCGAACTCGCAATCATGCTGTCCAATACCGATTGCTTCGCCGATCCCATGCCGGTTCGGCATAATGAAAGGGGTGGAACTCAAACGCATCCGCTACTTCCTCGAAGTGGTCCGTGCCGGCACCGTCACCGCGGCGGCGGAACGGCTGCACATCGCCCAGCCGGCGATCTCCCGGCAGTTGCGCTACCTGGAGACCGAACTGGGACTCGTCCTGTTCGACCGGATCGGGCCGCGACTCCGGCTGACCAGCGCGGGCCGGCAGTTCGTCGGGGTCGCCGAGGATCTCGTCCGCCGAGCCGACCGGATCGAATCGGCGGCGCGGCAGATGGCCCGCGGCGAGCTGTCCCACGTGGCCGTGGCCGCCGCCCAGACCACCATCACCGAGGTGCTCGCACCGTTCGTCGCGACGCTGGCCCCCGACGATCCGTTCATCTCGGTACGCGAGGTGCCCGCGGACCAGATCCACGGCACCGTGCGCGAATCCGCCGATCTCGGCCTCGCCGCGGGGCCGGCCGACGATCCGACGCTGACCTGGCGCCCACTGACCGACGTTCCGCTGCGGGCCTATGTCGCCCCCGGCCACCGCTGGGCGACCGAGGGCCGACACGCGATCACGATCACCGAGCTGGTCACCGAGAACCTGCTGCTGCTGACCCGGGAGCACCCGGCGCGCGTGACCCTGGACCGGGCGGTGTCCCAGGCGGGTCTGACCTATGAGCGGGTGGCCGAAAGCGGCAACGCCCTGATGTGCGAGGCGCTCGCGGCGAGCGGTTTCGGCGTCGGTGTCATCACCGACCTGCCCCGGTTCGGCGGCCACCCGCTGCTGATCGACACCGGCGCACGGACGACGCTGCGGCTGTCACTGCACGCCTGCTGGTCGCCGCACCACTACGCGGCGGGCGCGCTGGCCGCCGTCGTCGACCGCCTCGCCGAGTTCGCCGCGACATACGTTCACGACACCGCATGGCGAACCGGGCCGGGGTCGCCGGGCGGGCCGAGCTGATCAGTTGTGCTTTCGTGGGGGGCAGGTGGCCCGCGGGGCAGGGGGGGCAGGTGGCCCGCGGGGCCTCAGCGGGGGATGAAGCGGTCGATCAGGAGGGCGAGCCGCTGGGGGACCTGGTCGGCGGGCATGCGTCCGGCGCGGGTGAGGGTGACCAGTCCGTGCAGCGCGGCCCAGAACGTCTCGACCAGCAACCCCGGTGCATCGGAGCCCGCGTGGTCCTGGAGCGGGTCCAGCAGGGCCTGGTACGCCTCGCGCAGCGGGGCGGGCGTGGCCTCGTCGGCGAAGGGCAGGCCGTTGTCGAGGCTGAACATCGCGTCGTACAGGGCGTGGTTGCGCTCGGCGAAGTCGGTGTAGGCGTGGGCCAGGGCGGTCACCGCCTCCCGGTCGGCGGGCCCGTCCGGCACCGCGGCGCGCAACGCGGTCTTCAGCTCGGCGAATCCCTCCAGCGCGACCGCTCCCACGATCTCGTTCCTGCTCCGGAAGTGGCTGTAGAGCACGGGCTGGCTGTACTCGATCCGCTCGGCGAGCCGGCGCGTGGTGACCGCGTCCCAGCCGTGGGTCTCGGCGAGTTCGCGGGCCGTTGAGACGATCAACTGGTGGCGGTTGGCCCGCTCGCGTGCCTTGCGTTCGTGTACTGACATGATCCGATCCTAGCATCGCTAGACAATCGTGCGTCGACAGGTCTATCGTCGCATCGGATTCTAGCGGTGCTAGGAATCAGCGCCGGGAAATCTCTGGAGGGGACATGCAGGACGTACTGTCAGTCGTCACGCTCGTCGTGGTCGGAGTGATGGTGGGCGTGGAGTTCGCGGTGGCGGTGTTCGTCAACCCGATCCTCGACCGGCTCCCGAACGACGGCGGACTCGACGCCCGCAGCGACGGAGCGCGCGTCCTGGGCAGGGTCATGCCGTTCTGGTACCTCGGCTCGGTCGTCCTCGGCGCGGTGTGGGCCGCGGTGACCTGGGGTGACGCGGGCGCTTCGGTCGTCACCGCGGGCACGCTCCTGCTCGTGCTGAGCGTGGTGATGTCGATCACCCTGCTCGTGCCGATCAACTCCCGCGTCGCGACCTGGTCGCGCGAGGGCGTGCCCGCTGACTGGAGGCGGCAGGTGGGACGGTGGGACCGGTTTCACCATGTGCGCGTGGGCGTCATCGTGCTCGCCTTCACGCTGTTCGCCGTCGCCCTCGTCCGGGGCGTATGACCAAGGTGCTGTGTCAGGTCCGGAGGTAGGACGCGCCATTGAGGTCGAGCACGGCTCCGGAGGACCACGCGGCCTCCGGAGAGGCCAGGTACAGCACGGCGGCGGCGACCTCCTCGGGCGTCCCGACCCGCCCGAACGGGCTCTCGCCCCGTAGCTCGTCCCCGGTGGGACCGGCCATCTTGGGGGCCTGCCGTTCGGTCGCGACGAAGCCGGGGGCCACGGACGCCACCGAGATCGCGTGCGGCGCCAGCGTCACGGCCATCGACTGCCCGAAAGCGTGCAGCGCGGCCTTGCTCGCGCCGTACGCGGGGAAGTCGGGCTCGCCCCGGAAGGCGCCGCGGGAACCGATGTTGACGATGCTTCCGGTCGCGCCGCGGTCGATGAGATGCCGGGCGACGCAGTAGGTCATGTTCGACGCGCCGAGCAGATTGACGTCGGTCATGCGGTGCCAGATCCGCTGCCAGTCCGCGTAGGACACATCGGCCACGGAGTGCCGGTTCTCGGCGGACGGCGCGATGGCCGCGTTGTTGACCAGTACATCGACCCCGTCCAGCGCCCGCACGGCCCCCTCCACGATGTCCTGCGCCGCCTGTGGATCACCGAGATCGCCGCCGAGCAGACAATGGCCGGAGCCGGGCAAGCCTCGCAAGGTGTCCTCGGCATCCGCGCGGCCCGTCGCGTAGTGCACCCCCACCCGGTCGCCGCGCTCGGCGAACGCCTGGGCCACGGCCCGGCCGATGCCTCGCGACGCCCCTGTGACCAGCACCCGCCTCATCGCGCGAGCCCCTTCGACTCGTCTCGGAACGCCTTGCGGACGGGTATGGCCAGATGCACGGCAGGACGCACGGACATGGGACGGCTCCTCGGCTCGGATGGCTTCAGACCTTGCAGCACCGCATCAGCGAATGTCAACATTCGACATGCCCAGCGCACCGCTCCCCAAGGCCAGCCGCCGCGGACTGGCACAACAGGCCGCCGACCTCATCCGCGAGGCGATCTTCGCCGGCCACTTCCCGCCCGGATCGCCGCTGCGCGAGGTCGAACTCGCCGCCTCATTGGGGGTCAGCCGCGGATCGGTACGCGAAGGACTCGCGTTCCTCGAACGCGAAGGGCTGGTCCGGAGCGCCTGGCACCGGGGCACCACCGTCATCGACGTCACCGAGCGGGACGTCGAGGAGGTCTACGCCGTACGCGCCGCGCTCGACCGCCTCGCGGCGACGAGCGCGCAGGGCAACGCGACCGCCGATCAGTTGACCGAACTGGACACCCTGGTCCAGGCGATGGCGGAAGAGATCGGCGGCGAGGCGTCCGGCGCGCGGCTGCTCGCGCTCGACATCGCCTTCCACGACCTGATCTACGCGGCCGCGGACAACCGCAGACTCGACGCGGCATGGCACGCTGTACGCTCACAGATCTATCTCTTCCAGCTCCGCCGCATCGCCCTCGGCTACGAGCACTACCGGGCCCGGGTGGTGGCCGAGCACCACGAACTGGCGACGCTCCTGCGCTCCGGTGACCGCGAGACCCTGGCCCGGCGCGCCGAAGAACACGTCGACTCCGCCCGCCGCGGTCTCCTCACCGGACCGCACCCCTGACCGGCCCGGATCGCGATCCGCCGGGCGGGGGCGGGGGAGACTCCTTCTCCTTCTCCTTCTAGGACGCGGTCTCGGGTGCGATCAGTGAGCGGGCCACCGTGAGCGCCGCCGCGTGGCGTTCCGCTTGTCGGCCGCCCAGTTCGCGGCCGCGTGCCGCGGCCATGACCACACCGGACAGGGCCAGCCGTCCGCGCATCATGCCCTCGGGGCCTTCGCCGGTGGCCAGTGCGCGGATCAGGTCGCCCAGCCGCTGCTGAAGTGTGCGCGCGGCGGTCAGGCCCCGCAGGGCGTGCTCGTTGACCTGGGCACACACCAGCGAGGCACCGTGCTCGCCGCGGACCAGGGCGTCGAACTCCTCGACGGCTCGGATGCGGGTCGAGCGGGTGCGCGAGGCCGCCGGCGGGGTGGACATCCTCGTCGACAACGCCGGCGCCGGCAGCGCCCCGGAGGACACGCTGACCCGGCCGCCGGCAACCTGGCAGTCGGACCTCGAGAGCAATCTGCTGTCCGCGGTCCGGCTGGACCAGGAACTGGTCCCGGACATGGTGGAGCGCGGCTCGGGGGTCGTGGTGCATGTCTCGTCCATCGCGAGCCATCTGCCGCAGCCGGGCCAGGCCGCCTACGCGGCGGCCAAGGCCGCGCTGAACAGCTACAGCCGCTCGCTCGCGGCCGAGGTCGGCCCGGCCGGGGTGCGGGTGGTGTGCGTCCTGCCGGGCTTCATCGCCACCCCGGGGGCGGTCGCGCACCATCAGAAGATCGCCGACAGCCAGGGGGTTTCCCTGGAGGAGGCGCAGCGCGGCCTCGCGGCGCGGTTGAACGTGCCGATGAACCGCCCCGGAACCCCTGAGGACGCCGCCGAGTTGGTCGCGTTCCTGGCGTCGGAGCGGGCGCGCTGGCTCACCGGATCGCAGTTCCGTGTCGACGGAGGCATCCTCGCCCAGGTGTAGCCCGACCGGCGCCATGGCGGCTCCCCGCGCACTCCAGACATGCTGCTACGACACGGCCACGCCGACGGCGTCAGCCCCGGTCGGGGCTGCCCGTGGCGTCGGGGCTGCGGTACGCCGTCGGCGGTTGGCCGAGGAGCTTCTTGAACGCGGCCGTGAAGGCGGCGGGGTTGTCGTAGCCGAGCTGGGCCGCGATGCGGGTGACGGGCATGCCCGCGGTGAGGTGCTGAAGGGAGTGCAGGACGCAGGCGCGTTGCCGCCATTGCGAGAAGCTCAGGCCGGTGCCGCGCTGGAACAGGCGGGCCAGGGTGCGTTCGCTGATGCTGAGGTCAGCGCACCAACGGGCGGGCGGATCATGGATATCCGGCTTCCGCAGGAACGCCTCGCACAGGCCGCGCAGCCGCGGATCGGAGGGCAGCGGCACATCGAGCGGCAGCGGGGTGAGGTTCTTGAGCTCGTGGAGGATGAGGGCCGCCACCGCCGCGTCGCGGCTGTGCTCCGGGTAGCGCGGCTCCATCTCCACGGCCTCCAGGATCAGCGCCCGCAGCAGCATGGAGACGTCGACGGCCTGACAGCGGGCGGGAAACCACGGCACGGCCGCGGGCTCGATGTAGAGACTGCGGGTGCTGACGCCCGTCATCGTGACCTGATGCCCGGTCGCGGGCGGGATCAGCACGGCGCGGGCGGTGGGTATCGTCCAGCTTCCGTCCGCCGTCTCGACCCGCATCACACCGGTGGCCGCGTACAGCACCTGGGCGCGGCGGTGCTCATGCCAGACGAGCAGATGGCCCTGGGGGTAGTCGGTGCCGATGGCCAGCACGGCACGATCGAGGTCGTCCACCTCCGCGACCCGGATGTTGCGCATATCGCGAGGCTACGCGGGACCGCGCGCCCCTGTCTGCTGCGCGTAGGAATATGGCAATCCGTCGATTGCCCGCCACACCTGGTGGTCTCTAGCGTCGGACCAGTGCTGACCTCGTTCTCCACTCTCCTCCTCCTCGGATGCCTGACCGGCATCACGACGGTGCTCTTCGGCTTCGGCGGCGGTTTCATCACGGTCCCCGTCGTCTACGGCGTTCTGACCGTGACGGCGTCGCCGGGCAGGGACGCGGACGCCATGCACATCGCCGTGGCGACCTCGGCGGCGGTCATGGTCGTCAATGCCGCCGCGGCGGCGCTGGCCCAGTGGCGGCAGGGCCGACTGCGCCGCGCGTATGTCTGGCCGCTGGCGGCGTTCATCGCGGTCGGCGCCGTCGTCGGATCCTTCGCGGCCACCTTGATCGGCGGCACGGCGCTGCGCCTGCTGTTCGCCGCCTACCTGCTGGTGACCATCGCCGACAGCCTGCTGCGGAAGGGCTTCCTCTCCGTGGCGCATCAGACGCGCCCGGAACCCCTGGGGCGGCGCACCACCACCCTCGGCGGCATCGGTATCGGTCTGGTGGCCGCGGGCCTGGGGGTGGGCGGCAGCGTCATGACGGTTCCGCTTCTGCGCCGCAGAGGTCTCCCCATGGCCGAGGCGACCGCCATGGCCAACCCCCTCAGCGTCCCCGTCGCCCTGGCCGGAACCCTCGTCTACGCCCTCGCCCCCGCCACCTCCGCAGGCCCGGGACAGCTCGGCTACGTCGATCTCACCGCGGGCGCGGCCCTGCTCCTCGGATCACTGCCCACCATCGCCGTGGCGCGGCGCGTCACCGGCCGGGTCCCGGACCGGGTCCACTCCGTCGCCTACATCGTCCTGCTCCTGATCGTGCTGGTCGTGATGGTGTCGATGGGAGTCTGACGCGTTAGACGCGCCGGTCTTCCGGACAGACCTCGTCGGTGCGAAAGCGCGGCGGCTCAGCCCGCGTTCCGCGCGCCGAAACGCAGGCCGTCGAAGAGGATCGCCGTGATCTGCGCGGCTTCGTCCTGCCAGCCCTCCGTGGTGTGCATTCCGCAGATGCCTCCCAGCGCGCGCAGCAGTGTGCGTCCGCTGACGCCGCCACGGATGGTGCCGGCCGCCGTACCCGCTTCGAGCAACTGCTGCCCCGGCCCGTCGTCCTCGTCCACACCGGATCCCTGACCGACGGTTCGGGCAGCGGCCTGAACAGCCGGTCAGGGGTGTTGTCGGCCACGCCGATCCGTCGTGCCCTCAGCGCGTGTCGTTTCCCGGGTCCTTGTCACAGACCGTGTTTCGCGCGGGCAGTTCGCCGGTTCGCAGGTAGTCGTTGACCTGGCGGTAGACGCATCGGTTCGGGTAGACGGTGTAGACGCCGTGCACCTGTGCCCGCAGGGTGATCAGCCGGGAGTTCGGCATCTTCCGGTGGAGTCCCTGCCCGTTGCCGTAACTGGTGCGCGGGTCGCCGGTGGCCTGGACGATCAGGCCCGGTGCGTCGTTGCCACCGGTCACGGGCGGCTCCAGCGGTGCGTTGGGCCAGAGCGCACACGGGTGCACGCCGTTGAAGAGCGGTCCGTACAGCGGTGCCGTCGCCCGGCTGCGTTCGACGTTGCGCCGGTACCAGGACAGGTCCCGTGGTGCGGCGCGGTCCCCGCACAACAGGGCGAGCTGGAGGGAGTTCTGGATGTCCGAGGTGTCGTCCGGGGGGCCGAGCGCGGCGCGCAGCTCCTCGGTCGGCTCTACGGTGCGGCCCCGGGCCGCGTCATGGAGCACGCGGATGGTCTTCGCCGCGCGGGCGAACTCCCGGTCGTCGGCCATCACATCCGCCAGTACGGCCGGCACCTGCCGGCCGTCCGCGGTGTACGGGCCCACTCGCAGGGGTGTGCGGGCCGCCTGCCGGGCGATCCCCTCGACGGTCGCCCGGACCTTCGCCGGAGTGTCGCCGAACCCGTAGACGGTGTGGCGGCGGGCGGCCCACGCCGCCCAGGTGTCGAGGAACGCCTCGTTCGCCGCGGTCGCGTCGCGGAACGCCCGGACGTTCCACCGGGCCGGGTCGATCGCGCTGTCCAGCAGCAGCCGGTCGGTACGGCCCGGGAACATCGCCGCGTAGGCCGCACCGAGGTAGGTGCCGTACGAGATCCCGAAGTACGAGGTCTTCCGCTCTCCCAGCACCGCCCGGAGCACATCCATGTCCCGGGCGGTGTTACGGGTGGTGAAGTGCCGCAGATACGACATGCCCTTCCCGTACACCCGCCGGCAGCTCTTCACCAGGTCCGCTTCGTACCGGGCCTGGGCCCGGAACCCGGTGTCGTCGTATCCGGCCGAGCGCAGCCAGTGGCCGGAGGTGCCGCAGCGCAGCGGGCTGCTGCGGCCCACGCCGCGTGGGTCCATGCCGATCAGGTCGTAGCGGGCGGCCAACTGCCTGCCCATGGCGGGCTCGTCGTACAGCGGCATGTCGAGGGTGTTACCGCCGGGACCACCGGAGTTGTGCATCATCACCCCGATGCGGTGCGCGGTGTCGGTGGCCTTGATGCGGGAGAAGCCGATGGTCAGGGTGGCCCCCTGAGGGTTCCGGTAGTCCAGCGGCACGCGGATGGTGGCGCAGCGGGCACCGGCCGCGTCCAGCTCCTTGTGGTGGCATGCCGTCCAGTGGGGGCGCTGTTCGACGAAGGGGCGAAGTGAGCCGGGCCCATCCGCCGCGGTCGTCGCCTGGTTCACGCTCCGTGTGGCGGTGGCCTGGGCGAGGGCGGGGCTCCCGGTGAAGGCCAGCGCCGTGGCCAGCGTGGTGATGGCGGCGGTGCGCGTGATGCGTGGGTTCATGACGGAGAGCCGCCCTTCGTGGCGGCGTTCCTGAGTGTCCTGTGAGGCTTCGTCATGGCTCAGCACACTTCCGTTTCCCTGACGGTCCCGACAATCCGGCCCGCCCCAGGGAGGCCCCGGGGGATAGCCCCCGGGGGGAGTGCGCCGGGCCCGGCGACCAGGAACCCCGTCGCAGGGCGCCGGGCGCCGCCGTGCCAGGCGAAGCGCGTCTCGTCGAAGTGTTCACGGACGAGCGCCAGGGCGTCGGACGAGGCTCACCCTCATTCGAGTTCTTGGCGCACGGTGGCGGCGATGCGGGTGAGTGCGGCGCTGAGGTGGCGGCGTTGAGCGGCGCTGAGCGGATCGAAGACGAGCCGCTTCACCTGCGCGACGTGTTCCGGCGCGCTCGCGACGACCTTCTGCCGGCCGGTTTCGGTCAGTGTGGCGAGGGTGTATCGGCCGTCGGTGGGGTCGGGTCGGCGGGCGACCCAGTCGCGGGCCTCGAAGCGGTCCATCACCTTCGACAGGCGGGGCTGCGTGCTGTCGCAGTCCCGGGCCAGGTCGCTGAGTCGCATCGTGGCCTCGTCGGTCATGGACAGCCGGGCCAGAACGCCGTACTCGAAGTTGGAGATGCCCGCATCGCGTTGTAGCTGACGGTCGAGGGCCGCCGGGAGTGCGATGACGACGGTGAGCAGGGCCTGCCACAGCTCTTGCTGGTCGTCGTCGAGCCAGGGTGACGAAGTGTCCATGCCCCACATCCTACTTGCCTGGGCAACTCAGATGACTTGCCCAGGCAACTCAATCGGGGTTACGTTTGACTTGCCTGGGCAAGTCAATGGGCGCTCTCTCTCGCCCAACACCGACACACCGATACATCGACA
Organism: Streptomyces niphimycinicus; assembly: GCF_018883605.1. Classification (GTDB taxonomy): domain Bacteria; phylum Actinomycetota; class Actinomycetes; order Streptomycetales; family Streptomycetaceae; genus Streptomyces; species Streptomyces niphimycinicus. Next base: position 14,505 of record NZ_JAHLEM010000038.1, on the reverse strand, counting down.
CACACAAAGGGAAGTGCCATGAAGGCAGTGCGCTACCACGACTTCGGCAGCAGCGAGGTCCTGCGCTACGAGGAGGTCGAGCGTCCGGTCCCCGACACCGGGCAGGTGCTGGTGCGGGTGGCGGCCACGTCGTTCAACCCGGTCGACGACCACATCCGCGCCGGAGCCCTGAACGCGATGCTCCCCATCGCTCTCCCGCATGTGCCCGGGATCGACCTGGCGGGCACCGTCGCCGAACTCGGGCCGGAGGTGACAGGCGTGGCGGTCGGCGACCGGATCGTGGCCATGCTGCCCCTCGATGCCGTGGGCGCGGCCGCGGAATATGTGCTCGCCCCGGTCGAGGCCCTGGCCGCGGCGCCCCGGTCGATCGACCTGGCCGACGCCGCGGCGCTGCCCCTTACTGGCTTGTCGGCCTGGCAGGTGTTGTTCGAGCTCGCCGAACTGAAGCCCGGGCAGACCGTTCTGGTCAACGGCGCAGGGGGTGCGGTGGGCAGTCTCGCGGTGCAGCTCGCCGTGGAAGCGGGAGCGCAGGTGACCGCATCGGCCAGTCCGCGGCACGCCGAGCGCCTTCAGGGCTACGGCGCCCGGGTCGTCGGCCGCCTCGATCTCGCCGCGGGCCCCGCCACGGTGGGTGGCCCCTTCGAGGTTGTGCTGAACCATGTGCGCGGCACCGGGGAAGAGGCCGCGCAACTGTCGCACTACGTCGCCGACGGCGGCGTAGCGGCCAGCACGGCGGGCCCGATTCCGGAGGACCCCGCCCGCTCGGTACGCGCGGCCGGCCTGTGGGTCCGCGGCGACGCCGCCCGGTTGACCGAGCTGGTGGCCAGGGTCGATGACGGTCGGCTCCGCATCCACATCGCCGACCGCCGCCCGGTGGCCGAGTCGCGCGCCGTGCATGAGGACTCCGCCGCCGGGCGACTGCCCGGCAAGACCGTCCTGATCGCCCCCTGATCGCCGCCTGATCGCACACCGGCCGGGACGCCCGCCGTTCGCTCTCCGGCCGACCGGCCGACCGGCTGGCGTCCCGGCCCTCATATCGACCGAATCTGGACGGCTCCCAGCCCCTGCACCAACGTCCAGGCCGACTGACACATGCCTGCCGGAGCCTCAGCCGGCGGCCACGGTGCGATCCAGGAGGGAGAGCAGACGGTCCCAGTGGCGCTTCAGCCCGGCGGCGCTGAAAGCGTCGGTGTCGGACATGGTGAAACCGTGCAGGGTGTCGGGGTAGATCTCGCAGGTGTGGCCGACACCCGCGGCATCCAGGGCCTGGTAGAGCTCGCTGATGACCTCGGGCGACAAGTCGCCTTCGGCGAGGCCGAGATGGACTTCGGCGGTGAGCTGGGGCACGAGGCGGTGCGGGCTGTCGGGCGCGTCGGTGACCACGAAACCGGGATGGAATCCGGCGACGGCGGCCACCTGGTCCGGGTGGGCCGCCGCGGTGCGCAGCGCCAAGAGGGTGCCGATGCAGTAGCCGGTCACGGCGACCGGTCCGGCGCTGACCTCGGGCTGGGCGGTGAGGAAGGTGAGGTAGGCGTCGGCGTCGCGCAGGACGCGTTCGGTGGTGATGTGTGCCTCGAGCAAGGGCATCAGTTGGCCGATGACCGCGGGCCGGGTCTCCTCATCGATGTGCTCGGGAAGTTCGATCACCGGTGCCGGGCCGTGCCGGTAGTAGAAGTTGGGGACGAGCACGTAGTACCCGTGCCCGGCCAGCTCGTGGGCCATCTCCTCCAGTACGGGCCGCACTCCGAAGGCGTCCGGGTACATCAGCACCCCCGGGTGCCGCCCGCCCCGGTCGGGGTAGGCGGCGAAAGCGTCGGCCTGGCCGTCGACGGTGGGAATTCGCAGCGTCTTGGTGGGCATGAACTCTCCTGTCGTGGTTGATGTGTGGAACCTGTGATCAACACGATGGAGGCGGAGCCCGCGCGGCAACGCACGATCCTCGATCGAAGAGCGGGCCCGCACCGGCCCGTACGGCGCTCAGCGGAGCACCGGGTCACCAATCCGTGTGTGGCGCGATGCCGTCCCGGGATTCATGCGCACAACGTAGTCCACGGAACGAAGCCGACGCCAGCGCCCCCAGTCCACCGTTCGGGCCGTCGACGATGTCGAAGAGCCGACGGCTGAGGATGACGGCGCCCGAGCGGGCGGTGGCCTCGCGCGGGATCCGGCGGTCGATCACTCTGAGATCCTGGAAACCGCAACCGCAACCGCAACCGCAACCGCATCGTCGCTCGGGAGACACCAGCACATGAATACGCCACTATCGCCACTATCGCCGCCTGGAGCCGAGCGGACTGACGGGTCAGCCGTCCGGATCGGCGCTCTCGTTCCGCTGACTCGGCCCGGCTGGGCCGAGGCAGGCCAACACCTCCTCGCTGGAATGGAGTTGGCCGTGCGCGAAGTCAATGACGGTGGCGGAATCGCCGCAAGACCACTCGAGCTGGTGGTCCGGGACACCGCGGCTGATCCACAGAGGGCCGCGGCGGCCGTCGACGAATTGGCCGGCCTGGGCGTGGCCGCCGTGGCGGGGGAGTATCACAGCGTCGTCGCTCGCACCGCTGCCGCCAGGGCCGACGCCCTCGGTCTGCCGTTCCTCTGCTCGTCGGCGGTACTCGACGCGCTCACCGAACAGCCGACGGAATGGGTCGCGCGCCTCGCCCCGGCGCAGTCCCACGGCTGGCAGATCTACGCGGACTTCCTTCTCGGCGCGGGCCACAGCCGCATCGCCGTAGCGGCCCAGCCGAGTGTCTACTGGGCATCCGGGACCCGCATTCTGCGGGACCACCTCGCGCCACGCGGCGGCACCGTCATCGAACTCGATATGCGTGCGCTCACCCCCACGGCGGTGTGCGACGAACTCGTCGGCCAGCGCGCGACGGCCCTCCTCCTTCTGGTCGGACACCCGGACCCGGCCGTGTCGATCGTCAAGGCTGTCCGCCGCGACCGGCGCCTCGCCCAGGTGATGATGGGTGCTCCGGCCGGGCAACCGGAGTTCGCCGAATGGGCGAGGTCGCTGGGTGACGACGGCGCCGCGATCCCGTTCTTGCGCTATCTGCCCGAGCGTCTCGGCCCACTCGGTGTACGGGTCGAGACGGCCCTGCGCGAGCGGCTGGCCGAAGCGCCCTCCTTCGTCGCCTTCGAGGGCTACGACACGATCGCCGTCCTCGCCCAGATGCTGCGTTCTCACGGTGTGGACCGGGCGCGCATGGCCGAAGCGTGGCCGCGCGTCGCGGTCGAAGGCACCCGCGGGCAGATCCAGTTCTCCCGTGCGCCGGGCATCAGCGTGTGGCAATGGGCTTGGGCACCCGTCCAGGTGGTTGATCGGGATCCGGCGGACCCCGATCGCCTTCGGGTCCTCCACACCGGCTGAGCGGCCGCCCGGGCTGCGGGGCGGCCCGCGGAGCCGAAGTCGCCTGCCGCACCGGCCAGTTGGTGGAGCGCGGCGTGGGTTCGCGGCGAGTGGACAGCGGCAATGGCCATGGGGTACGGGTGGCCCATGCCTCCCACGTTGAGTTCAGCGAAAACCCGCGTCGCGCTCCGCCAATCGGCGCGTATCTCCCTTGATTTGCTTCTGATCCTCCTCATGGCCACGGTGGTCCTTTGGGGCCTGGGCCAGATGTGGTCGGTGGTCTGGCCATTCGTCGTCGGCCTGCTCCTGACGACACTGACCTGGCCCCTGGCCCGCTTTCTGCGTGGGCACGGGTGGCCGCCCGCGCCGGCCGCCTCGATCGTGACCGTGTTGTTCCTCCTGGTCATCACGGGCATCGTGGCGCTGATCGCGGTACCGGTGGCGTCCCAGTCCGGCGAACTGACCGACCGTGTGACCGAAGGCATCCAGCAGGTGCGTGAATGGGCCGCCGGGCCACCGCTGAACATCAGCGATGCCCAGATCACCAAGGCCACCGGCACCGCGGCCGACCGGCTTCAGAACAGCGCCGGCAGCTTGGTCAGCACTCTCGTCTCGGGGGTGAGCACCGTGATCGATGGTGTGGTCACCGCCGTCCTCGCGCTCTTCCTGATGTTCTTCTTCCTCAAGGACGGTCCGCGGTTCCTGCCGTGGCTCGCCCGCCAACTGCCCGGTCGGCTCGCCACCGACATCCCCGTGGTGGCCGCGCGCGGTTGGGACACTCTGGGTGCCTTCGTGCGTTCCCAGGCGTTGGTCGGCCTGCTCGACGCCGTTCTCATCGGACTCGGTCTGTGGGCTTTGGGAGTACCGCTGGTGCTGCCGCTGGCGGTCCTGACCTTCATCTGCGCGTTCGTGCCCATTGTGGGGGCCTTGTTCGCGGGTGCGGTCGCGGTGCTCATCGCGTTGGTGTCCAACGGCTCGACGGACGCGCTGATCGCGCTGGCGATCATCGTCGTGGTGCAGCAGTTGGAGGGCAATGTGTTCCAGCCCATGATCCAAAGCCGTGGGCTCGGTCTGCACGCGGCAGTCATCCTGCTGGCGGTGACGTTGGGCAGCAGCCTGGCCGGGATCGTGGGCAGTCTGCTCGCCGTACCGGTGGCCGCGCTGATCGCGGTGGTGTGGAACTACCTGCGCGAGCAGCTCGGTCACGCGCCGGAGGAGCTGGAGAGCACCGAGCAACACGCGGGTGGCGCTGTCGTGTCGTAACCCCTCGGTGTCGGCGCCGACGGTCCGGCGCCGACGGTCGGCGCCGACACCGAAAGCGCGGCGGGTGCGGTCGGGCAAGCCCTTCCGCTCACGGGGCCGCGATGGCTCAGTGGCCGCGGAACGCCTCCTCCAGCCACCAGGCCCCGTGGTCGCCGATCACCTTGGCATCGATGAGGAGTGGCGCGGATCGCGGTCCGGCGCCCCACAGGTACATGGTCGGGTAGCCCATGAAGTTTCCGGACGGCGGTGCGGTAACCCTCCCGTTGCCGTCCGGGCGTATCGAGCACCTGCCGCGCCATGAGTTCCACATCGCCGGTGACGCCGAGGTGCACCTCCCGGTGCACACCGAGCGCCGAGGTGTCGTCGTCGACCTGTACGACGGTCGTGTCCGGGCCGATCAGCCGACCGTGCCGCGTCGTCCACATGTTCAGCGCGCAGCCCCAGCCCACGATCAGGTCCGCCTCCTGGATCAGCTCTGCCGCAAGGGGGGGACGAGAAGCCGCCGGACACATCGAGCGACCACGGGTCGTCATGGAACAGTCCGCGGGCGACGGCCGACGTGGCCAGCAGCGCGCCGTGGCGCTCGGCGAGCGCCACGAGGGCATCTCGGGCGCCGGGCGCGCGCGATCCCCGCCCGGCCACGAAGACCGGACGGCGTGACCGATCGAGCACCCGCGCCAACGCCGCCACGTCGCCCGGCACCGGCTCGACCGCGGTACGTTCGGGCGGCGGCGCGGCCAGGGCCGGTGCGTCGTCGGGTGCGTCCAGGGCCTGCACGTCCAGTGGGAGGTTGAGCAGTACGGTGCGCCGTTCGTGCAGGGCGCGTCGCATCGCGGTGCGTGCCTGCTCGACCGCTTCCTCCGCCGACCTCACACGCGCCGTGACGCCAACGCGTCATTGCGTCACCGCAGGTCGTAGAGGCCCGGCGGGGTACGCAGGTGTGCGGGGACTCTACCCGAGTGATCGTCACTGGCGTATCAGGTGACGCGGAACCAGCTCCCGATTCGTCATGTCGTCCCAAGAAGAAGGTGGCCGCCCCGGATTTCCGGGGCGGCCTGGGCTCTCGATGGTGTGGGGGCTACTTCTGGGTTATGGGTGTCCGGGCGGATTCGGGGGTGGCGGCGGCCGGTGACTGGGAGCCGCTTGCGCCGCCGAGCCACTTCAGGCCGTCGAGGAGGAAGCGGTTCTCTGTCTCGCTCGCGAAGGTGGACGACAGGGGGGTGTTGGTGTCGTAGTCCATCGCGTTGTGGCCGAAGTTCGCGTACAGCATCTTGTACTTGCTGTTCGTCCACAGGATCGGGTAATAGCCGCTGTACCAGGTCTGGTTGGGGTCGGTGCCGAGCGGGAAGCTGCTCGGGTCGACGGAGGCCAGGATCTTGATGTCCGGGTTCTGCCGCAGGTCGTTGGACCAGCTATACCACTCGCTGACCGACGAGGTGAAGGTGGCGGGCAGGGACTTGGTGGACGGGTGGGTGCGGTCCTCCACCTTCAGGGTGGCGGTGGTCGGTCCCCAGGTGTTGGACTTGAAGTTGCCGCTGCCGAGGAACTCATGGTGATACCAGGGCCAGCTCTGCGCCTCGGTGGTGAAGGCCGCCACATGGAACCCCATCCAGGCGCCGCCCGCGCGCATATAGCGCTCGAACCCGGCGCGTTGGGCGGAGGTCTGCGGCAGGTCGTCGAGGAACAGCACCACCTTGTAGTCGTCGACCCCGCCGTCGGCGAGCAGGTTCCAGTTGTTGCTCGCGGTGTAGGTGAAGCCGTTCTGTGCCGCCTGCTGGGGGAACCACTCGTTCGCTTCATGGACGAAGTTGATGTGGGCGGCGTCCCAGGTTCCGTTGTACAAGGCCAGGACCTTGAACGGGGCGGCCGCGCCGCGCGCCGTCGCGTGGACGGGGGCGATCGCCAGGCCCAGCAGCGTGGCCAACAGCACCAGCAGCCGGATGGCCACGGATGCCGTCCTGGGTGATCGGATGTCTCTGCTCTCCTGCATATGCGCTCCTCGCTGTGCGGATGTTGCCGCTGTCACGGGTGGGGGATCTGGACACCGACGGCCAACGCCGACACGGCTGCGGAGCGGGTTGTCCACCATCGCAGAGGCACGGCTTTTCGCTGACGGGCGATGGGTGAAATTAAAGGTCTGAACCAGACACGTCAAGAGATGAAGCAAGAAGAGCACCACGGCGAGGTTCGCCTGAAGAAGTCGAACGCGCCCTATGCCGCTCCGTTGACCTTCTGTCGCCCGCCCGCCCGGGATCCGCGCTCAGCGCCCCAGGATCCGCTCGACGTCGGCCATCTGCCCCGCGGTGAGCGGCCCCTTCGCGAGCGCGCCCGCGTTCTCCTCGGCCTGGACGACCGTACGGAAGCCGGGGATCGGGATCGTCCGTGGGCTACGGGCCCAGATCCAGGCGAGGGCGCCCTGGGCGAGGGTGCGGCCGTCGCTGGTGAGGATGGACCGCAGGGCGTCGACGCGCTGGAGCCAGGCCGGGTCCGCGCCCGTGTTCGGGATGAAGCCCGGCAGCCAGGCGGGAGGTGCGTTGCGGATGTCCGCGGTGTCCAGGGCGCGTCCGGCGGTGTGTTTGCCGGTGAGCAGTCCCATGGCGAGGGGGCTGCGGTTGATGCTGGCGAGGTCGGACTCGGCGCAGAGGGCGAGGAGTTCGGGCGCGTCCTGAAGGATGTTCAGGCGGTGCTGGACGGCCGCGCAGTGCGGGCCCTGGGCGAAGACGGCGGCCCGGGCGGGGTCGTCCGTGCTCCATGCGTACGCGCGGATCTGCCCCTCGTGCACCAACTCCTCGCAAACGTCGCGGAGTTGGGCGGCGCGCTCGGGGTCGGCGTCGGAGATGTGGAGTTGGTACAGGTCGATGTGGTCGGTGTTCAGGCGCCGCAGTGAGGCGGTCAGGGCGCGGCGCAGGTGTTCCGGGGAGTCGTCCTGCCCCTCCCGGGTCCGGGTTCGCTCGTTGAAGACATTGCCCCATTTCGTCGCGATGACGACGTCGGTGCGGTGCTTGCCGAGGGCGCGGCCGAGGAGGCGTTCGCTGTGGCCGGTGCCGTACGCGTCGGCGGTGTCGAAGAAGGTGACGCCGAGGTCGAGTGCGCGCTGAATCGCCCGTACGGACTCCTCGTCGTCGACCTTGCCCCAGCCCAGGGGCTGTCCGTCGGGGGACTGCCATTCACCGCCGATGGCCCAGCAGCCGAAGCCGAGAGCGCTTACCTCGATGCCGCTGCGGCCCAGTGTTCTGTTGTGCGCCGTGGTCTCCATGCCCGCCGACAGTAGGAGTTGGAGCGCGCACGAAGGCAAGCCCTGACGAGATTGCCTTCGCGTGCGCCGCCGTGCGCGCCGTGGGTCAGATGACTCCCTGTGCCATCATCGCGTCCGCCACATGGCGGAAGCCCGCCGTGTTCGCCCCGAGCACATAGTCCTCGGCGTCACCCCCGTAGATCTCGGCGGAGGCGCGGCACTGGGCGTGGACCTGCCGCATGATGCCGGCGAGCTGGTCCTCCGTGCGTTCGAAGGTCCAGCGGTCGCGGGAGGCGTTCTGCTGCATCTCCAGTGCGGAGGTGGCGACCCCGCCCGCGTTGGCCGCCTTGCCCGGGCCGAAGAGGACCCGCGCGCCACGGAACACCTCGACCGCCTCGGGTGTGCACGGCATGTTCGCGCCCTCGGCCACGGCGAGCACACCGTTCTTCACCAGCGCGCCGGCGTCCTGCTGGTGCAGCTCGTTCTGGGTCGCGCACGGCAGGGCGATCTCGCACGGCACGTCGAACACCGAGCCCCGGTCGGAGAATCGCGCGGTCGGCTTCGCCTCGGCGTAGGCGGAGAGCCGGGCGCGGCGCACCTCCTTGATCTCCTTGAGCAGGGCCAGGTCGATGCCGTTCTCGTCGACCAGGTAGCCGGAGGAGTCGGAGCAGGCCACCACGAGGCCGCCCAGGGCGTGGACCTTCTCGATGGCGTAGACGGCGACGTTTCCCGATCCGGAGACCACGACCCGGCGTCCGTCGAAGTCCTGACCGCGGGTGGCGAGCATCTCCTGGGCGAAGAAGACGGTGCCGTAGCCGGTGGCCTCGGTACGGGCGTGTGAACCGCCCCAGCCGACCGGCTTGCCGGTCAGCACCCCGGCCTCGAAGCGATTGGTGATCCGCTTGTACTGCCCGAAGAGGTAGCCGATCTCACGGCCGCCCACCCCGATGTCCCCGGCGGGCACATCGGTGTGCTCGCCCAGATGGCGGTACAGCTCGGTCATGAAGGACTGGCAGAACCGCATGACCTCGGCTTCCGAGCGGCCCTTGGGGTCGAAGTCCGACCCGCCCTTGCCACCGCCGATCGACAGTCCGGTCAGCGCGTTCTTGAAGATCTGCTCGAAGCCGAGGAACTTCACGATGCCCAGATTGACGCTCGGGTGGAACCGCAGGCCGCCCTTGTACGGTCCCAGCGCGCTGTTGAACTCCACCCGGAAACCGCGGTTGACCTGCACTGTTCCCTGGTCGTCCACCCATGGGACCCGGAACATGAGCTGTCGTTCCGGTTCACACAGCCGCTCCACGATCCGGGCGTCCGCGTACTCCGGGTGCGCCTTGAGCACGGGGCCTATGGCGTGCAGGACTTCGTGGGCCGCCTGGTGGAACTCAGCTTCCCCGGGGTTCCGGCGGCGGAGGGTGTCGTAGACGGCTTCGATCTGGGCACTGACGTCCATGTGGTGTCTCTCTGTCCAGGTGTGGGCGGGCCGGGTGTGGATCCGTGGGTCGTGCGGTTGCCGCGCCCAGATTAGGGGCTAGGGGCTGGACCAGCCGATGAGGGCGCCGCGCGGGGCGGCCACGAGGCGGGTGGCCGCCTCGTCCTCGGTACGTCCGCTCTTGATGAGGTCGCGGATGTCCCGCGGATCGAACAGCGCGTTCCACAGATAGCGGGCCTCGTCCCCGAGATCCCCTGGACCGAGTTCCTCGGTGGTCTGCCGCAGCGGTTCGGTGAGCGCCTCCGCCTGCGGGGTGAGATAGCCGGTGCCCTCACTCAGCCGTTCCAGATAGCCACGGTGCGATCGCATCTGCGCCATCGCACCCCGCCGTGTTCCAGCACCAGGGAAACCCAGTAGCGCGACACCGCTTCGAGCCGCACCATGCCTCGTGTGGTCTGCCGGCTGCTGAAATCCCGAAGCTCGGAGCCCACAGAACGCGCCCTCGGGCGAGCTGAGCGTGCGGCCCGGGATCGCGGCGAGTTCCGTACGCATGATGTCGCGCCGCTGCTCATACGCCTCGCGCCGCGGATGCCGGCGGCGCCGAGGGCGTCGCGCAGCGCGGTGCCGTTTGCGAGGACGGACGGGTGGTCGCCGTGCAGCAGCACGTCGGCGTCGTGGCCGAGCGGGACCGCCTTGCCGTTGACCGAGCGCACGGTGCCCTCGCGCACCACCTGCGCCGAGCGCTGCCCGATCAGCTCGGGGTCGTGGATGAGGCCGCCTTCGTGCGAGCGGGGGACGGGCATGCCGTCGTCGCCGTAGCCGCGGTGGGCGAGGAACACATAGCCGACCTCGAGCCCGCGCTTGCGTGATTCCTCGGCGAGCAGCCCCCGTTGGCAGATGACGATGTAGTCGGTGTGGTACGCGGTGCGATCGATTCGGCCGACGCCCTGTACGGCATCCCCGACCTGGACCCGGCCGCCCTGGCGCGGGCGGTCCGGGCCAACCCGGGCCTGCGCCGGGTGCACACGATGGCCGCGGGCGGCGGCGCCCCTCGCGGGAGCCAAGGACCTGCCCCGGCTGCGGCGCCGGCAGGACGACCGGGAGTGGAGCGGCCGCTGGACGATGGGGCAGGTGAACCAGCAGACGGTGCTGGTGCTGGGCCTCGGCGGGATCGGCCGGGTCGTCGCCGAGACCCTCCACGCGCTGGGCGCCACGGTCATCGGCACGAGCAGGAGGGATGTCACCGTCACCGGCATCTCCACCGTGGTGCACCCCGACCCCATCACCGAAGTGGCTCCCACCGTGGACGCCGTCGTGAACACCCTCCCCGGCACCGAGGCCACCGAGCACCTCCTCGGCGAACGGTTCTTCGGCGCCCTTCGGCCCGGCGCCACTCTCGTCAACGTCGGCCGCGGAAGCGTCATCGACGAGGCCGCGCTGATCGGCGCGCTCGACTCCGGCCGGGTCGGCTTCGCCGCGCTGGACGTCTTCGAGACCGAACCGCTGCCCGCGCACAGTCCGCTCTGGGACCACGACCGGATGCTGGTGAGCCCGCACACCGCCGCCCTCGACGCGGCGGAGGATCGCCGTATCGCCGAACTCTTCGCCGCCAACGCCACCCGGCTCCTCGACGGGCACGACCTGCTCAACCGTGTGAACACCGTCGAGTTCTACTGACCGGGACGGCGGCGTACTCGAAGAGGTGGTCGCGGAGGTCAGAGCGCGTAGCGGCTCACGGCCTCCGGGTGGATGACGAGACGGACCCAGTCCTCGGCCAGGATCGCGGCGAGGTCGTCGGCGCGGGCCGGGTCGTCATCGAGGTCCCAGTAGCGCGCGGCCAGCCGGGCGGCCAGGTCGTGTGCGCCGTCGGTTTCCACCGTGGTGTGACCGGCCACCGACAGCCAGCGCTCGCGTTCACCCACGGGGGCGGCGACGACGATCGAGGCGCGGGGGTCGCGGCGCAGGCGCCGCACCTTGAGCGTGTCCGGGCCCGTGAACAGTTGGATCGTGCCCTCGGCGGTGGCCTCGAACCACACCGGCCGGGGCTGCGGCGGAAGCGGCCCACCGGCCACGGACAGGAATCCGTACAGGGGGCGCCGGAGGAACTCGAGGTCCTGGGGGGTCAGCGAAGTGGCGTCGGTGCTCATTACGGCCCTTCCGATGGGTGAGGGGGAATGGGTTCGAGGTCGTTGAACGAGGCGTCGGCTCGTTCGGAACACGTGATGTTTCGGAACACGTGATGTTTCGGAACACGTGATGCTTCGGAACACGTGATGCAAGGGGCGATGGCCGGGCGGTCATCGCCCCCAGGTCCCCGCCGCCGCGGCCCGTACGACGTAGTCCTCGAAGGTCCGGGGCGCCCGTCCCAGGACGGTGGCGAGGTCATCCGTCGTCCCGGCCAGCAGCCCGCGCTCCATCATCACGAACATCTCGGCGACGTGGTGGGCATCCTCCTCGCCCACGCCCTCCCCGACCAGCGCCGCGGTGTACTCGGCGGGGGAGACCTGCCGGTAGGCGATGGGCCGCCCGGATGCCCGGGAGATCAGCCGGGTGGCCTCCCCGAAGGTCAGCGCACGGGGTCCGGTCAGCTCGTAGATCCGTCCGGCGTGCCGGTCGGTCTCGGTCAGCACCGCGGCCGCGGCGTCGGCCACGTCCTCCGCGTCGATGAACGGCTCGGGAACCTTGCCGGCCGGGAGCGCCAGCTCCCCGGCGACCAGCGGGGCGTGGAAGACGTCCTCGTCGAAGTTCTGGGCGAAGTTCGACGGCCGCAGGACGGTCCACTCCAGCGCCGAGCCGCGTACGGCATCCTCGGCCGAGCGCATGTCGAGGCCGAACGTGGAGTCCCCCCAGGTGTCGGAGCCGCGCCCGGAGAGCAGGACCAGCCGCCGCACTCCGGCGGCCTCGGCCCGGGCCACGAACTCGTGCACCGGTCCCGGCACACGCGGGGCCACCACATAGGCGACGGCGATACCCCGCAGGGCCGCGTCCCAGCCGCCGGGGTCGGACCAGTCGAACCGGGTCCGGCTCGATCGGGAGGCGGCCCGCACCGGTGTGCCGCGCAGCCGCAACCGGGCGAGGATCCGCCGCCCCGTCTTGCCGGTCGCGCCGAGGACGAGAGTGGTGTCGTTGCTCATAAGGCCGATTGAACACGGCCGACTCGGACGAACCCATAGGCGAAAAGCCGGATCACCTGTGCATGCGTCTAAAATCGCTGAGGTGGACGCCTTCAGTGATCTGATCCGCGGGGTGCGGGCCCATGGCTCGTTGTTCGGCAGCTCGACCCTGTCCCCGCCCTGGGCCCTGCACTTCGTGGACGGCGCGCCACTGACCCTGTGCACCGTCCTCACCGGGGCGGGCTGGATCGTGCCGGAGCACGGTCCGCCCGAGCCGCTGCGTGCCCGCGAGACGGTCGTCGTGCGCGGCCCCGCGACGTTCACCTTCGTCGATGAGGTCGGCACCGGGGCCGAACCGATCGCCTGCGGCGAGCACTGCGCGACGCCCGAGCAGGGCGGCACCCGGCACCGGCGCGGCTGGCACGACCCGGGCGGGGACACCGGTGACGGCCCCGGCGGGGACACCGGTGACGGCCCCGGCGGGCACGCCGCTGACGGCCCCGGCGCCACGACCCTGATCGTCGGCGCCTATCCCGTGCGCGGCGAGATCAGCCGCCGACTGCTGGACGCGCTGCCCGTCGTGCTGCGCGTGGACGCGGGGAGCACGGCCGACCCCGTCCTTGACCACCTCGCCGCCGAGGTCGCCGTCGACACACCCGGCCAGCAGGTCGTCCTCGACCGGCTGCTGGACTGGATGCTGGTCTGCACACTGCGCGAGTGGTTCGACCGGCCCGGCGGCCGGCCCCCGGCCTGGTGGGCCGCCCAGCGGGACCCGGTGGTCGGCGACGCGCTGCGCCTGCTGCACGCCGAACCGGCGGCACCATGGACGGTCGCCGCCCTGGCCGAGCACACCGGGGTGTCGCGTTCGACACTCGCCAAGCGGTTCGCCGACCTGGTCGGCGAACCCCCGCTGACCTACCTCACCCGCTGGCGCATGACACTCGCGGCAGACCTCCTGGTCGAGCGGAAGGCCGCGACCATCGCGGACATCGCCCGCACCGTGGGCTACTCCGACCCGTTCGGATTCAGCGCGGCCTTCAAACGTGTCCGAGGCGCCAACCCCAGCGACTTCCGGCGCACCACGACCGCGTCATAGCGCCGCGACGTCCAGCACCAGCTTGCCCGTGGTCGCCCCCGCCTCGATCCGGCGGTGCGCTTCGGCGACTCGCTCCAGTGGCAGAGCCTCGACCTGTACCCGCAGCTCTCCCTTGGCCGCGGCCGCCACCGCACGGCGCAGCGCCCGGCCCGTCTCGTCGGGGTGGGCGGCGGCGAAGGCGGCCAGATTGAAGCCGGAGACCGTCTTGTTGGTGAACCACAGTTCATTGGCCGGGACGCCGACGTCCTCGGCGCCCGAGGCATTGCCCATGATCACCAGGCGGCCCATGGAGGCCAGCCGGTCCAGGCTCGCTCGGCGGGTGGGGCCGCCGACCATGTCGACGACGATGTCGAACTGACCGGCGTCGGCGAGCCGGTCACGGAGGATCACCTCGTCATAGCCGAAGCCCTTGGCGGTGTCGATCTTGGCGGCGCTCCCGACCGTGCCGACCACGCGGCCCGCGCCCAGCAGCCGGGCGGCCTGGCCGAGCTGGCTCCCTACGCCGCCGGCGGCGGCGGCGTGCACCAGGACGCTCTCACCGGGAGCGATGCGGGCCACCCGGTCGAGCACCAGAAGGGCGGTGGTGCTGTTGGACGGCAGAGCCGCGGCCGTGCCCATGCCGATATCCAGGCCGTCCAGCGGGGCGACCAGGTCCGCCGCGGTGACCGCCACCTCGGCGTAGCCGCCGGAATCGACGATCGTCAAGGCGGCCACCGGCCGGCCGGGCCACAGATCCTCGACGCCCTCGCCAACGGCACGGACATATCCGGCGACCTCGATGCCCGGTACGAAGGGCAGCGGCACATCGACCACACCGCGCCGGTAGAGGACCTCGGCGAAGTTCGCACCCGCGTAGGCCACGTCGATGGCCACCTGTCCCGGCCCCGGGACCGGGATCGGCACCGTGTCTGCGCGGAGCACCCCGGCGTCGCCGAACTCGGGGATGGTCACTGCCTTCATCGGGAACCTCCGAGGAAACCCCCGCCTTCAGGCGGGGGAGGAATCGGACTCCTGCGG
>NZ_JAHLEM010000379.1 GCF_018883605.1 Streptomyces niphimycinicus | reverse complement strand
CCCTGCGGCCCCGCCGTCATCGGCGCCGCCGTCCCCTGCGGCCCCGCCGTCATCGGCGCCGCCGCCTCCGGCCGCGCCGCCGTCCCCGATCTGCGCGCCGACCGCCGCCAGCGCGGTTGTCACCGGCTGGAAGAAGGTCTCGCCACCGGAGGTGCAGTCACCGCTGCCGCCGGAGGTCAGGCCGATGGCGTTGCCGTCCGCGCTGAACAGCGGGCCGCCACTGTCGCCGGGCTCCGCGCACACATCGGTCTGGATGAGCCCGCTGACCGTGCCCTCGGGGTAGTTGACCGTGGCGTCCAGACCGGTGACCGAGCCGTCGTTGAGCCCGGTGGTGCTGCCCATGCGCTGCACCTGCTGGCCCACCGCGGCCTCGGCGGCCCCGACGATGTCCACGTTCTGGTTGCCGGTGTTCACCGTGGACGGGGCCTCGGTGTTGGCGTCGTCGTAAGTGACCAGCGCGAAGTCGCCGTCACCGGGGAAGGTGGCGTCCTGCACGGTGCCGATCGGCGCGCCGTTCTGGGAGTCCGACCACTGTTCGGCCGCGACCCCGCAGTGGCCGGCGGTGAGGAACGCCGGGGCGCCGCTGTCCGTGGTGACGTTGAAGCCGAGCGAGCAGCGCGCGCCGCCGCCGAAGATGGCGTCGCCGCCCGCGACGAAGGGCTTGAACTCGCCCGTGGACTTCTTGAGGGTGGCCATGCCGTCGCCCAGCGACTTCACGGTGGACTCGAGGGTGTCCCACTTCGTCCCGGTGACGGTGGAGTCGGCGGTGACCCGCAGCTCATTGGTCTTGGGGTCCACCGACCAGGCGGTGCCCGGGATGGTGGCCTTGGTCTTGAGCGTCTTGGCGGCGGTCTGAAGCGCCTTGGTGCTGTTGTCCACGCTTCTGGCCACCGCGCCGGCGCTCTTGACCTCGACGTTCACCTTGTTGTTGTCGTCGACGACATTGACGATGACCTGCTGCTTGTCCTTGTCGTAGTAGGCCCCGCCGAACGCCTCGCCGAGCTGTGACGCGAGTTGCGCCGCGATGTCCGCCGCCGACGCGGCGTCCACCTTCTTGGGCTGGGCGGCCTCGGTCTTGTCGTCCTGTGAGGCGTTGGCGTTGGGCAGCAGTATCGCGGCCGCCGCGACGGCGGCGGCCCCGGCCCCCGCGAACACGATCTTTCGCTTGGGTACGCGTTTATGGCTCAACTCATGACCTCCTGTTGGGGGGTTACGGGATCGGCTCATCCGCGACGAGCACGACCCGGCAGTGGATACGGGCGGCGCACGAGTTGCGTTCAGAGAGATTGAGGAGATCTTTACGCGGCGCTCCCACCGGCCCGGTGGGCCGGCTCCTGGCGGACCAGTGGCAGCAGCTCACGGCCGTAGCCGACGGCGTCGTCCAGCGGGTCGTAACCGCGGATCAGCAGGGTCGTGACGCCGATGTCCACATAGTCCAGCAGCGCCTTCGCGACCGTCTCCGGGGTGCCGACCAGCGCCGTGGAGTTCCCGGCGGCCCCGGTGGCGGCCGCGGTCGCCGTCCACAGCGCCCGGTCGTGGAGCTCACCCCGGGAGCCCCAGCGCGGGGTCTCGCCCCCGCCGCCCGCCCCGGTCGTCGCCACCCCGCCGCAGGCGGACAGCAGCAGGGAGCCGCCCGCCCCAAGACCGAGCCCGAGCACGGAGCGCCGGTCTGGAGCGGGGCGCGGTGGCGGATCGGGCGGACGGCGGACGGCAAGTGGCGGGGCGGCGGAAGTCATGACGGGACGTCGCCTTTCGTGGTGTCAACTGCCCCCGGACGGCGGTGAGCACACGGCCGCACACGTCCGCACACGACAGCGAGGACACGCGGACGGGCAGCGGTCATCAAGGCCGGGGCGGTGGAGCCCGGGGCCCGGGGAGAAAAGAGAGGGGAACGAGCGTAACGAGGCGCTCGGGACGTGGCGGATCGCGTCGGCGAAAGGGACGATCAGCGACAGATGGCGCTGGCGGTGCGCCGGAAGTCCACGTATCGGCACACCACACCGGGGTGCGTCGTCAGCATGTGCCCATGGTGCGGGGCGAGGACCGGCGAAGCAATGGACACCTTTAGGTGTCTCATCGGGTAAGACGCTACGACCTGGGGCTTTTCAGTCCTGACGGGGCGGCCAGCGCCGGATGGGTGGCGGCCTCGTCCGGACGCAGCCACAGTGGCCCGCCCGCCGTCTCCACCCGTACGGCCGTGGGCGGGGGAGTGGTCCGGCCGGTCAGCCCGGGCTCGCGGGCGTCATGCCGCCAGCCGCTCGCGGACCAGATCGCTCAGGGCGGTGGAGGTCAGCACCTGGCGCACATGGTCCTCCATCCCGCGCCACACTCCGGGCAGTCCGGCCGCCGGGCCGTGGTAGCCGAGGTCGTCCAGCCGCTCGCCGCGCAGCGTCAGGAACGCCCCGTCCACGGCGAGCACGATGTCCGCGAGTGTTATCCCGGCGGGGTCGCGGGCGAGCCAGTAGCCACCCTCGCAGCCGCGCTGACTGCGTACCAGACCGGCCTGGCGCAGATCGCGGAAGACTCCCTTGAGGAACCGGAAGGGGATGCCCTGGGAGGTGGCTATCGCCTCACAGGTGAGTGGCCTGCCCGCGTCCGCGGCCAGCTCCGCCAGCGCCCGGACCGCGTAGTCCGCCTTCGCCGAGATCTGCATACGGCCATTATGCAGCGTGGATTTCGCGGTGTTGTGCCTGGTGGGAGAAAGGACACCTGTTGACATCCATTACCCGGGCTTTCTACGGTCACTGTCATGACGACGCCCGGCGGCGACCCCGCGCAGCAGCACGACGCGTTCCATCCGCATCTGAGCGATCCGAAGGATCTGACGGCCACCGCCCCCGACAGTCCATTGCGGCTGCGGCTGCACCACATCCGCACCGAGGACGTCGACCCCGGCACCGCCCAGACCGAGGGGATGCGGCGGTTCGCCGCGATCAGCGGTCAGTCGGTGGGCTCCGAGCGGCTCTGGATGGGCCAGACCCATGTGGCGCCGGACACCGCCTCCGCCAACCACCACCACGGCGAGTCCGAGACGGCCATCTTCGTGGTGCGGGGCCACCCCGAGTTCGTCTTCGCCGAGGAGCGGGACGGACATGTCGAGGAGGTCCGGCTGCGCACCCGCCCGGGTGACTACATCTTCGTTCCGCCGTTTGTGCCGCACCGGGAGGAGAACCCGGACCCCGACGACGAGGCGGTGGTGGTCATCGCCCGCAGCACCCAGGAGGCCATCGTGGTCAACCTGCCGGAGCTGTATGTGCTGGCGCCGGGGGAGTAGCCGACCTGCGCGGACACGTGGCGTAAAGGTGGCCGTGTCCCATCGGCGCCGGCCAGGAGCCGGACCTGGGGGACGACGTCCCCGAGACGGACGAGTCCGGCGCGGGACGGCGGGGCAAGCCGCAGACCGGAAGCGTGCACCCCGAGCGGCCCGTCCCGGACGAGCCCTCGGGGTGAACACCCCCGGTGTGAAGCGGGGCGGGTCAGGTACCGGCAGGGCGGGCGCGGACATGGATGCGCTCGCCCTGCGCCCCGAACAGCGAGAGGAACTCCACCGGCAGGTCCCCGGCGTTGGCGAAGCCATGGGGCGTACGGGTGTCGAATTCGGCGGCCTCGCCGGACGTGAGCACCAGGTCGTGCTCGCCCAGCGCCAGCCGTAGCCGCCCCGAGAGCACATAGAGCCACTCATAGCCCTCGTGCACCCGCTGCTCCAGCGGTTCGTCGCGCGCGCCCTGCGGCAGGGGCGGCATGATCTGCTTGTAGGCGTGCAACCCGCCCAGATAGCGGGTCAGCGGAACGAACGTCTGGCCCCGCCGGGTGAACGGCCGCGGATGGACCCGGGGATCCCCGGTGGCCGGCGCCCCCACCAGCTCGTCCAACTGCACTCCGTACGCCTTGGCCAGCGGCAGCAGCAGCTCCAGGGTGGGCTTGCGCTGCCCCGCCTCCAGTCGCGACAGGGTGCTCAGCGAGATCCCGGTCGTCTCGCTGAGCTGCGCCAGTGTGGTGCCACGGGTGCGCCGCAACGCCCGCAGCCGGGGTCCTACGGCGGTCAGTACCTCGGTGAGGTCTTCGTCAGCCATACCTTTTATTTGCTACCCCGGCAAAGAAGTTTGTCAAGTGATCGCGGCCGTGTGCACTCTCCTGCCAGGAACGAAGGGAGCACATCCGATATGACCGCCGACCCGCACAGCGCCTCGCCCGACACCTCGCCCGAGGAGTTCTGGGACAACTTCTACAGCGCCGAGGACCGCGTCTGGAGCGGCAAGCCCAACGCCGCTCTGGTGCGGGAGACCGCCGGGCTGACCCCCGGCAGCGCACTGGACCTCGGCTGCGGTGAGGGCGCCGACGCGGTCTGGCTCGCCCGGCAGGGCTGGCGGGTCACCGCCGTCGATGTCTCACAGGTCGCCTTGGACCGCGCCGCCGGACACGCGGCGTCGGAAGGTGTCGGCGACCACATCGAGTGGCAGCGGCACGACCTGTCCGAGTCCTTCCCGGCCGGCACGTTCGATCTCGTCTCCGCCCACTTCTTCCACTCCCGGCTGGAACTGCCCCGGGACCAGATCCTGCGCACCGCGGCGGCGGCCGTGGCACCGGGCGGAGTGCTGCTGATCACCGGACACGCCGCATTCCCGTCCTGGGTGCCGGACCCCGATCCGGAGTTCCACTTCCCCACGCCCGAGGAGGTGCTCGCCGGGCTCGACCTCGCGGACGGGGAGTGGGACGTCCTCGTCAGCGATGTCCACGTGGAGAACATGACCGCTCCGGACGGACAGCCGGCCACTCGCACCGACAACACCCTCAAGGTCCGCCGCCACTGACGGCGGCCCCGCGCCCCACTCGGGAACCGGACCACCCGTAGGGACCGGCCGACAGGAACCGGCCCTCAGGAACCGGTGCGCCGGAACGCCCAGTCCATGCGTGGCTCCAGCAGCGAGCGCAGGACCCGTCGCACCGGTCCCGTGCACAGCACGGTGATCATGAGCACCGCGGCCGCGGTGACGGCCAGCTCCCCGAGCGGGGTGTGCAGCCACGGATGGTCGTACCAGTCCCAGAAACGGGACGACTTGATGATGAAGCCGTGCAGCAGATAGCCGTACAGCGTCCCCGAACCGAGTGCGGTGAACCAGGTCCGGCGCCCCGGCACCCAGGCCAGGAAGCAGGCCGTCAGCACCAGTGCCAGGCCGAAGAGGGCGGGCGTGGTGAGCAGACCGGCCCAGGACGGTACGCCGTCCAGCGTCGCCACGCTCTTGCGGTGGTAGAACCACTCCGCGTCCAGCCACGGCGCCACCGCGTACGCCGTGCACAGGGCGAAGGCCGCCACCGGAAGGGCGATCAGCCTGGTCCGCCGGGTCCGCAGCCGGGTGAAGTGATCCGGTCGCAGAGTGAGTCCGACGACGAAGAACGGCAGGAACGCCAGCACCCGCTGGAGCCCGAGATCCCCACCGGCCTCGGGCGAAATGGAGGCCAGCGCGGCCACGGCCAGGGCGACCGGCACCGGGTGGCGCAGCGCGAGCCACAGCGGGGTGGTGATCCGCCAGATGAACAGCGCGGCCAGGAACCACATCACATACCAGGGGTCGAGCAGGCTGATCGGATAGCCCGGATCGTCCTGTGCCCAGCGGTAGAAGAGCGTGTATGCGACCTCGAAGACCACATACGGCACGACGACACCCGTGAGCAGCCGTTTCACCCGGCCCGGCGTCATGTCGAAACTCCGCGAGAAGTAGCCCGATATAAGGGCGAACGCGGGCATGTGGAACGCGTACACCAGCAGGTAGATCGCGGTGGCCGCCCGGCTGTCGTAGGTGAGTGGCTCCCATGCGTGGCCACATGCCACCAGCACGATGGTGAGGTACTTCGCGTTGTCGAAGTACGGGTCGCGCCGCCGGCCGCCCGACGCGCCGCTCTCGCGCGGTCGTGGGACGGCCGGAGGTGTGGTCACACGGGTGGAGGTGTCCTGCCGCACAGCTTCTACCGGATCCCTTCGATCGAGCCGACAGTCGAATCCTGGTCGTCTGCCCCGCTCTGCCCGTCCCATGCGGGCTCAGGATCCGGATCCCCGTACGTGCGGCCCGGCCGCGGCGTTCACCGGCGGGCGGCACGTCCGGGGATCCGTTCATGAACTCGGCCCTCCTCCTCAGGACACGGGGAGCCGGCTCAGCGAGGTCAGCTCGGTGTGTGCGGAGGCGAACAGCAAAGCGACGGTCAGGGCGCCCGGGTCCGGGACGCCACGGGCGTGGTCGCCGGTATAGCTGGCCCGTCCGCGCCGGGCGCGCAGATCGGTCGTGGAGCGGGCACCCCGATGGGCCGCCACCGCGGCCACATGCAGCGCGTGCGCGGGGTCGGCGGTGGGTTCACAGGAGGCGAGGGCCCGCGCGGCGGGGACGAGGGCGTCCACCATCGTCTTGTCGCCCACCTCGGCCTCGCCGACCCGCTGGATCGCGGCCGTCCCCGCGGCGGTGCCAAGAGCCAGCGCGGCGGTCCCGGGCGGGTCGGCGGCCATCCCCAGCGCGTCGGCGAGCTCCTGGAAGAGCAGCCCGAACAGGGGGCCGCTGGTGCCGCCGACATCGTCGAGGAAGACCCGCGCGGCGGCGTCGAGCGGCGCGTCCGGGCCCCTCCGGTTTCTCTCGCCGTTCCCCGAGCCCGCCGCCAGGGAGTCCAGCGCACGGCGGACACTGTCCATCCCGGTGACCAGATTGCCGCCGAAGTCGCCGTCGCCCGCCTTCTGGTCGAGCACGGTGAGCTCGGGTTCGACGGAGCGTACGGTGGCGGCGAACCGCGTCAGCCAGTCCATGACGGCGGCGTGCGTAAGGCCCTTCGGGCCGGGCTGATCGGACATGAGCGGGGCAACTCCTCGGGGCGGTGGCGGGGTCACTGGCGGGTGCGGTGGCTGGGTCGAAGGGGCCGGACGGGGGCACAGGGGCGGCCAGGCGCGGTCACAGTGGCCAGGCGGGCGTGCGGGCGGGGGCGTCCCACAGCCGCAGCGCCTCCGCGTCGGTGGCGAACAGGGTCAGCGAGAAGCCCCGCATGTCCAGGGCGCTCACGAAGGTGCCGGTCAGGGACCGGTCGAGGCCGACACCACGGTCGTCGAGGGCCTTGGCGACGGCGTGGCGGATGCCGTACAGCTCCAGCGAGGTGATCGACCCCAGCCCGTTGACCAGGGCGAGCACCCGTGTCCCCGCGGTGTCGGGCAGCGCGGCCAGCAGTTGGTCGGTCATGGTCTCGACCAGCTTGCCGAGCGGTGCGTGCGGGGTGGTCCCCTCGGCCCGCTCGCCGTGGATGCCGACCCCGAACTCCAGGACGTTGTCGGGAAGGGAGAAGGCCGCTGCCCCGGAGGCGGGCGTGTTGTGGGCGGCCGAGGCGACGGCGAGGCTGCGGGCCCGCCGGGTCACATCGGCGCCGAGGGCGACCAGGTCCTCCAGGCCGCGCCCCTCGTCGGCGGCGGCGCCGAGGATCTTCTCGATGATGAGGGTGGCGCCGGTGCCGCGCCGGCCGACCGCGATGTCATCGGAGTCGCTGGCGATGTCGTCGTCGATGAGGACACGTGCGCAGCGGATGCCCTCATGGGCGAGGCGTTCGGCGGCGATGCTGAAGTTGATGCGGTCACCGGTGTAGTTCTTGACGATGTGCAGCACACCGTCGGGCCGGGCGACGGCTCGGCTGGCCTCGAAGATCTGCCGGTTGTGGGGCGAGGCGAAGATCCGCCCGGGGCAGGAGGCGTCCAGCATCCCGGTACCGAGGAAGCCGGAGTGCAGGGGTTCATGGCCGGAACCGCCTCCCGAGATCAGCCCGACGCGGCGGGTGGGTGCGCAGTGGCGGGTGCGGAAGTATCCGTGGTCGGGGTGGTAGGCGACGAGATCGGCATGGGCGGCGGCGAAGCCCGCGAGCGCGTCGGGAACGAGAGACTCGGGCGAGTCGCGGAAGTACTGGGGCATGAACTCGGCTCCCTGGGCGAGTGGGGCGGACGGGGTGGACTCGGCGGTCGAGTGCCGTCTCGGCGGCAGCGGTTTGAGGGCTCAGGAACAGATCGTTCCCGCGACCCGGCGGAAGGGTGCTCAGGCTGGACAGCAGCGGGACCCCAACGGCCTACAGGCATACGCCGGTCGTGTGCAGAAGAGGCGGCATTGGGGAGGTTCCGGCTCGTGTGCCGGCCGGGAGCGGCTGAGCGAGCGGCTGGGCGGGGTGCGCGTCCGGGCCAGGCGCGAGGACTGCAACAGCGGGCCGCCTTCGGCGGAAACAAGACCCGCAAGCTGGAGTGGCTCGTCCCCGCTCCGAAAGGAGGAGCGCGAGGCGATGGGCGGGCCGCCACCGGGGTACCCGAAGCGCGGCCCGGGCCACGCGGCCCCGTGGCCTGCCCACCCCCGCGAGACCAGGGAGCCAGGGTGACGGACATGAACACCGGGAACGACCGGCAGGCCGGGAGCGCCGCGCCCCCCGACGGCCCGCTGTCGGGCTGCGCGGCGCTGGTGACCGGCGCGTCCAGCGGCATCGGAGCGGCCACCGCCCTGGCGCTGGCCCGTCAGGGAGCCGATCTCGCACTGGTGGCCCGCCGCACCGAACGGCTGGAGGACGTGGCCGCCACCCTCCGGAAGGAGGGCCGCGCCTGCGCCGTCCTCACCGCGGATCTGCGCGGCGCGGCGCAGGCCCGTCAGTGCGTCGAGGACGCGGCGGAGCAGTACGGACGGCTCGATGTGCTGGTGAACAACGCCGGCTATGTGGCCACCGGCACGGTCGAGGAGAGCGACCCCGAGGTATGGGAGCGGATGATCGACCTCAACGTCGAGGCCGTACTGCACACCTCCCGGCAGGCGCTGCCGCATCTGCTGCGGACGGCGTCCGACGGGCCGCGCGGGGTGGCGGACCTGGTGAACGTCAGCTCGGTGGGCGGCCGGGTGGCGCGGCCCGGCAACAGCGTCTACTCGGCCACCAAACACGCGGTGGGCGCCTTCAGCGAGGCCATGCGCCAGGAGGTGACCGCCCGCGGCGTCCGGGTGGGGCTGGTCGAGCCGGGCATGACCGTCACCGAGATGACGGCCGACAACAGGACGGCCACCGTCGCCCGCGGCTTGGCGCCCGAGTCCTGGCTGCGCCCCGAGGACATCGCCCGCGCGATCGCCTTCATGGTCGTCCAGCCCGCGCATGCCGCCGTCAACGAGATCATGGTGCGCCCCACCGCCCAGGCGCACTGACCCTGCCCCAGCCACCCCACCCGCCCCGTCACGCCACGGCGTAACGGGGCGGAAGCGCGTCCCGATCCGGGCCCGGCTTGGCTCCCGTCCGGCCCCGCTCGGCCCTCGTGGAAGCATGCGCAAGGGATTTACAACGTTGGAAATTCTCTTTAACGTTGCGCCACGCACGGCCCGGGCCCCTTCCCCCTCCACCACTCCTCCCAAGGGAGCGTGCATGACCACGCCGTACCGAAGACACCTCCTGCCCGCTCTGCTGACCCTCCTGACCGTCCTGGGCTCGCTTCTGGCGGTCCAGGCGCCCCCGGCCGCGGCCGCCTCCGGCACCCTGCTGCGCGACGGCACCGGCCTCTACCCCCGCGCCCTGCGGCTCGCGCACAACGGCGCCGCCAACGGCCGTGTCCTCGCCTCGGTGGTCACCTTCCGCGGCTCGGACGGGATCGGCGCCATCTACGAGAGCACCGACGACGGCGCCACCTTCCGCCAGGTGGGCGAGGTGGCCGACCCCGAGGCGTCGGGCGGACAGGGCGAATGCTGCGCCACCCTGTACGAACTGCCGCGAGCGGTCGGCGGCATGCCCGCCGGGACCCTGCTGTGGTCCGCCTCCATCGGCCAGGACGAGCCGGACCGCCGGATGGCCATCCGCGTCTTCCGCAGCAATGACCGGGGCCGCACCTGGTCCTATCTGTCCACCGTGGCCACCGCCCCCAACACCAAGGGGCTGTGGGAGCCGGAGTTCTCCGTCGATTCCAGTGGGCGCCTGGTGGCCCACTACTCGGACGAGACCGACCCCGCCCACAGTCAGAAGCTGATCGCCGCCCGCAGCAAGGACGGGATCACCTGGGAGGGCCACCACGCCACCGTCGAGAGCAAGCTCGCCTCCGACCGGCCCGGTATGCCCATCGTGCGCAAGCTGCCCGACGGCCGGTACTTCATGGCGTACGAGATCTGCGCCGCCCAGGGGCAGTACTCATGCGTGGTCCACTACCGGACCTCCCGGGACGGCTGGAACTGGGGGAACCCCGCGCACCTCGGCTATCGCCCCGAAACCGCCGACGGCAAGTACTTCACCCATACGCCGAACCTCGCCTGGGCCCCCGAGGCGGGCAACCCCCGGGGCAAGCTGTTCCTCATCGGCCAGGTGCTGAACAACGCCGATGGCAGCACCGCCGCCGGCAGCGGTGCCACCGTGTGGACCAACAGCAACGGTGGCACCGGGGCGTGGCGTTCGATCCCCGCACCGGTGCGGGTGGACTCCAAGGTGGTCGACTGGTGCCCCAACTACAGCTCGGCGCTGCTGCCCTCGGCGGACGGCAGCCGTGTGCTGGAGATCGCCACGGACTACGTGGGCAGCGTGTGCAAGCCCTTCTTCGCCACCGGGGCGGGCTGACCGGGTGAACGATCGGATGAATGCCCGGGTGAACGCCCGCTGACCCAAGCGGGGTTCGCCCGGCCCCGGATCACCCGTCCGGCCGTTCGGGGCCGGTGCCCGGCATGGTGCGTACGACCGTTTCCACCAGGGCACCGGCTTCGTGGCCCGGCCCGTGGTGTTCGCCGTGACGGTTGTCGTCGGCCGCGGTGTGGATGGCCGAACTGGCCGCGGCGACGGTTCTCGCCGTGCGCTCGCGGCGCCGCCCCGCTTCCCGGATTCCTTCCGCCTCCTCCGCGCGGGCGTCCGGCGTTGGCCCGGGCAGGTGACGGACACCGCCCGGGCCATGACCCGAACGCCGTACGGAGCTGACCCGGGCAGCGGGCCCGGGCCGTGTGCCGCGGCGTGGCCACCACACCCGGCGCGGCGAGTGAACCGCGCCCCATGCCACGCGGCTGACCTGCACGAATGGCCTCGGCAGGGGAGAGGTGGCGAGGTGGCGCGCGGGCCGAAGGCGAATGGCCGGGGCGGCTTCCCGCTGCTCCGGACGCCCGCCATCCGGCCGACGGCACGGGCCGTGTGGGTGCTCGACCTGCCCCGTCCCGGATGACAGCGTGGCCGACATGGAGCACAGCCCAGGACCGCAAAACGTGCGCGCGAGGCTGCTGCTGGCCAGCGCCACCATGCTCTTCGTCGAGCTCGCGCTGATCCGGTGGACCGGCGCCAATATCGTCCATCTGAGTTATTTCTCGAACTTCATCCTCTTGGGCTCGTTCCTCGGGATCGGCCTGGGATTCCTCATGCCCGCCGGCCGCGGGCAGTGGCTCACCCGCTGGGCGCCCGTCCCGCTCGCCGTTCTCGTCGTCTTGGTGCGCGAGTTCCCCGTGCAGGTACGGCAGACCAGCGGCGAGGTCATCTACTTCACCGCCGTGAAGACCACCGGTCTGCCCCAGTGGGTGACCCTGCCGGTGCTCTTCGGACTGACCGCGCTGATCATGATGGCCATCGGCAAGATGACGGCCGATCAGTTCCGTCAACTGCCCTCGCTGGAGGCATACCGCTACGACCTGCTGGGCTCGCTCACCGGCTCGGTGTCCTTCGCGCTGCTGTCCTGGCTGCGCGCACCGTCGGTGGTGTGGGGCGTGCTCGCCGCGGTGGCGTTGCTGACCCTCGGCGGCCGCCGCAACACCATCCGGTATACGGTCCCGCTCGCCCTGATGGTGGCCGTCCTGGCGCTGGAGACGGCGGCCAGCGGCATCTCCTGGTCGCCGTACTACAAGATCGAGGTGACCAGGCCGACCTCCGGCAGCCGGGACTACAAGATCTCCGCCAATGGCGTACCGCACCAGTCCATCGCCCCGCTGAAGGTGCTCCGACGCGCCGACTCCCCGTACGAGCAGCCCTACCGCGAAACCCCGAAGAACTCCCACCGCCGGGTGCTGGTCATCGGCGCCGGCAACGGCAACGACGTGGCGATGGCGCTCGCCCACGGCGCCCGGCGGGTGGACGCGGTGGAGATCGACCCCCGGCTCCAGGAGATCGGTGCGTCACTGCACCCGGCCCGGCCCTACGCCAACCCCCGGGTGCACGTGCACATCAACGACGGCCGGGCCTTCCTGGAACGCACCAAGACCCGCTATGACCTGGTCGTCCTCGCCCTGCCGGACTCCCTGACCCTGGTCTCGGGCGCCAGCAACCTGCGCCTGGAGAGCTATCTGTTCACCCGGCAGGCATTCGAGGCGGCCCACCGCCACCTCGCCCCCGGCGGCGCGTTCGCCATGTACAACTACTACCGGCAGAACTGGCTCATCGACCGGTTCGGCTCCACCCTCACCTCCGTCTTCGGACACGCCCCCTGCATCACCCACTACGGAGGCAAGAAGGCGGCCATCCTGGTGGCCGGTGTCACCTCCAGCGACCAGTCCTGTACCGGATCCGCCTGGCGCCCCTCGGGCCCGGTGCCCTCGGCCGCCAGCGACGACCATCCGTTCCCGTATCTGCTGCACCGCACCATCCCCACCCTCTACATCGGGGTCCTGGGCGCGATCCTGCTGGTGACCCTGGTGTCGGTACGGCTGACCGGGGTCCGGCTGCGGCGCACCGCCCGCTATGCCGACATGTTCCTGCTCGGCGCGGCGTTCATGCTGCTGGAGACCAAGAACGTGATCGGCTTCGCCCTCTACTTCGGCACCACCTGGCTGGTCAACGCCATGGTCTTCGCGGGGGTACTGGTCGCCGTGCTGTGCGCGGTGGAGGTGCGGCGCAGGCTGCGCCGGGTCAATCAGCTCGTACTGCAACTGATGCTCTTCTCCAGCCTCGCGATCGCCTGGCTGATCCCGTCCCACCTGGTGCTGGGACTGCCCTTCGCCCCTCGGCTGGCCGCCGCGATCGCGCTGGCCTTCGCCCCCATCTTCTGCGCCAACCTCATCTTCTCCGACCGGCTGGCGGCGGCCTCCGACCCCACGGCGGCCTTCGGCGCCAACCTGCTGGGCTCCCTGTTCGGCGGCACTCTGGAGTATCTGGCCCTGCTCACGGGCTATCAGGCGCTGCTGCTGGTCGTGGCGGTGCTGTACGCGGGTGCCTGTGTCGCCATGCGCTTCACCCGCCGTGGCTCCGGCGATGTCCCCAGCCATGAACCACTCGCCGTGCAGACGGCGCCACGCCTCTGAGCGCCCCTCTCCCAGCCGCCCCCGGCCGCCCTCCGGCCGGGGGCGGCCCGCGTCCGGTGGCGCGCGCCGCCGCGGTCACTCGAACATGACGTAATCCGGGCGTGGCCGCAGGGCCAGCACCTCTTCCGGGGTCATCAGCCGGCTCCCCTCGGTGTCCTCCTCGTAGAAGAGCTTGAAGCCGGTGCGCACGCCCTCGGGCTGGTCCTTGACCAACTGCCGCCAGGTGTCCCGCTTCATCCCCGGCGACCCGATGCCGTCCGCGCTCTTGATG
The DNA here is from genome assembly GCF_018883605.1 of Streptomyces niphimycinicus. Taxonomy (GTDB): domain Bacteria; phylum Actinomycetota; class Actinomycetes; order Streptomycetales; family Streptomycetaceae; genus Streptomyces; species Streptomyces niphimycinicus. The sequence goes on along the minus strand of NZ_JAHLEM010000379.1, from coordinate 9,267 downwards.
ACCACCACACCGGGCTGCGGGCGCAGCGCGGACTGCTCGCTGACGACGGACACGGCCACCTGGTGGAAGACCAGTGGCTTCTGCGGCAGATCGTGTTCGTCGATGATCCCGGAGAGATAGCGGGCCACATCGGTGAGTTCCTTGCCGCTGGTGTGGCCGTAGGTGTCGCCCGGGACCTCGCCCGGACCCATCTCCCACTCCGGGTCCAGGGCTATGCCGACATCGGGATGGACCAGCCATTCGCGCAACGCCTTGACCTCGCCGAGGACCGGCGCCCGGCCCGGCTGGATGTTCAGCAGCAGCAGGGCGCGATGGCGCTTGGCCGCGTCATGGAAGCGGCGGATCGTGTCGGGGGAGGTGCGCGAGCGGTAGGTGCCGTCGGGGCCCGCGCTGCTGTTGGCCACCGTCGCGAGGAGTTCGAGCACCGGCTGCGGTTCGCGGTCCGCGGCGTAGGCGCGGGCGGTCTTCTCGATCTGGCGCACCCGGTCGTCGAGGTTCCCGATGCCGAGCCGGCCGAGCGCGGCGGCCCCGGGCAGTCCGCAGTAGCCCACCAGGCGGTAGCGGGACAGCTCCCGGCCGCCCCGGGGCAGCTCCGGCCGCGGCTTCGGGGTGGGGGAGGGGGAACTCTTCGACGGAGTGGCGGACGGGGAGCGCTCCGCCTTGCCGGAGCCCTGCGGGCCGGCTCCGGAGGGCGAACCGGCCGACTCCTCGCCGCAGCCGGCGAGCAGGCCGATCCCGGCCGCCGCGGCCACCGAGAGCATGCCGCGCCGGGTCGGTGGCGGTGTCCCCGATCCGCCGCCGTCGCCGTGCCGCAGGGCGTTCCGCCCGGCCGATGCCCTGTCGGTTGCCGGTATTCCGGGTGTGCTGTGAGCCACGTTCCCTCCGTCCGCGGTGCCGGGTCGGTGGACCGGGCACCGGTCTGTTGTGCGGGCCGATGGGTTGTCCGTGCCAGGCAGCCTGTCCGGTATGACGAAGGCGAAACGGAATAGTGTCCACCGGGCGGAGGGCATGCGTCGCTTTCAGCCCGGGCAGACGACCGGTGACCGGGTGTGGAAGGTGCGAACGAGGGCGGCCGGGCCCTCGATGAGCCCAAGCTGCCCTGGAGCAAGCCCTCTTGACGCCGCTCACGGTCGAATCCCGCTTGGGCCCGGGGGCCGCTTGCCGCCGTCGCCCGGGGGCGGGGGTGCCGGAGCGGGGCGGTCAGGCGGGCGGGGTCAGCCGACGGATCGGCGCCCCGTCCAGATAGGCGCGGATGTCCTCCACCACATCGCCGTAGAACCGCTCGTAGTTGCCCCGGGTGACATAGCCGAGGTGCGGGGTGGCCAGCAGATTCGGCAGGGTACGGAACGGATCGTCCGACGGCAGCGGCTCCCGTTCGAACACATCGACCGCCGCGCCCGCGATCCGGCCGTCCCGCAGCGCCTCCGCGAGCGCCGCCTGGTCCACGATCGCCGCGCGGGAGGTGTTCACCAGAAGCGCTGTGGGACGCATCCGCCTCAGCTCCGCCGCGCCCAGCAGCCCCCGGGTGCGGCCGCTGAGCACCAGATGCACCGAGACGATGTCGCTGGTCTCCAGCAGCTCCTCCTTGGAACCGGCCGGCCGCACCCCCTCCGCCGCCGCGCGCTCGGCCGTCAGATTCTCGCTCCAGGCGGCCACCTCCATGCCGAAGGCCCGGCCGACCCGCGCCACCTGGGTGCCGATCCGCCCCAGCCCCAGCAACCCCAGGCGGCGGCCGTGCAGATCGGTGCCGACGGTGCTCTGCCACGGCCCGCCGTCCCGCAGCGCCGTGCTCTCCGGCACCACATGGCGGGCGAGCCCCAGGATCAGCGCCCAGGTGAGCTCGGTGGTCGGTTGCGAGCCGCCGCCCGTGCCGCACACGGTCACACCATGGCGGGCGGCGGCCGCCAGGTCGACCGACGCGTTGCGCATCCCCGTGGTCACCAGCAGCCTCAGCCGTGGCAGCCGGGCGAACAGCGATGCGGGGAAGGGCGTGCGCTCCCGCATGATGACCACGATCTCGCAGTCCCCGATCGTCTCGGCCACCGCGTCCTCACCATCGATGTACTCATGGACCGGCACCACGTCCACCGCGTCGAGCACACCGGACCAGTCGGCCGCCGACAGCGCCACGTCCTGATAGTCGTCGAGCACGGCGCAGCGCAGCTTCATGGGACTACCTCTGTTTCCTCGGACGGGTACGGTGTTTCTACCACCCGTGTGAAGCCACCCTGAAAACTGGGGCCTGACACGTCGTCACCGCGTTTGCGGCGCCACCCTTCCGGATGACATCGGCGGTGCGGGCGCGGTGTGACAGGCGTGTGTTTTCACCGAAAGTTGGCCTCTCAAGGGGTGCTGAGACACGTGTGGTTGTTTTGCGTAGTGGCACACCGGGCACCGCACCGTCTGAACAGCAGGCATAATCACTGCTGCGATGGGCGCAGACGCCCAGAAAGGGGACGAAGTGAAGTGAACGCGTTGAGCGCGGACAGCAGTGTGGGTTCGACCATTGAGGTACTGGAGGCCGAACTCCCCCAACTCCAGAAGCAACAGGAGGCACTCAAGGGTGATTTGGAGGCCGTCACCAAGCGGCTGGAGGCGGTCAGCACCGCCCTGAGCAGCTTGCAGACGCTCTCCATCGCCACGGTGTCGGAGCAGGCCGTGGACGGTGCCCCCGTGGCGGTGGCCAAGCCCGTGGCCGAGGCCGCCCCGGCCGAGCCGGCCGCGGAGCCGGCCACCGAGGCCACGGCCGAGGCCGAGCCGGAGACCGCCGAGGACACGGCCTCCACCGGCCGTACCTCCGCCGCCACGCGCAAGGCCGCCATCGGCCGTCAGCGCAGCAGGGGCAAGGCGGCCAAGGCGCCGGCCACCGGACGGGCCACCAAGGCGGCGGGCAAGAAGACCGCCGCCGCCAAGAAGACCGCGGCGAAGGCCGTGGCGAAGGCCCCGAAGGCCACCAAGGCCACGGTGAAGGCCACTGCCAAGGCCACCACCAAGGCCGCGGCGAAGCCCGCCAAGGCCACCAAGGCCGCCGCCGAGAAGCCGGCGGAGAAGGCCACCAAGGAGGCGGTCGCCACCTCCGAGCGCTCCACCGGGCTCGCCGACAGCGTGCTGGCCGCGCTGCGCAAGGCCGGCCGTCCCATGCGGGCCTCCGAGGTCAACGATGCCCTGGGCCGCGACGAGACCCGCACCAATGTGAACTCGGTGCGCAACACCCTCGAGCGGCTGCGCTCCTCGGACCGCGCCCAGCGTTCCGGCCGTGGCCTGTACGAGGCCACGGCCACAAGCTGAAGGTGCCGTCAGTTCACCGCCACCCATGTGTAGCGGTGTTCGGGACGGCCGGTGTCCCCGTACTTGAGGGTGAGGCTGATGCGGCCCGCATGTTCGAGGTACTTCAGATAGCGCTGGGCCGTGGAGCGGCTGATACCGGTGCGCTCCGCCACTTCGTGGGCGGAGAGCGGCTGGTCGGCCTGGTCCAGGACCCGCCGTATGAGGTCGACGGTGGGCGCGGAGTGGCCTTTGGGGAGGGCGGGGCCGGACGTGTCGGCGGCTGCGAAGGCGCCGAAGATCCGGTCCACCCTCTCCTGGCCGGTCTCGCCGCGCCCGCCGACGCCCTCGAGAGTGCGGCGCAGCCCCGCGTAGCCGTCCAGCTTGGCCCGTAGCCCGGCGAAGCTGAACGGCTTGACCAGGTACTGGAGCGCGCCATGGCGCATGGCGGCCTGGACGGTGGCCACATCACAGGCGGCGGTCACCATGATGACGTCGGCGTGGTGGCCGAGCTGGCGCATCCGCCGCACCAGGGTCAGCCCGGTCTCATCCGGCAGATAGTGGTCGAGCAGCACGAGGTCGACCGGGGTGCGTTCGAGGGTCGCGAGGGCCTGGGCTGCGGTATGGGCACGGGCGATGACCCGGTAGCCGGGCACCTGGGCCACATACGCGGCGTTGATCTCGGCGACGTGGAAGTCGTCGTCCACGACAAGAACGTCAATCATCGTGACTCTCCTGCTGCGGTGAACTCATGAGTGGGTGTGTCGTCCCCGGTGAGGGCCTCTGGCAGGACGACGGTGAACACCGCCCCGCCACCCGCCCGGGCGGTGACCCGGGCCATGCCCCCGTACCGCTCGGCCAGCCGCCGTACCAGGGCCAGTCCGATGCCCCGGCCGCGCGGCGACACCATGGCGAACCCCTCGTGGGAGTGGGCATCGGGCCCGGCGTCCGGGAAGCCGGGGTGGGCGGGCCGCTTGGTGGACCAGCCCTCGGTGAAGATCTGTTCGCGCATCCCCGGTGGCACCCCCGGACCGGTGTCGCTCACCCGCAGTACGGCGGTGGTGCCCTCGGCCCTCAACTCGACCTCGATGAACGGGGTGGGGGAGGGGTGTGCGGCCACCGCGTCCAGCGCGTTGTCGATGAGGTTGCCGAGCACGGTCACCAGATCGCGCGGATCGACCACCCGCCCGGGCAGCAGGGTCGCGGGCGAGATCCGCAGGGCCACGCCGCGCTCGGCCACGATGGCCGACTTGCCGACCAGCAGCGCCGACAGCAGCGGATCGTGTACCCGTTCGGAGATCTGCTCGGCCGAGGCCCGCCGGGCGTTGGTGAGCTCGGCCACGAACTGTGCCGCGCGTTCGTGCAGCCCCAGCTCCAGCAGCCCCAGCAGGGTGTGCAGCCGGTTGGCGTGTTCGTGGTCCTGGGCGCGCAGCGCGTCCAGCAGCCCGCGGGTGCTGTCCAGCTCGCGGCCCAGCAACTCCAGCTCGGTGCGGTCGCGCAGGGTCGCCACCGCCCCGCCGTCCTCGGTCGGCATGCGGTTGGCCACCAGCACCCGGGCACCGCTGACCGTCAGCAGATCCGCCCCGTCCACCCGCCCCGCCAGCACATCGGTGGTACGGCCCGGTGGCAGTGACTCCTCCAGGGTGCGGCCGGTGGCGTCCGGGCGGATCCCGAGCAGCCGCCCGGCCTCGTCGTTGATCAGGCGGATCCGGCCGTGCCGGTCGAAGGCCACCACGCCTTCGCGGATGCCGTGCAGCATCGCCTCCCGCTCGTCCAGCAGCGCCGAGATGTCGGCGAACGCGACACCGTGCGTACGGCGGCGCAGGTGGCGCGAGACGGCGATGGCCGCCAGAACACCCACCCCGAGCGCCGCCCCCGCGTACAGCAGCAGCCGGGGCACCGCCGCCAGCAACTGATCGCGCACGCTGCCGTAGCCGATGCCCACCGACACCGCCCCGATAAGCCGTCCGTCCCCGGAGCGCAGTGGCACCTTGGCGCGGGCCGAGCGGCCGAGCGTCCCCACGTCGATCTGAAGGACCTCCCGGCCCGAGAGCGCCTCGCCAGGATCGGTGGAGACGTGTTCGCCGATCCGGGCGGTGGTGGTGTGCGACCAGCGCACCCCCCGGGAGTCCATCACCACGATGTACAGCGCCCCGGTGGCCCGGCGGATCCGTTCGGCCGCCCGCTGCACCGGACCCGAGGGGGTGGGGTCGGTGGCGGCGAGGTCCCGCGCGATGTCCGGATCGGCCGCGGTGGTCTGGGCTATGGCGAGCGCCTGGTGCATCGCCTGGTTGTCGATCTCGGAGCTGAGCGGGGCCAGGAACAGCGCGGTCGCCAGCACCATCACCCCGGCGGTGATGGAAAGCTGCGCGGCGAGCACCTGGCCGGAGACACGCCGAGGCCATCGGATGCGCATGATGGGCCCCCTGTCTCCTGTCTCGCCCATCCCGTGTGGTCCCGTGCGCGAGCGGTAGTACTTCGTCCGTTTATGGTGCTGTGAACGCACCGTAAAGGTGCCCGAGGCGTATGCCCAGTCCCCGTGGCGTATTCGTTGCCAGGGCGCGAGCAAAACGAGCAGAACAGGGTTTGTGCGCGCAACAGCGGGTTGTGCCCAGAAGACTGCCGCTGTGGCCCGGGTCACTTCTAGCCTCCCGGCCATGAGCAGCCACACCAGCCCCGCCATCGAGCTGCGGGGAACGAGCAAGGCGTTCCGGACACCGTCCGGGGCCCTCCACACCGCGGTCAGGGATCTCGACCTGACGGTTGGGCCCGGTGAGTTCGTCGCCGTCGTCGGGCCCACCGGTTGCGGAAAGTCCACGACACTGACGCTGGTCAGCGGGTTGGAGGAGCCCACCGAGGGTGAGGTGCTGGTGGCCGGCGAACCGGTCCGCGGCATCGCCTCCAACGTCGGCTTCGTCTTCCAGCAGGACGCGGTGTTCCCCTGGCGCAGCGTGCTGTCGAATGTGATGGCCGGCCCGCGGTTCCGCGGTGTGCCCAAGCCGGAGGCCAAGGAGCGGGCCCGCGAGTGGCTGGCCCGGGTCGGCCTCTCCTCCTTCGAGGACCGCTATCCGCATCAGCTCTCCGGCGGTCAGCGCAAGCGCGTGGCGCTCGCGGCGACCTTCGTCAACGACCCCGAGATCCTGCTCATGGACGAGCCGTTCTCGGCGCTCGATGTGCAGACCCGTGCGCTGATGTCGGACGAACTGCTGGAGCTGTGGGCGGGGACCGGCGCCTGCGTCGTCTTCGTCACCCACGACCTGGAGGAGTCCATCGCCCTGGCCGACAAGGTCGTCGTGATGACGGCCGGACCGGCCACCGTCAAGGAGGTCTTCGAGATCGATCTGCCCCGGCCCCGCAAGGTCGAGTCGGTGCGGCTGGAGCCGCGGTTCGTGGAGATCTACCGGGAGATCTGGTCCTCGCTCGGCGAAGAGGTCCGTATCACCCGCGAGAGGGGTGCCGTCGATGCCTGAGACCATATCCGCCACGGCCGCGCCCGCCCTCGACAAAACACCCGGCACGCGCACCAGGGCCCGGGCACGCGCCGCCCGCAACCGCGCGATCCTCGTCCAGACCAGCCGCGCCCTGGTGCTCCTCGGTGTCATCGGGCTGTGGGAATGGCTGGCCCGCGCCGCCGTCATCGACCCCTTCAACTTCTCGATGCCCTCCAAGATCTGGGACCAGCTCAAGCAGTGGGCGCTGCACGGCACCGCACAGGGCTCGCTGTGGGAGCAGATCTGGTACACGCTCTACGAGGCGCTCCTGGGCTGGGGCATCGGCGTCGTGGCCGGTGTGGTCCTGGGGATCGCGTTCGGCCGGGTCGCCTTCCTGGCCGATGTGCTCGGCCCGTACATCAAGGTGCTCAACGCGCTGCCGCGTATCGTCCTCGCGCCCATCTTCCTGATCTGGTTCGGCCTCGGCCCGGCCTCGAAGGTCGCCTCGGCCGTCGTCCTGGTCTTCTTCCCCGTCTTCTTCAACGCTTTCCAGGGCGCCCGGGAGGTCGACCGCAACCTGGTGGCCAACTCCCGGATCCTCGGTGCGAGCAACCGCCAGGTCACCCTCCAGGTGGTCATTCCCTCCGCCACCTCGTGGATCTTCACCAGCCTCCATGTCAGCTTCGGCTTCGCCCTCATCGGCGCCATCGTCGGCGAGTACATCGGCGCCACCAAGGGGCTCGGCCTGCTGGTGTCCTCCTCGCAGGGCACCTTCAACGCCGCCGGTGTGTACGCCGCCATGGTGATCCTCGCCGTGGTGGCCCTGCTCGCCGAGGGGCTGCTGACCTTCCTGGAGAAACGGCTCTTCCGCTGGAAGCCCGCCCAGCCCGGCGAAGACCGCTGAGCCCCCGCCTCCTTCTTCCCAGCTCATCACCGCTCACAAGGACGTGACCCATGCGCAGTAGTGCCAAGTTCTCCGCGGCCGCGGTCGCCGCGGCGCTCGCTCTGACCACCCTCACCGCCTGCGGAGGTGACTCCAGCGCCTCCGGCGGCGAGAACGGCAAGGTCAAGATCATGGTGGGTGGCCTGGACAAGGTCATCTACATGCCCGCGATGCTCACCCAGCGGCTCGGCTACTTCAAGGCGGAGGGCCTCGAGGTCCAGTTGCTCACCGAGCCCGCCGGGGTGCAGGCCACCACCTCGCTGATCGCGGGCGATGTCCAGGGTGTCGTCGGCTTCTACGACCACACCCTCGATCTACAGGTCAAGGGCAAGCAGGTGGAGTCCGTCGTCCAGCTCGCCCAGGCCCCCGGTGAGGTCGAGGTGGTCTCCAACAAGGCGGCGGACGAGATGGCGTCGCCCAAGGACTTCAAGGGCAAGAAGCTCGGTGTCACCGGTCTGGGCTCCTCCACGGACTTCCTGACCAAGTACCTCGCGGTCGACGGCGGCGTGAAGACCAGCGAGTTCACCCCGGTGGCGGTCGGCGCGGGCCAGACCTTCATCTCGGCCCTCAAGCAGGGCTCCATCCAGGGCGGTATGACGACCGATCCCACAGTCGCCCAGATCGTGGACCAGAAGATCGGCAAGGTCCTGATCGACATGCGCACACCCGAGGGATCCAAGCAGGCGCTCGGCGGTCTGTACCCCTCCTCCTCGCTCTACATGAACACCGACTGGGTGAACGGCCACAAGGACACGGTCCAGAAGCTGGCCAACGCCTTTGTGAAGACCCTGAAGTGGATGTCCACCCACTCGGCCGAGGACATCGCCGCCAAGATGCCGAGCGACTACGCGCAGGGCGGTGCGAAGCTCTACGTGGAGGCCATCAAGAGCACTCTGCCGATGTTCACCAAGGACGGGGTGATGCCGGCGGACGGCCCGGCGACGGTCGAGCGCGTCCTCAAGGCGTTCAACCCCAACCTGAAGAACGCCACGGTGGACCTGAAGAAGACGTACACCAGCGAGTTCGTCAAGAAGGCGGGCTAGGGACCCGAGGGCCGAAACCGGGTGGGGTTCTTAGAAGCCCAGCCTTCGACGAACTCAGCCCGACGCCGCCGTCCGCGCGACCGCCCCGGTCAGCCGGACGGCGGCGTCATCCGCGAAGAGCCCGCGGCCCGTCGCGATACGGCGCTCCCGCCACGCGCAGGGCTCGGTGAGCGCGTCGAGCATCCGCACCAGCTCCCATGAGTCCCGGGCATGGTCCGAGAGCCCCAGCGCGGCCATCCGCCGGACGCCCTCGCGGCCATGGCCCGGGATGGGGCGGTAGCCGATCACGGGCACCCCGGTGGCCAGCGCCTCCAGCGCGGTCTGACCGGCCGCGTTGTCCACCACGGCCCGCACCGCGGCCAGCAGACCGGGCATGTCCCGCTCCCAGCCGAAGGCGGCCACCTCCGGCCGGCGCGACAGCTCGGCGCGCAGCCGTTCGTCCCGGCCGCACAGCACCACCGGCAGATACCCCGCCCCGGCCACCAGCCGCGCCGTGTCCACCACCCGTGTCCCGGCGCCCCACGCCCCCACGGACAGCAGCACCGGCGGCCTCCCGGGCGCGAGCGCGCACAGGTGCCGCCGCCAC
>NZ_JAHLEM010000378.1 GCF_018883605.1 Streptomyces niphimycinicus | reverse complement strand
CGGCGGGGGCCGGGGAGCGGCCGGCGGCGGGCCGCGCGGGCGCGGACGGCGCCGAGAGGGCGGTGGTGGCGGTCATGGCGGATCGGTCCTCTCAGTCCTCGGCTCAGTCCTCGGCCGACAGCAGTCCGGCACGCTTGCGCATCAGCAGCGTCGTCACGGCCATCGCGATCGCGAACAGCACGAGCGAGAGCACGCAGGCGGCTCCGGTGTTGAAGTTCTGGAAGCCGAGCGAGTAGACGAGCTGCGGCACGGTGAGCGTGGAGTGGTCGGGATAGCCGGGCTGGATGACCGATCCGGGCCCGACGCTGACCCCGGAGGCGAGCTTTCCGGCGACCAGCGCCTGGGTGTAGTACTGCATGGTCTGGACGACACCCGTCACGACCGCGAACATCACGATCGGGGTGATCGACGGCCAGGTCACATAGCGGAACTTGTGGAGCGCCCCGGCCCCGTCGAGCTCGGCCGCCTCGTACTGCTCCTTGGGCACATCCAGCAGGGCCGCCATGAAGATGACCATGAGATCCCCGATGCCCCACAGGGAGAGCAGGACGAGGGACGGCTTGGCCCAGGCCGGGTCGTTGAACCAGTTCGGCGCGTGGATCCCGATATTCCCCAGGATGTCGTTCACCGGGCCGGTACCGGGATTGAGCAGAAAGACGAAGGCGACGGTGGCCGCCACCGGAGGGGCGAGATACGGCAGATAGAAGGCGGTGCGGAAGAATCCCACCCCGGACTTGATTTTGGTGACCAGCAGCCCGATGCCCAGGCCGAAGACGACCCGCAGCGCGACCATGACCACGACCAGCCAGAGCGTATTCCACAGCGCCGGTCCGAACAGCGGCATCTGCTCCAGCACATAACGCCAGTTGCGCAGCCCCACGAAGGTCGGGGCCTCGATCTGGTTGTAGTGCATGAACGAGAAGTAGACGGTGGCGAGCAGCGGATAGCCGAAGAAGACGGTGAAGCCGACCAGCCAGGGGGAGAGAAAACCGAGGGTGCGCAGCCGCTCTCGCCGTGCTTTGCGGCGCAGCGCGGGGGCGTTCGTCAAGGTGGCCATATCGCACTCCGTCAGTTCTGTGCCTGGAGATTGTCGGCGTCTATCTCGTCATCGAGTTTCCGTAGCCCCGCGTCCAGATCGTGCACCTTGCCCGCCTCGACGCCGTAGGAGAAGTCCTGTAGCGAGGTGACGTACTGACCGCCGTTGATCGAGGGCGGCAGGGCGGTGCTGTAGCGGTTCTGCGCGATATCGAGGAAGGCCCGGAAGGTGGGATTCGAGTCCAGTTTCGGGGAGGTGAGCGCCGCCTTGGTGGACGGCACATTGTGAATGGCGTTGGCGAAGGCGACCACCTGATCGGTGTCGGCGGTCAGGAACTTCACCAGCTCCCAGGCGGCGTTCTGGTGGGTACTGGAGTGCGCGATGCCGACCACGGTGCCGGTGAGATAGCCCCGGCCATAGGTTTCGGGCCGGTCGTCGGGCACGGGCAGCGGAGCGGTGCCCCATTTGAACTTGGCGCCCTCCATGAAGAGCCCGCGCCATTCGCCGTCCAGGTGCATGGCGAGCTTTCCGGTGAGAAAGGCGTTCTGCGACGACATCTCATCGCCGAAGGAGGTGCGGAACGTCTCCAGCGGGCCATAGCCGCCCTGGCTCCGGGCCAGCTCCCGGGTGGTGGCGTAGAACTCCTTGGCCGCCTTCTCCTTCGCCAGCCGCGCCTTGCCGTCCTTGCCGAAATAGGACGGGCCCCACTGGGCGAAGAGCCGGTCCGGGCTGTTCTGGTAGAGCCGGAAATTGGGCATGAAGCCGACCCGCTCATAGCCGCCGCCCTTGGTGCGCTTGGTCAGCTTGACGGCGTCGCGCCGCAGCTCCGACATGGTGCGCGGCGGCCGCTTGATGCCCGCTTCCGCGAAGGCGTCCTTGTTGTAGTACATGCCGTACGCGTCGGCGAGCAGCGGGAGGGCGCACTGGTCGCCCTCGTAGCTCGTGTAGTCCAGCAGCGTTTTCGGGAAGACCTTGGCCTTGTCCAGCCCGGTCTTCCTCATGAACGGATTGAGGTCCACCCACATCCCGGACGAGCAGTACTGCCCCACATTGTTGGTGGTGAAGGAGGAGACCACATCGGGGGCATCGCTTCCGCCGGCCCGCAGCGCCTGGTTCACGGTGGCGTCGGTGACATTCCCGGTCGCCTTCACCTTGATATTGGGATGGAGCTTCTCGAACCGGGCAATGCTGGCATCGATCGCCTTGACCTCGTTCTTCTCCGACCAGCCGTGCCAGAACTTCAGCGTGACGGGTTTGGTCGGATCGTCCTCTGCGCTGCCGGTACTGGGATTGGCGCAGCCCGTCAGAAGGAGGGCGCCGGCGCTCAGCACCGACGCGAGAGCGGCCAGTTTTCGTGGCATGGGGGACTTCCTTTACTGCGGTACGGGGGACGGCAGGGGGAAGCGGCGGTGCGGGCGCCGGATGATGAACGAGGAAGTACGGGGAGAAACGAGGATGTACGGGGAGAGTGGGACGGTGAATCAGGCGTCGAATCGGGCGGTGTCGAAAACGGTCTGACGGGCATCGGCGACCGCCGTCCGCAGTGCGCCGATGAGAATCGGATCCCCCTCGATCTCGCTGATCCGCAACTGCGGGCGGGGCAGCGCGAGACCGGTCATCTCGGCCTCGACAAGCTGACACAGGCGCTCCCCGCCGGCCTGGGCAACCTCACCCGAAAGGACGACCAGCTCCGGGTCGACCACGGCGACGACGGAGGCCAGCCCGCTGGCCAGCCGCCGGGCCAGCTCGGTCAGCACCTCGTCGCCCGCGCCGGGGGTGCGCAGCGCGGTGGCGAGTGCCTTGGTGGCCGTGGGCGCGTCGATCCCGTGATCGCGGGCCAGCTCCACGACGGCGGGCGAGCCGACCAGCATCTGGAACCCCCCGCCCCCGTCCGGCCGGGCGGCGGCGTCCGGTCCGCCCCGGGCCAGCGGGGCGCCCGGCAGCGGCATATAGCCGATCTCCCCGGCCCCGCCGGTGGCGCCGCGCAGCAGGGTGCCGCCGAGCACGATGGCCGCGCCGACCCCCTCATCGGCCCAGACCAGCGCGAAGTCGTCGAAGTCCTGGGCGGTGCCATGGTGCTGTTCGGCGATGGCGGCGAGGTTGACGTCGTTCTCGATGACGATCGGGGTGTGCAGCACCTCGGCCAGCTCGTCCCGCAGGGTGCGGGACTGCCAGCCGGGCAGATGCGGGGCGTAGCGCAGCTTCCCGGTGCGCGGGTCGAGCGCGCCGGGGGTGCCGATCACGGTGGAGTGGAGATCGTCGCGGCCGAGCCCGGCGGCGGCCAGCGCGCCGTCCACCGCCTCGGCGACCAGCTCTCCGGTCCGGTTGGTGAGGGTCTCGTCGGTCGCCGGAGCCGTCACCCGGTGCTCACCGGCCACCTGGCCGGTGATGTCGGCGACGGCGGCGGTGATGCCCTCCTGGTCGACCGCGAGCGCGGCCACATGGGCGGCTGCCGGATCGATCTCGTAGAGCTGCGCGTTGGGCCCCGGCCGTCCGGTGACATTGCCGGTCGTGCGGACCAGGCCGACGGACTCCAGGCGGGTCAGCAACTGGGAGGCGGTGGGCTTGGACAGCCCGGTCAGCTCCCCGAGCCGGGTCCGGGTGAGCGGCCCGTGCGCGGCCAGCAGCTCCAGTGCGGCGCGGTCGTTCATGGCGCGGAGGACGCGGGGGGTTCCGGGCGTGCCGCCCTGCGTGCTGCTGCCGGGTGGTGCGGCCATGTGCTGCCCCCGTCCTCACTCTGTTAAGAAAGTTTCCTATTGATGAACAGCAAGCTAGGGGGCGGACCGGGGTGGCGTCAATGGGTGATGGGTGGGCTTTCCTTGGCGGCTTCTTGGCGAAGAGATGGATCTCGCATGTACCTGGCATGGACAAGTCACCGTAAGAGTGGCCTCCGGTGGGGTGGCTGTGATCGTCGGCCCCCACCGGAATGCGACTACTCGTATCGCAGGGGGTTTGGTGAGATCTTCTTCTTCCCGGAAGCGCGCGGCCCGTTCCAGACAGCGCACGGCCTTGGGGCTGGCGGCGGCGCTGCCGTTGGTGGCCGGTGCGCTGGCACTGGGCATACCCACGGCCCAGGCCGACTCCGCACCACATGGCCGTGACACCCTGAGCGGCACCAAGCCCACCTGGGCGACGGTGCGTTCGGACCGCGGCGCCACCGATGACGGCAATAAGGTCACCGCCCGCGTCTACCTCGCCGGACGGGACGCCAAGGGGCTGGCCGACTACGCGAAGGCCGTCTCCGACCCCTCCTCGCCGCACTACGGCAGGTATCTCTCGGCCCGGCAGACCCAGGCACGTTTCGGAGCGACACGGCAACAGAAGGACGCCGTGACCGCCTGGTTGAAGGGCGCCGGGCTCGAAGTCACCGGCGGCAACCAGCATTATCTGTCCGTCACCGGCGAAGTCGCCGCCGCCGAGCGGGCGTTCGGCACCCAGCTCCACAACTACACCAAGGACGGCACGGTCTACCGGGCGCCGTCGAACGCGGCCACCGTGCCCGCCTCGCTCCATGGCGCCGTGCTGACCGTCGTCGGCCTGGACAACGCGCCCAAGCGGGCCAAGCACGACGAGACCCTCCCGCCCCCCGGACCGGTCTTCAAGAACGCCGGGCCGTTCTCCACCTCCTACGGCTCCCGGACCAACCGGAGCCTGCCGTCGGCGTACGGCGCCAAGCAGCCGTACGCGATCAAGGGGTACACCGGCAAGCAACTGCGCGCCGCCTACGGCGCCAAGAGCCGTAACACCGGTAAGGGTGTCACCGTCGCCATCACCGACGCCTTCGCCTCGCCGACGATCGCCGCGGACGCCGCCAAGTACGCTCAGCGCAACGGCGATCCGGCCTACCGCAAGGGCCAGTTGACGCAGGTGCTGCCGGCCGACTACCGGAACACCGAGGAGTGCGACGCGGGCGGCTGGTACGGCGAGGAGACCCTCGACGTCGAGGCGGTGCACGCGGTGGCGCCCGCGGCCGACATCACTTACGTCGGCGGAGCCTCCTGCACCGACGACGATCTGCTCGACTCGCTCGCCAAGGTCGTCGACAACCGGCTGGCCGACATCGTCTCCAACTCCTGGGGCGATGTGGAGGCCAACGAGACGCCGGATGTGGCCGCCGCCTACGACCAGATCTTCCAGCAGGGCGCGGTCGAGGGCATCGGCTTCTACTTCTCCTCCGGTGACAACGGCGACAACGTGGCCTCCACCGGCACCAAGCAGGTCGACACCCCGGCCAACTCGGCGTGGGTGACGGCGGTCGGCGGTACCTCCCTGGCCGTCGGCAAGGGCGACAAGTACCAGTGGGAGACCGGCTGGGGCACCACCAAGGCCAACCTCTCGGCCGACGGCACCAACTGGGACGCGCTGCCCGGCGGGTACACCTCCGGCGCCGGCGGCGGCACCAGCAAGACCGTCGCCCAGCCCTTCTACCAGCGCGGAGTGGTGCCGGACTCGCTCGCTCTGGCCAATGGCGGCACCGCCAAGCAGCGGGTGACCCCGGACGTCGCGGCCGTGGCCGACCCCAACACCGGCTTCCTGGTGGGCCAGACGCAGAGCTTCCCGGACGGCTCGCTCCAGTACGGCGAGTACCGCATCGGCGGCACCTCGCTGGCCGCGCCCGTGATCGCCGGTGTCCAGGCGCTCGCCCAGCAGGCGCGTGGCGGCCAGCCGATCGGCTTCGCCAACCCGTCGCTGTACGACCGGTACGGCACCGCCTCGTACCACGATGTGACCGACCACCCGCTGGGCGCCGGTGTCTCGCTGGGCGTGGTCCGGGTCGACTACGTCAACAGCCACGACGACTCCGACGGGCTGGTGACCTCGCTGCGCAGCCTCGGCCGGGACAGCTCGCTGCACGCGGTCGTGGGCTACGACGATGTGACCGGCGTGGGCACCCCCGCGGCCGGCTACCTCGGCTCGTTCGGCGGACACCACCGCCGCTGAGCCGGGCCTGAGCTCCTTACGGTTCCCATCGGGCTCCCGTCCCTCCGAGGGGCGGGAGCCCTGGCGTGTCCGCCGCGCGCCTGCTTCTGGGTGTGCGGCGCGCTTGCCTCTGGGCGTGCGGTGCGCCTACTTCTGCGCGGGCGGCGGCACCGTCGCGGAGGAAGTGGCGGCCGGACCGCCGGGGGAGGAGAGCGGGCTGGCCGCCGTGGACTGCGGCGAGTCCGGGTTGGACAGCGCCGACGGCGCCGCCGTGGTGGCCGAAGGATCGACGCCCTCGGTCTGAAGCTCCGGGTCCAGGGGCCGGCCGACGAGCTGAATGCCCGCCTCGTTCAGCGCCTTCTTGATCCGCCAGCGCAGCTCCCGCTCGACCCCGAGCGACTTGCCGGGCATGGTCCGCCCCGACACCCGGACGATCATCGAGTCCAGATAGACCGCGTCGAGCCCCAGGACCTCGATCGGCTCCCACAGCCGCTCGTTCCACGGCTCGTCCTTGGCCATGTCCACACCGACCTGCGTGATCACGGAGCGGACGTGATCCAGATCCTCCTCGGCCCGGACCTGGACATCGAGCGCGGCCGTCGCCCAGCCCTGGCTGAGGTTGCCGATCCGCTTGACCTCGCCGTTGCGCACGTACCAGATCTCGCCGTTGTCCCCGCGCAGCTTGGTGACGCGCAGCCCGACCTCGATCACCTCGCCCGAGGCCACCCCGGCGTCGACCGTGTCGCCGACCCCGTACTGATCCTCGAGGATCATGAAGACACCGGAGAGGAAGTCGGTGACCAGATTGCGGGCGCCGAAACCGATCGCCACACCCGCGACCCCGGCACTGGCCAGCAGCGGCGCCAGATTGATCTGCAACGCGGAGAGGATCATCAGCGCCGCGGTGCCCATGATCATGAACGAGGCGACGGAGCGCAGCACCGAGCCGATCGCCGCGGACCGCTGTCGCCGCCGCTCCACATTGACCAGCAGCCCGCCGAGCGCGGTGCCGTCGACGGCCTGGGCCGTGCGGTTCATGCGCTCTATCAGCTTGGTGATCGCCCGCCGGACGACGGACCGGAGCACGAAGGCGATGATCAGGATCAGAGCTATGCGCAGGCCGATGCCGAGCCAGGTGGACCAGTTCTCCTCCACCCAGCCCGCGGCGTTCGTGGCGCTCTTCTGCGCATCGTCGAGAGTCGTGGGACGAGGCGTCGAGTCTGCGGCCAGAGCAGCGGACCAGAACACAGCAGAAACCCTTCGTATGCGACATGCCCGCACGGATCACCCGCGCGCGCAACCTCTGACACAGTAGCCGGGCGCGAGGCGCGCCGTTCCTGTGTTCGAGAGCGCGCGAGGGTGCTCAGGGGGCGCGTATGAGCGGGGTCGGAGGCCGCAATTCCACCTTCTGCCCCGGTCGGGGCCGGGCGGCGGCACCGCCCGGACGGTCCCGTGATTCTTGCCACTCCGTCGGGTGTCCCGCCCTCGCCCACTGCGCGCGCGAGGGCGCCGTAAGGCCGTCGGGACGGTGGTCAAGGGGCCGCCGCCCCTACCGCGCGCGGGCGGTATACGCGCGGTACGCGGAAATGCCTCTCAACCGTTAACCCGGTGATAGTGGCGTTCCGGCCAGGGTTCAGGGGAAACTGGGGGAGATCGTCCCGGCGCGAGCCACGCGCCGCCGGCGTACAAGGAGGCCCCCGTGCCGCATGTCCTGGTCCTCAACGCGTCGTACGAGCCCCTCGGCGTCGTACCGCTCCGCCGCGCGCTCGTACTCGTCCTCAATGACAAGGCCATCAGCCTCGAGGACTCAGGCGCCCTGATGCACAGCGCTACCCGCGCGATCCCCGCACCCAGCGTCGTCCGGCTGAAGCGCTTTGTGAGGGTGCCCTTTCGCGGCCCCGTCCCGCTCACCCGCCGCGCGCTGTTCGCCCGCGACGGCGGTCGATGCGCGTACTGCGGTGGCGTCGCAACCAGCGTCGATCACGTCATCCCGCGCAGCCGTGGCGGGCAGCACACCTGGGAAAACGTGGTCGCCGCGTGCCGTCGCTGCAACCATGTCAAAGCAGACCGCCATGTCGCCGAGATCGGCTGGCGGCTGCGCCATCAACCCGCGCCGCCTTCGGGGCTCGCGTGGCGGATCATCGGCACGGGGCATAGGGACCCGCGCTGGCTGCCATACCTTCAGGCATACGGCGCGGAAGACGCCATGGCCCGGATCGACGGCAAATCTGCCTGAGAGACCGGGCCATTACTGTGTCTGCTCGCGGGAGCCCCTGGGGCCTGTCCCCATCCCTCCGCTTAGGGGGTGTCCGGCGGGGCTTGGCGCCTGCGGCGGGCTGTTCCCCTCCCCGCCTCTTCCCTCAACTGGGGCTCCGCCCCAGACCCCGCTCC
>NZ_JAHLEM010000377.1 GCF_018883605.1 Streptomyces niphimycinicus | reverse complement strand
GTCCCCATCCCTCCGCTTAGGGGGTGTCCGGCGGGGCTTGGCGCCTGCGGCGGGCTGTTCCCCTCCCCGCCTCTTCCCTCAACTGGGGCTCCGCCCCAGACCCCGCTCCTCAAGCGCCGGAGGGGCTGGGTGGCGCTGGAGGGGCTGGGTGGCGGGGCTCTGCCTCAGGGGCGGAGCCCTGCCACGTGGTGTGTGGGCTAGTCCTTCCGCACCGCGTAGGCGGCGACCGACCAGAGGGAGTAGCCGAAGCGGGTGGCGCGCTCGACGCCCTGGACGCGGATGAAGCGCGTGCCCGGGGCGTCCATGCCGATCGACTCCCGCCCGCCCTTCCCATGGGCGACCGTCGCCGCGTCGCGCCAGATGCGGCCGTCCCCGGAGACCTGGACGCGGTAGCGGGCGGCGTAGGCGTCCTGCCAGTTCAGCACGAGACGGCCGATCCGGGCCGGGTGGGCCAGCTCCAGTTGGAGCCAGGCACCGTCCTCCGGCCGGGAGGACCAGCGGGTGTCCGCCTTGCCGTCGATCGCGGCGGACGCCGGGAGGTCGGCGGTCTCGTCGCCGGACGAGGTCGCCTTGGTGCCCTCCGCACGCGCCAGGTCCGGGCCGTCGGCGCGCGGGAACGCCCTTACGGTCAGCATGCGCTCCTCCGTTCCGAAGCGGACCGGAACGGAGTAGCTGCCCGCCTTGGTGCCCTGGGCCACCGATATCTCCAGACGGGCGGTCACCGCGCCGCCGCGCGGGGCCGTCACCCCGCCGGGGGCGCGGACGGTGATGCCGTGCGGCGCCTTCACCGTAAGGTCGCCGTTCACATCGCCGGGGCGGTGCGAGACCAACTGGGCCTCGACGACGGCCGCGCCGCCGCCTATCTCCGCGTCCGCCGTCTTGTGGGACAGCGTGAGCTCGGCGTCCGGGGTGTCGCCGAACCAGGGGGTGATCTCGTGCACGGCCGGCGGGGTGGTGCCGGTCGGCCAGCTCAGCCGGATCGCGTCCGCCAGCAGGTCCTTGTCCCCGTCCGCCGCCCTGACCTGGGTGAAGCCGCTGCCCGAGAGCGCGCCGAGGCTGCGCCAGCCCTTACCGGGGACATGCGCCTCGACGGTGCCCGGTGAGCCGTTCCGGACCCGGGCGGTGAGCGCGGAGACGGCGGAGAGCGGGCGGGTGCGGCCGAAGCGCACGGTGACCGGGCGGCCGGGCGAGGCGACCTCCGTGGCCGCCTTACCGTCGGCCGCCGCGTGGTCGTCCTTGCCGGTCCGCAGCCCCTGCTTCGGGGTCCGGTCCACGCCCGACCAGGCGTCCGCCCGCGTCAGGGCCTTGGCGAGGAAGGGGTCGAGGACGCCCTTGCCGACCGTGACCCGGCTGTCCCCGATCTTCTCGCGCAGCGCCTCCACCGCGAGCCGGGCCTGCCAGGCGGCCGCTCCGTCGCCGTGCGCCTGAGCGGTGAGCATGTCCACGGCCCGCACGCCCGCGTCGCCATACCGGCCGAGCTGGTCCAGCCAGGGCCGCACATCGTCGCCCAGCATGCGGGACAGCCGCTCGGGGGCCTCACGCATGGTCCGGAAGGCGTCGCGCAGCCGGTCCCCGGACCGCTCCAGCCGCCCCACGTCCGTACCGGCCAGGGCCGTCCAGAAGGCGTCGAGGAGCGGGCGCAGATACGCGGACTCGTCGCCGCCGAGCATCGAGGAGGCGTCGTTCCCGGCGAGGGCGCGCAGGGCGGCGCGGGTCTTGCCGTCGGGGCCCGCGAGGTCGTCGATGGCCGCCTGCCAGGACTCCTGGGGGCGGTAGCCGCGCGGGTTCCAGGCGAAGTCGGCGGCGGTGAACAGCGGGATCCGGGAGGCGGTCGGCTGCTCCATGGCGTTGGCCAGCAGCGCCGCGGACTGGGTGGCCACCGCCGGGTCGCGGCCGGTGTACGGGCCGAGGAAGATCCGGTCCTGCGCCCAGTCGTTGACCGGGTAGTTGTCCATGGTGACCAGGCGGTGGCCGAACGCCGACCGGGCACCGGCCAGCTCACCGCCGGTGATGGTCCTGGGCACCACCCCCACCCCGGTCCAGGCGACGTCCACGCGGTCGTCGAGCGCACCGGACAGCGCGCGCCGGAACTCGGTGTCGCCGTCCTGGAAGTACTCGGTCGGCATCAGGGACAGCGGGGCCGAGCCGGGGTAGCGGTCCGCCAGATGGCGGGCGAGGGCGCCTGCCACCTTGGCCTGTGCGGTGGCGGCGGCCTCCGGGCCGGAGCCGAAGGTGTCGGCGTCGGCGTCGCAGTGCCACTCGCTGTAGCTGACGTCCTGGAACTGCAACTGGAAGGAGCGCACCCCGAGCGCCCACATGGCGTCGACCTTGCGCAGCAGCGCCTTGAGGTCCTTCGAGGACGAGAAGCACATCTCCTGGCCGGGGGAGACCGCCCAGCCGAGGGTGACGTGGTTGGCCCGGGCGCGGGTGGCCAGTTCGCGGAACTCCTCGCGCCGCTCGGCGGGGTAGGGGTCGCGCCAGCGGGCCTGCCGGTAAGGGTCGTCGCCGGGCGCGTAGAGATAGCGGTTCTGCTTGGTGCGGCCCATGAAGTCGAGCTGGGCCAGCCGGTCGCGGTGCGACCACGGGGAGCCGTAGAAGCCCTCGGTCGTGCCCCTTACGGCCGTCCCGGGCCAGTCGCGGACGGTCACCCCGGCGACGGCGGAGCCCTTGCCCGCCCGCTTCACCAGGAGCTGGCGCAGGGTCTGGACGGCGTGGAAGAGACCGTCGGGGCCGACGCCGGACAGCGCGACCGTGGGCCGCCCCGCCACCGGGCCGGTGGCCAGGAGATAGCCGCCCGACGGGAGGTCACCGCGCTCGGGCGCGCGCAGGGCGCGCAGCGCGCTGTTCGCGCCCCGGCCGCCCACCTGCACCACCAGTCCACGCGTCGGGGCCTTGCCACCGGGTGTGGCCTCGTTGACGGTGCGCACCCCCGCGTCGTGCAGCAGGCCGCGCAGCGCGTCCAGGGCGTACGGATCGGCGTCGCCGTCGGCTATGAGGGTGGCCTCGTCCCCCAGGGCCAGCTCCGGCCCGTGTGCCCGCAGCGACTGAGGGCGCGGCCATACGGGCGGTGTGCCGTCGCTGCTCTCGCGCTCCGGTGTGGAGGCGCCCGGGGAGCCGTGCTCCACCGGTGCGGCGGCGGCCGTGGTGGCGCCGCCGAGCAGCCCGCCGATGACCGCGGCGGCCATGGCCGTCGCCCCCGCGGCCCTGGGCCTCTTCCCCCCGAACTGCACGGGCCTCTCCTCGATCCAGATAGCCGGTCCCCGTAGAAATGGCGCCGATGGGCGTGAGCCCACCACCAGGCCGGTGGGGGTGTCAACGCGGGCGACCGAACTGTCGGCATTGCCGTGTGCGCGAGGCATCGGGCGGACCGGGGCCGGGTGCGGCACGCCCGGCGCAAGTCTGACGGACGAAGGGCGGTCCTGTTCGTAAACTCTGTGCTCCCGATCCCTTACAGCCGTGAAATCGCCGCCCAGAGGGCATGTGACCTACAGCACGTACGGGGGGCGTTTACGTCTGCATCCGTCCGGAGCGGGTAGGGCTCGAGATGACCCACTGCCGACAACCCCACGGAGGTCCGTGTGGCCGCGTCAGCTCAGCTTCTGCTTTCCGCCCTGTCCAAACCCGGACCCGAGGCGTCCAGCGAACCGGATCCCTTCGACGGGGTCTCCGACCCCGACTGTGGACTGTGCGGCCTGGACGGCTTCGGGTCCGGAAGCGCCACGGAGGCGCCCCTCACCAGCGAGCCCCCGCTCGCCGACAACGTTCCCCTGACCAGCGAGCCCCCGCTCGCCGCCGAACGTCCCCTGACAAGTGAGCCGACCGCCGCCCTCACCGGCGCGGGCGCGGGCTGCGAGCCGATGGAGTACTGATGGGCAGAGCGCGGCTCGCCGAGCTGCACGGCGTCGCCACCTCCTACGAGCCCGCCCCGGGCCGCACCGTCCAGGTGCCCGGGGACACAGTGGTCGCCGTACTGGCCGCGCTCGGCGTGGACGCCTCGACCCCCGAATCGGTACGCGAAGCGCTGGACCGGCATGAGCGCCGGCAGCGCGACCGACTGCTGCCCCCCTGCGTGGTGGTGCGCCCCGGCAAGGCGCCACGCCTGAGCCTGCCCGAGGGCACGGCGCTGCGGGTGCGCCCCGAAGACGGCGCGCCGCACACGTGGGGGCGGGCGGCCGCGGGGACCCGTGGGGCCGACGGCCCCCTTACGGAGGCCCGCACAGACAGCGCTCATAGGGGCGGCGCTCATGCGGGTGGCGTTCTTACGGGCGGCGCTCATACGGGTGGCCTTCTTACGGAGGGCACCGCCGCCGATGGCCTCCTTACCGCGTTCGCCGCGCTGCCGCCCGGCGCCCATACCCTGCTCGCCGAGGCCCCCGACGGCCGCCGCGCCACCGCCCCCCTCATCGTGGCCCCCGACCGGATGCCGTTATCCCCGGTCCGCAGCCACGGCTTTCTGGTGCAGCTCTACTCGCTGCTCTCCGCCCGCTCCTGGGGCATGGGCGACCTCGGCGATCTGGCCGATCTGGCCGCCTGGTCGGGACGGGCCCTCGGCGCCGGTTTCATCCAGATCAACCCGCTGCACGCCGCCGTCCCCGGCACCCCGGGCGCGCCCACCGACCCCTCGCCCTACCGCCCCTCCTCGCGCCGCTTCCCCGACCCGGTCCACCTGCGGATCGAGGACGTGCCCGAGTACGTCCAGTTGCGCGGCCGCGCCCGGGAGCGGGCCGATCAGCTCCTGGAGGCCGCCGCGGCCCTCCGTACGTCCGTCCTGCGCGAGGGCGCCCTCATCGACCGGGACGCCGTCTGGGCCCTCAAGCGCGAGGCGCTGGAGCTGGTGCGCACGGTCCCGCTCAGCCCCGGCCGCCGCGCCGCCTACTGCGACTTCCTCGCCGAGCGCGGCCAGGCCCTGGAGGACCACGCCCTGTGGTGCGCGCTCGCCGAGACCCACGGCCCCCAATGGCGCACCTGGCCCGGCGGCCTGGCCGATCCGCGCTCCGCCGGCACCGCCCGGGCGCGGGCCGGGCATCTGGACCGCACCGACTTCCACTGCTGGCTGGCCTGGCTCACCGACACCCAGCTCGCGGCCGCCCAGCGCGCCGCGCGCGACGCGGGCATGGGCATCGGCCTCGTGCACGATCTGGCGGTCGGGGTCCATCCCTCGGGCGCCGACGCCTGGGCGCTCCAGGACGTCTTCGCCTCCGGCATGTCGATCGGCGCGCCCCCGGACGCCTTCAACTCCCGGGGCCAGGACTGGGGCCTGCCGCCGTGGCGCCCGGACGTGCTCGCCGCCACCGGCTACGCCCCCTACCGCGATCTGCTGCGCGGCCTCCTACGGCACGCGGGCGCGCTCCGTATCGACCATGTGATGGGCCTCTTCCGGCTGTGGTGGGTTCCCGAGGGGCGTGAGCCGACCGAGGGCTGTTACGTCCGCTACGACGCGGAGGCGATGCTCGGCGTGCTCGCCCTGGAGGCGCACCGGGCCGGAACGGTCGTCATAGGGGAGGACCTGGGGACGGTCGAGCCCGGCGTGCGGGAGGAGCTGGAGCGGCGCGGGGTGCTGGGGACGTCGGTGATGTGGTTCGAGCGGAACTACAACGGAGCGGGCGCGGCCCGGCCGCTGTCCCCCGGTCAGTGGCGCGCCGACTGCCTGGCCACCGTGACGACCCACGATCTGCCGAGCACGGCCGCCCGGCTCACCGGCGACCATGTCGAACTCCGGCACCGGCTGGGCCTGCTGACCCGCCCCCTCGCCGAGGAGCGCGCGGCGGACGCGGTGGAGGTCGCCGAGTGGCTGGCGCTGCTGGGGCGGCTCGGGCTGCTGCCGGAGGGGCCGGGCGACGAGGAGGGGGCGGTCAAGGCGGTCCACCGCTTTCTGCTGCGCACCCCGGCGAGGATGGTGGGCGTATGGCTGCCGGACGCCGTGGGGGACCGCAGACCGCAGAATCTGCCGGGCACCTGGGATCAGTACCCCAACTGGCGGCTGCCGATCGCCGACGCCGAGGGGCGCCCGATGTCCCTGGAGGAGCTGGTCGCCTCGCCCCGGCTGCGCGAGCTGATGGCCGAGGTGGCCCGGCTCGCCCCTCGTCGCGCCGCGCCGTAGCTGCCTCGACCCCATGGCTGCCTCGATCCACCCGCTGGCCGCGCCCGTCACCGCCGACGGGCTGCGGGTACGGGTCCTCGCCTCTCGCGCCGCGCCACGGCTGCTGCCGCCCACCGTCCACCTCGGCGCGGCGGGCCGCCGCTGAGCCGACCTCCGAGGCCGCGGTCATGGCCATCTCAACACGGTGGTAAAGGCCACCCCGGGCACGCGGCGCCAGGGGGCATCGGATAACTTGAGTCCGTGAGCAACAAGGTCAAAAAGAACGCCGTGCGCGCCGGTGCAGTCATCGCCGCGACGACGGCGATGCTGCTGATGTCGTCCCCCGCGTTCGCGCTCACCCGCGACGACGGTGACGACCCGGGTCCGGGCCTGAGCGTCGCCGAGACGCTGGGCCTCTATGTCGCCGCTCCGATCATCCTCTTCCTGGTGATCGCGGGTCTGGTGATGGCGGGAGACAGGAAGTCCCGTAAGCAGACCGACTGAGGCGATTGATCGACGAAGCGCGCGCACGCCGCTGCGGAGCGCCCCGGCCATCCGGACGCTGTTGGCAAATTACCAACAGCGTCCATCCGGCCGGGGCGCTTTTGTCGTATATGGGGTGGACGGTTTCGCTCCGGCCGCCGGTCCGTGCCGGGTAGGCCATCCGCGCCGCGCCGCATTCCGCCGCCCCCGATCCCCAAGTGCGACCGTGTCACGTCGAGTTCACCATGTGCCATCCACAGGCCCCGGGCCGTTTATTTTCGCTTTAACCTACGCTGTCGTAACCTACGGGTCCGTAGGTAAAGCCCGTCGCCCCCGTCCCCTGGAGCGCCACCGTGACACTCGCCCCCACCCACCGCCCCGGTCAGGCCGTATGGAGCGATACCCAGCTCCTGTACGCGCTTGAAGAGGTGGTCGAGACCGAGCTCAACCGGCATCTGGCGGTCGCCAAGGAGTGGATGCCGCACGAGTACGTCCCGTGGAGCGACGGCCGGAACTTCGACGGTGTCATGGGCGGTGAGGCATGGGCGCCCGACCAGTCCAAGGTCAGCGACGTCGGCCGGATCGCACTCGTGGTGAACCTCCTCACCGAGGACAATCTCCCCAGCTACCACCACGAGATCGCGACCCTCTTCGGCCGGGACGGCGCCTGGGGCACCTGGGTGCACCGCTGGACGGCGGAGGAGGGGCGCCACGGCATCGTGATGCGTGACTACCTGCTGACCAGCCGCGCCGTCGACCCGGTGGAGCTGGAGCGGTTCCGCATGGCGCATATGTCCGAGGGCTTCGAGTCGGACAACCAGCACAGCATGCTGCACACCGTGGCGTATGTCGCCTTCCAGGAGCTGGCCACCCGCATTTCGCACCGCAACACCGGCCATCACTCCGGCGACCCGGTCTGCGACCGGATGCTGGCGCGCATCGCCACCGACGAGAACCTGCACATGATCTTCTACCGGAACCTGCTCGGGAAGGCGTTCGAGCTGGCCCCCGACCAGACCATGGGCGCAGTCCGCGATGTGGTGGTCAACTTCCGCATGCCGGGTCATGGGATGCCCGGCTTCGAGCGCGCCGCCGCCCAGATCGCCATTGGCGGTATATACAACCTGCGCATCCACCATGACGACGTCCTCCAGCCCGTGCTGCGGTTCCTGAAGGTCCTGGAGATCGGCGGGCTCGGTCCGGAGGGGCTCAAGGCGCAGGAGGAACTGGGTCTCTACATGGGTGGATTGGACGATCAGGCCACCAAGTTCGACGAGCGGCGCGAGGCGCTGCTGGCCCGTCGCAGGGCCCGTGCCGAACGTTCGTGATCACTCTGGCACCATCGGGTGATGGTCGAACATTCATCGCAAGGGACGTCCGGCGCGGCTCACGGTGAAATGCCCGCCATGGCGGACCGGATGGCGGCGGATCAGGAGCCTGCTGACGAGCCGGATCCGGAGCCGGACCTGGACCCGGAGCCGGACCCGGATCCGGCGGCCGAGGAGGCCCGGTTGAGGGTCGCCGCGGCCGCCGGGAAGCCGGATGCGTACCGGGCCTACGCCGAACTCCTCACCGGCGAGGGCCGTTTGGACGAGGCCCTGCCGTGGTGGGCCAGGGCCGCCGACGCCGGGGACGCGGACGCCTCGCGCACGCTCGCGATCTGCCATAAGGACCGCGGCGAGTTCGCCGAGGCCGAGCGCTGGTACCGCACGGCCGCCGATCGCGACGGCGGCTGTGCGTTCGGTCTGGCCCGGCTGCTGCACGAGGCCGGCGATACGGCCGGTGCCGAGACGTGGTACGAGCACGGGGCCGCGCTCGGCAGCGTCGAGTGCACGACCAACGGCGCCGTGCTGCTGGCCGCCCGAGGCGAATGGGACACCGCACTGGAGCGGCTGGCCGAGGCATCCGCCCGGGGTGACGACATCGCCACCCGCACCCGCCGGGCCATCCAGCACATGCTGAGCGACCTGGACGGCTGGCGCGAGGCCCTCGCCCGGGCCGAGGCCGAGGGCGACCCCGAGGAGGCGTACGAGGCGCTGCGCGACCTGCTCGATCCGGACCGCAGGGCGATGTTCGCGCGCTACCCCCGGATGGTCGCGGAGGCCGAGGCGCTGTACGCGCGGGCGGCCGCGGTCGGCAGCGCCAAGGCACTGGTGGACCAGGCCCTCTTCATCGCCCGCGACGACAGCCGCTGGGACGAGGCCCGCGCCCTCGTCGAACGCGCTCATGAGCTGGGCTACGACGGTGCGGCGTACGTCCTCGGCGTCTGGGCGGAGGAGAACGGCGAACTGCGCACCGCCGAGGAGTGGTATCGCACCGCCGACGAGGCGGACGGCGGCCACATATGGGCCAGCTTCAACCTCGGCGTGCTGTGCGTACGGCAGCGGCGGCTGGACGAGGCGGAACGGTGGCTGCGGGCCACGGGGCTCGACGGTCTCGTGGGTGCCGAGGGGATGGATGCGGAGGGCCGGGGGCCGTTTGACGAGGGCGACGAGCGGATCGTCCGGGCGCTGGAGGACATCGCCGCGATCCGCGCCGACCCCGAGCGGATGCCGCCCGCCGAGTGGGAGGAACGCCTGCCCGGGCTGCGGGCCCGCGCCGAGGAGGGCGGCCCGGACGCCTGGTGCGCGTACGCCGACGCGCTCGACCGGCTGTACCGGCTCCCCGAGGCCGCCGAGTGGTATCGCAGGGCGGGCACCCCGCGTGCCCTGCTCGCCCTCGGCCGGATGCTGTACGAGGTGGGCGGCGCCACGGGGCTGCGGATGGTGCCGTACTTCGAGCCCGCGGCGGCGGAGGGCGATGCCGGGGCCGCGTACGACATCGGCCGTATCCACGACGAGGCCGGGGACCGGCGCACCGCCCAGATCTGGTTCCGCCGGGCGGCCGACCTCGGGCACGGGCGGGCCGCGTGGTGGCTCGGCTGGACGTCGGAGGAGCGGGGCGGCGATCCGCAGCATGCCGAGCGCTGGTATGTGCGCGCCGCCCGCAGCGGCCTGGTGCCGCCCGCGTTTCTCGCGGGGCGCAGCATGGTTCGGCGCGGTGCCTATGGTGAGGCCGAGCCGCTGCTCAGGGTGGCGTGCGAGGGGGAGCACGAGGAGGCGCCGTACTGGCTGGCGCAAGCGTTGCGGGGGTTGGGGCGGGTGGAGGAGGCGGAGCGGTGGCTTCGGGTGGCTGCCGAGGCGTACCCGGATCTCCTGCGTAAATACGGCCCGATGGCCGGCCTGGCCATGCCCGATCCCGGCTGACGCGTAGTTTGTGGGCAATCGTCCCGTGGGCGGGACGGGTGGGCACAAACGGGCCACCGGCCCGCACCCGGCAACGAAACGTTGACCAGGGACGAGCACCGGCCAAGGCATCGCTGCCGGGTGCGGCCCGGTAGCC
>NZ_JAHLEM010000376.1 GCF_018883605.1 Streptomyces niphimycinicus | reverse complement strand
CATGCCCGATCCCGGCTGACGCGTAGTTTGTGGGCAATCGTCCCGTGGGCGGGACGGGTGGGCACAAACGGGCCACCGGCCCGCACCCGGCAACGAAACGTTGACCAGGGACGAGCACCGGCCAAGGCATCGCTGCCGGGTGCGGCCCGGTAGCCGGGTTGTGCCCACCCGTCCCTCCCCCAGCTACCGCTGGGAGGTGCCCCCTGGCGGAACGATTGCCCACAACTGGGCGGCGCGGTGCGGGGCGCAGGGCCCCGCACCGCGCCGCAACCCGGTCAGCCGCCCGCGGCATCCGCGGCTTGGGCGCGGAGGGCGCGTTCGATGCCTGCTCGGGACTCCGTCATCAGACGCCTCAGCGCCGCCGTGGGCTCGGCCGACGCGAGCCACGCGTCCGTCGCGTCCAGGGTCTCCTGGGAGACCTGGAGCGCCGGGTAGAGCCCCACCACGATCTGCTGCGCCATCTCATGGCTGCGGCTGTTCCAGGTGTCCTTCGCCGCCGCGAAGTACTTCTCCGTGTACGGCGCCAGCAGCTCCCGCTGGTCGGTCTGGACGAAGCCGCCGATCACCGCCTCCTGCACCGCGTTCGGCAGGGCGTCGCTCTCCACGACCGACGCCCACGCCTCCGCCTTGGCCTCCCGCGTCGGCCGCGCGGCCCGAGCCATCGCGGCGTAGCGCTCGCCCGCGGAGGTCTTGTCGCGCTCCAGCTCCGCCGCGATGGCCCCCTCGTCCGCCCGCCCGGTGGCGGTGAGCCGCTGGAGCAGTGCCCAGCGCAGCTCGGTGTCGATGGCCAGGCCCTCGATCGTCTCGGTGCCGTCGAGCAGCCCGGCGACCAGGTCGAGCTGGGCGTCCGTGCGGGCGGTCGCGGTGAAGGCCCGCGCCCAGGCGAGCTGGTGGTCGCTGCCCGGGGCCGCCGCCCGCAGATGGTCGAGCGTGGCCTCGGTCCACTTGGCGAGGCCGGTCTCGCGCCAGGCCGGGGCCGCGTACAGGTCCAGGGCCAGCTTCACCTGGCGGTGCAGCGACTGGACGACGCCGATGTCGGACTCCTTGGCGATGCCCGAGAGCACCAGTGCCAGATAGTCGCGGGTGGCCAGTTCGCCGTCGCGGACCATGTCCCAGGCCGAGGCCCAGCACAGCGCGCGCGGCAGCGACTCCGCGAAGTCGCCCAGGTGCTCGGTGACGACGGCCAGCGAGTCCGGGTCCAGCCGCACCTTCGCGTAGGTGAGGTCGTCGTCGTTGAGCAGGATCACCGCGGAGCGCTTCGCGCCGATGAGCTGCTCCACCTGGGTCAGCTCACCGTCCACGTCCAGCTCGATGCGCTCGGAGCGGATCAGCTTGCCGGTCGCGTTCAGGTTGTAGAGCCCGATGGCGATGCGGTGCGGCCGCAGCGTTGGCTCACCCTTGGCGCCCGGCGGCAGCGCGGGGGCCTCCTGCCGCACCGCGAAGGAGGTCACGGTGCCGTCGGCGTCCGTCTCGATCTCCGGCCGCAGCACATTGATGCCCGCCGTCTCCAGCCACTTCTTCGACCAGGTCTTCAGATCGCGCCCGCTGGTCTCCTCCAGCGCGCCGAGCAGATCCGACAGCCGGGTGTTCTGGTAGGCGTGGCGCTTGAAGTACGCCTGGACGCCGCTGAAGAACTCGTCCATCCCGACGTACGAGACCAGTTGCTTGAGCACCGAGGCGCCCTTGGCGTAGGTGATCCCGTCGAAGTTGACCAGGACGTCGTCCAGGTCGTTGATCTCGGCCATGATCGGGTGGGTGGACGGCAGTTGGTCCTGCCGGTAGGCCCACGTCTTCATGGAGTTGGCGAAGGAGGTCCAGGACCGCGGCCACCTGCTGCCCGGCGCATGGGCCTGGCAGGCGATCGAGGTGTAGGTGGCGAACGACTCGTTCAGCCACAGGTCGTTCCACCACTCCATGGTGACGAGATCGCCGAACCACATATGGGCCAGCTCGTGGAGGATGGTCTCGGCCCGCGTCTCGTACGCCGCGTCGGTGACCTTGGAGCGGAAGACGTACTGGTCGCGGATGGTCACCGCGCCCGCGTTCTCCATCGCGCCCGCGTTGAACTCCGGCACGAAGAGCTGGTCGTACTTGGCGAACGGGTACGCGTAGTCGAACTTCTCCTCGAACCACTCGAAGCCCTGCCGCGTCACCTCGAAGATCGCGTCCGAGTCGAGGTACTCCGCGAGCGAGGGACGGCAGTAGATGCCCAGCGGCACCGAGCGGCCGTCCTTCTCGTACGAGCTGTGCACGCTGTGGTACGGGCCCGCGATCAGCGCGGTGACATACGTCGACAGGCGCGGGGTCGGCTCGAACCGCCAGACGTTGTCCTTCGGCTCCGGCGCGGGCGAGTTCGAGATCACCGTCCAGCCCTCGGGCGCCGTCACGGTGAACTGGAACGTGGCCTTCAGGTCGGGCTGCTCGAAGTTGGCGTACACCCGGCGGGCGTCGGGCACCTCGAACTGGGTGTAGAGGTACGCCTGCTGGTCGACCGGGTCGACAAAGCGATGCAGCCCCTCACCGGTGTTGGTGTACGCGCAGTCCGCGACCACCCGCAGCTCATTGCGCCCGGCCAGCAGCCCCGGCAGCGCGATCCGCGAGTCCTTGAAGACCTCGTTCGGGTCGAGCGCCTCGCCGTTGAGCACCGCCTCGTGCACCGTGGGCGCCACCAGGTCGATGAACGACTCCGCGCCCGACTCGGCGGCGTCGAAGCGCACCGTGGTCACGGAGCGGTAGGTACCGCCCTCCTGGGCGCCGCTCAGGTCCAGTTCGATCTCGTACGCGTCCACCGTGAGGAGGCGCGCCCGCTGCTGCGCTTCCTCCCTTGTGAGGTTGGTGCCAGGCACGTCGGCTAACTCCCGTTCGTCATGTGCGGTACGCCATGCGTCAGGCGGATGGCCATCCTCGCACGTCGGCCGGTCGGCGTCGGTAGGACAACGGGCGGCTGAACGGGAGGAACACCGAGGGGGAACGGCCGGCCGGCCGCTCCCCCTCGGACGAGGCGTGGACGTCAGCTCAGGTCGGCCGCCACCAGTTCGGCGATCTGCACCGCGTTCAGCGCGGCGCCCTTGCGCAGGTTGTCGTTGGAGAGGAACAGCGCGAGACCGTGCTCGACCGTCTCGTCCACCCGGATCCGGCCCACATAGCTGGGGTCCTGGCCGGCGGCCTGGAGCGGGGTCGGGATCTCCGAGAGCGCCACGCCGGGGGCCGCGGCCAGCAGCTCGGCGGCGCGCTCCACGCTGATCGGACGCTCGAAGCGGGCGTTCACCTGGAGCGAGTGGCCGGTGAAGACCGGCACCCGGACACAGGTGCCGGACACCTTCAGCTCCGGGATCTCCAGGATCTTGCGGCTCTCGTTGCGGAGCTTGTGCTCCTCGTCGGTCTCGAACCGCCCGTCGTCGACGATCTTCCCGGCCAGCGGGAGCACATTGAACGCGATCGGGCGGGCGTACACCTCGGGCTCGGGGAAGTCCACCGCCGCGCCGTCGTGGGTGAGCTCGGCCGCGCGGTCGGCGGTCTTGCGGATCTGGCTGTCCAACTCGGCGACGCCGGACAGCCCGGAGCCGGAGACGGCCTGGTAGGTGGTGGCCACCAGGGCGGTGAGACCGGCCTCGGCGTGCAGCGGGCGCAGCACGGGCATGGCGGCCATGGTGGTGCAGTTCGGGTTGGCGATGATGCCCTTGGGGCGGTCCACCGCGGCGTGCGGATTGACCTCGGCGACGACCAGGGGCACCTGGGGGTCCATCCGCCAGGCCGAGGAGTTGTCGATCACGACGGGGCCCTGTGCGGCGACCTTCTCGGCCAGCGCCCTGGAGGTGGCGCCGCCCGCGGAGAACAGGACGATGTCCAGACCGGAGTAGTCGGCCGTGGCGGCGTCCTCGACGGTGATCTCGGTACCGCGCCACGGGAGCGTACGGCCCGCCGAGCGGGCGGAGGCGAACAGCCGCAGTTGCTCGGCCGGGAAGTCACGCTCGGCGAGCACCCTGCGCATCACTCCGCCGACCTGGCCGGTCGCTCCGACGATTCCGATCCTCATATCAGCCCTTTTCCTTGGTTGTGCCTGTTCGAGGCGCCTACCCTCCTGGCAAGTGTCTCAGGCGGGTCCGTTACCGTCCCGTGATTTATCCCACGGCGGGGGCGGTTCCCAGCGTGGATGAACGCCGAGTGAGCGAGAGAATGCCTGTTCACAAGGGCGCGATGACCGTTTGCTACCGCCAAGATCCACGTGTGGAGATCGGCGACCTGCGTTGCCGCCTCGTTCACCGCCACGCCATTCCCGATGCCAACGATCCGAGGTGAGGACAGCGTCGCTGTCCGCCCGTTTCCGCGTGTCCACTCGGGGAGATCGCGCATGTCCCGCATACGGTCCGCCGCAGCAGCCGTCGCCCACCTCGATCGGCGCACCTTCCTCGCCGCAACCGCCGCCACCGGTGCCACGGCCGGTCTGGGGCTCGCCTTCGGGCCCGGCAGCGGTTCGGCCGACGCCACGCAGCCCGCCACCGCG
Source organism: Streptomyces niphimycinicus (assembly GCF_018883605.1). GTDB lineage: Bacteria > Actinomycetota > Actinomycetes > Streptomycetales > Streptomycetaceae > Streptomyces > Streptomyces niphimycinicus. The sequence continues at coordinate 22 of NZ_JAHLEM010000376.1, read as the reverse complement.
CGCGCCGTGGGCCGCCGGGTGG
>NZ_JAHLEM010000375.1 GCF_018883605.1 Streptomyces niphimycinicus | reverse complement strand
CCCGGCCACCGCGGGCCGGGTCCCCGCCGCGGCGATGAGCGCGCCGAGCGCGGAACCGCCCATCGACAGCCGCGCCGAGCGCCGGCTGACCGAGCGCGCGTCCTCCAGCGCCCGCAGCACCCGCCAGGCATGGAGCAGCCCGGGGCCGCAGATCAGATCGGCCGACCAGCACACCCGCCGCTCGCCGCGTGTCGTGACGGTGACGCCGAGATCGGCCGCGCCGAGCGCCTCGTCGTCCTCGCCGCTGATCAGCAACACGCCGTGGCCCTCGATCTGTAGCCGGCGCACCGTGTCGGGCAGCGAGGTGGCGAGGGGGAGCAGTTCGTCGGCCCATGGAGCGATCTCGTGCGTGCTGGCGTGTCCGGTGAGCACCAGACGCCGCGCACCGGAACGGGCCGCCGCCACCACGGCGTCGGCCAGCGGGTCGAGTTCGCAGCCGATCCGGATCCGGGCCTGCCGTCGGCCGTCCTCGCCGTGCAGGTCCGCGGTCAGCGCCAAGGGGCTCGCCGGGATCGCCGCGGGGATGTCGTGGGGCCGCTCCAGCCGCCAGGGGCCGCGCGTCCAGGGCCCCTCGCCGGACAGCTCCCGCAGGGTGCGGCGGTCAAGGACGGACTGCGCGGCGCTCCACGCCTCGGCTTCCCCCAGGTCGCCGACGGTGGTGACCGACAGCAGCCGCGGACGGCCGGCGCACAGCACCCGCGAGTCGATCAGCACCGCCGACACGCGGTCCAGCAGCCGCAGCGCGGTGCCGTCCATGGGCACCACGCCGTCGCGGGCCAGCACATCGCCCAGCCGGGCGGCGAACGCCTCCCGCCCCATGGCGGCCGCCTTCGGCACGGTGGCCAGCAGCGCCTTGGCCGCCTGCTCGGGGTCGCGGGTCCACGCCAGCAGCCCGCCCGCACCGGACAGCGAGGCCAGGGAGGTGCGGTCGACACAGGTCTCCACCGGCCCGTGCGGCAGGGGAGTGGGCCGGGGAACGGGCGGGTGCGAGCGCTCCGGGAGCCCGTCGCCGTCCGTCACCAGCTCCGGCTCCCGGCTCTGCCATACGACCTGCCGGCCGCGGATCTCGGCGAGTTGCAGCATGCGCTGCACCGCGTCCAGGGCGAGCGGGGCCTCGCCCCTGGTCAGGGCGTGCACCACGGCGTTCGACACGCCGATGAGAGTGTCGGCCTGGGCACGGCCGAGCCGGGACTCCAGCAGACCGCGCACCCGCGGCTGGATCTCCGCCATCACCGTGGGGATGCGCAGTGCCGGGGAGAGCGCGGGCACCATCGACACCCGTCGGATCGTGGCCGCCACCAGGCCCAGGCAATCGGCGGCGAGCGCGGTCGCGGCGAGTGTCGCGGGCGCGGAGGCGAACGGCGGCTGCGGACGGCTCGTCGGAAAGGAGTCCGCGTCCGTCCCCTGGGCCGCTTCGACGCGCTCGACCACCTTCAGTACGTCCTCGGGGCCGAGCTGGTCCTCGTCGAAGTCGACCAGTACCTGGCCCAGCGCCGCGTTCACCCCGGCCCAGTTGACGCCCGCCACCCGCCGCAGCGCGTCCTCCACCGCGCGGGCCAGCCGCTCATGGCCCTCCCCGTGGCCGGTGAGCCCGTGGACCTCCACATGGGCCCGGCCGGACCGGGTCCACACTCTCCGGCTGCTGCGCCGGTCGCCGGTGTCGCGCAGGACGTCGGCGATGTCCGCAAGGCGCAGCCGCAGCCCGCTGATCCCGCGGGACGGAGCGGAGACGAGGCCCGTGAACGTAGTGATGGGCAGCAACGGCTGCTCTCCCCTCGGTCCTGATATGCCGGGATCGTAAATTCGGCCTATGCTTACCTAATTCCGTCGCAAAGTAACCAAAGTGACATCCGGTAGGAGGAAGGCGTGAGCGCAGCGACGACACCCAAGACGGCCGACACCCGGAAGACGGGCGCGTCCCGGGGGAAGGGCCGCACCGTCACCTTCACCGTCCCCCGCGCCGCCATGGCCACGGCGAGCGTGGCCACGATGCCGATCAGGACCGCACGGCGGATCCTGCCCGCCAAGGGCGGACTTCCGCTCTATCTCGGACTCGGCGCGATGGGCCTGGCCGGAGTGCTGGAATGGCCGGTCGCGGTGGGCGTCGGCGTGGGCTACGCCGTGCTGCGCAACCCCCCGCCGGGCGCCGAGACTCCGAACGTGAAGGGTGCCGCCGCCTGAGCGTCGGCCCGGCCTGGTGTCACGTCCGCGACGAGCCGTGGTCCTCCAGCCTGACCGGCGGCAGAAACTCGCTCAGCAGGGTCCGATGCCACCAGGCCCCGGTGGCCCGCCGTTCCGCCGGGGTGGTGAAGCGGTACAGATACAGCCGTGCGCGCAGATGGGTGGGCGGCGTCCCCGGGAAGGGCGTGGCGCGCAGCAGCTTCACCGTCGCCCGGTCGTTGACCAGCAGCTTGCCGATCAGCGGGGTGAACCAGGACCCGGCGTAGGCGGGTGAGAGCCCCGCGAACCACATCATCCAGTCCAGTCGCAGATGGTACGGGGCGTACTGGCGCGGCATCCGCCGCACATCGCCGGGCTTGCCCCGGAACTCGTAGTCCTTCCAGACCGTGTCCGGGGTGAGGACGGCGTCGCCGGTGCCCTGGATCACCACCTCCTGCCGGCTGCGGCTGATGCTGCCGAACGCCCCGTAGGTGTTGACCAGGTGCAGCGGGTTGAACGAATAGTTCATGAGCTGACGGCCCGACAGCAGATTGCGGGCCGGCCAGTAGCTGAGCACCAGCACCAGCGCGGCGGCGGCCAGCACCACCACCTCGTACCAGACCGGGGGAGCGGCGAGGGGCGGCGGCCCGGGCAGCCCGAGCACCTCGGCGGCGCGGCGCCCGTCGACCGCCGAGAGCGCCGGCAGGATCGTCAGCCAGTTGAGCCAGGAGAAGTTCCCGGAGGCCACCAGCCACAGTTGGGTGACCACGACGATCCCCGCCGCCACGCTCGCGACCGGCTGCGGGGTGAACAGCAGCACCGGCACGATGAGCTGCGCCACATGGTTGGCCGCCACCTCCACCCGGTGCAGCGGCCTCGGCAGATGGTGGAAGTACCAGCTCAGCGGCCCCGGCATCGGCTGGGTCTCATGGTGGTAGTAGAGGCACGTCAGGTCGCGCCAGCAGCGGTCCCCACGGATCTTGATCAGCCCGGCGCCGAACTCCACCCGGAACAGCAGCCAGCGCAGCAGCCACAGGACGAGCACGGGCGGCGCGGTGTGCTCATTGCCCAGGAAGACGGCGAGGAACCCCGATTCCAGCAGCAGGGACTCCCAGCCGAAGCCGTACCACACCTGTCCCACGTTGACGATCGACAGATACAGCAGCCACAGCACCAGCCACGCCACCATCGCGACCGCCAGGGGCGCCCGGTCCGCGGCCCCCGCCAGCAGCGCGGCGGACAGCGCGGCCCCCAGCCAGGAGCAGCAGCCGAAGAACCGGTCGGAATAGTGCAGATGGAACAGGCTGGGCGAGCGTCGGAACGGCACCCGCTCGAGGAAGCGCGGCACCGGGGTCAGCCCCCGCTCGCCGAGCAGCGCCCGGCCCTGTAGGGCCGCCGTCAGAAAGGCGATCAGATAGACGGCGGCCAGCCCCCGTTGGAAGACCAGTCGGCTCAGCCAGTAGTCGGATGAGGTGAACCACTCCATGGGGGTCGCTCCCTGAGCCGGTCTGCCTTCGGCCTGCATGTATCGGTACCACCTCGGGCGGGTGCCCGCCATGCGCCGGCTCATACGGCGGACCGGGTTCATCCGGTAGGGGGCCTAGGGGGGGTGACGGGTTAGGGGTTATCCGTGCCGTGCCCGGTCCGTAGCGTCAAAGCCCGGCATGGATCCGGAGGGAACCACTCAATGCTTCTTCTCGAGCACCGCCGAACCCCGCGCACAGCGACCACAGCGATGGCACCGGCGAAGGCGGCGGTGGCCGCGCGGGCCGGGAGACCGAGATGACCGACTATCCGCTCCGGACACCGGGCGGCCCGCCGGTCCCGACACCGGGCGGCCCGCCCGTCGGGATCCTGGGCACCGGCTCGTATCTGCCGGCCGAGGCCGTGTCCAATGAGCTGGTCGCCGAGCGCGCCGGGGTGACCGCGGAGTGGATCTCGGCCAAGACCGGGATCCGGCGCCGCCGTTACGCCGCCGACCATGAGGCCACCTCCGACCTGGCCGTGGAGGCGGCCCGCGCCGCCCTCGCGGACGCCGGGATCCGCGCCGGTCAGCTCGGCTGGATCGTGGTGGCCACCTCGACCCCCGATCACCCCCAGCCCGCCACCGCCTGTCTGGTGCAGCACCGGATCGGCGCGACGGGCGCCGCCGCCTTCGACATCAACGCGGTGTGCAGCGGCTTCGTCTTCGCCCTGGTGACGGCGGCCGGACTGCTGTCGGCCGGCTCCGGCGGACCCGCCCCGTACGCCCTGGTGATCGGCGCCGATGTCTACTCCCGCATCATCGACCGCACCGACCGGCGCACCGCGGTGCTCTTCGGCGACGGGGCGGGGGCGGTGGTGCTGGGGCCCGTGCGCCCCGGCTACGGCCTCACCGGATCGCTGCTCACCAGCGACGGCGCACTCCATGAGCTGATCCAGGTGCCGGCGGGCGGCAGCCGCGCGCCGGCGTCCGAGAAGACCCTCGCCGACGGGGGCCACTTCTTCCGGATGCGGGGCCGCGCGGTCAGCGAGTACGTCCTGGCCGAGCTGCCGTGTGCGATACGGGCCCTGCTGGCCGCGCATCGCACGGACGCCGCGAGCGTGGACCACTTCATCCCCCATCAGGCCAATGGCGTGCTGCTGGCCAAGGCGCTCCCGGACCTCGGGCTGCCGCGGGCGCGTACGCATCTGACGGTGGCCGAACACGGCAACACCAGCGCCGCCTCCATCCCGCTGGCGCTCGACGACGCCCGGCGGCAGGGCGTGTTCACCGACGGCCAGTTGCTGCTGCTGGCCGGTTTCGGCGGCGGGATGTCGCTCGGCGCGGCGCTCGTCAGATGGCAGGACGGCCACGGCGGTTCGTGACCAACCCAAGGTCCCAGCAAGTGAAAGGACTCATCGGCATGGCACAGCGCTTTCCCACCGTCGCGGTGTTCGGGCTCGGCACCACCGGCCGCCACCTCGTGGAGGCCCTGGTCCGCGGCGGTCGGCGGGTGATCGCCGTGGAGCGGGACGAGGCGGCCCTGCGGCGCGGCCGGGGGCGGGTGGACGCGGCGGAATCCGCCGTCGAGTTCACCACCGACCCGGCGGCCGCCGCACGGGCCGATCTGGTGATCGAGGCGGTCCCCGAACGGCTGGAGGCCAAGCGCCGGCTGCTCGCCCGCGCCCACGCCGACTGTCCGCCGGAGACCGTGTTCGCCACCACGACCACCGGGCTCCCGGTGACCGAGATCGCCTTCGGCTCCGGGCGGACCGACCGCACGGTGGGGCTGCACCTCTTCCCGCTGGGCCCCGACCGCGAGGACCGGGCGGTGGAGGTGGTGGGCACCCCGCTCACCGGCGCCGCGGTCCTGGCGGACGTCCGGGAGCTGGTCCGCGACCTGGGCCGGATCCCGGTGCCGGTGGCCGACCGGCCGGGCTTCATCGGCGGCGCGCTCACCATGGCGTACCTCAACAACGCCGTGGCCATGTACGAGCGGCGCTACGCCTCGCGCGACAGCATCGACACCGCCATGACGCTCGGCTGCGGACTGCCGATGGGGCCGCTGGCCCAACTGGACGCCATGGGCCTGGACACCGCGCGGGACTCCCTGGAGGCGCTGTACGAGCGCACCGGCGATCCGCGGTACGCGCCCGCGCCCACCCTGGCCCATATGGTGACCGCCGGTCTGCTGGGGGTGAAGGCGGGCCGCGGCTTCTACGAGTACGCGGCGGGCGGCGCCGCCCGGGGCGGGGAGGCGGACGGCCTCGGCGAGCCCGTACCGGCCCGCGCGGTGCGCCGGATCGGCGTGGTGGGCTCGGGCACGATGGCCGTCGGCATCGCGGAGGTGTGCGCGCGCTCCGGCTATCCGACGGTGCTGGTGGCCCGGAGCGAGGTGCGCGCGAAGGAGGCCACGGCCGCCGTGGAGCGCTCGCTGGAGCGGGGAGTGCGGCGCGGCAAGCTGGCCCCCGAGCTGCTCACCGAGTCGATGGACCGGCTGACCGCGGGACGTGAACTTCAGGCGCTCGGCACCTGCGACCTGGTGATCGAGGCCGTGGCGGAGGACATCGACGTCAAGCGGGCCGTCTTCGCCGGGCTGGACCGGGTGTGCGCACCGGGGGCGGTGCTGGCCACCTCCACCTCGAGCCTGCCCGTCATCGAGTGCGCGATGGCCACGCGGCGGCCCGAGGACGTCATCGGGATGCACTTCTTCAACCCGGCGCCGGTGATGCGGCTGGTCGAGGTGGTGCACACGGTGCTCACCGCCAAGGAGGCGCTGGGCACGGCGCACGCGGTGGCCGCGGCGCTCGGCAAGCGTGCCGTGGACTGCCCGGACCGGGCCGGTTTCATCGTCAACGCCCTGCTCTTTCCCTATCTGAACAGCGCGGTGGCGATGGTTCAGGAGGGCTGGGCCACCGCCGCGGACATCGACACGGTGATGGCGGCCGGGCAGGGCTATCCGATGGGTCCGCTGCGCCTGCTGGATGTGATCGGCCTCGATGTCTCGCTCGCCATCCAGCGCACCCTGCACGGCACCTTCCGGGATCCGGCCCTGGTCCCGGCCCGCCATCTGGAGCGGCTGGTCGAGGCGGGTCACCTGGGTCGCAAGGGCGGCAGGGGGCTGCACCTCCACGAGCGATGACATGGGGTATCACATGCCATTGGAATAGTCCAAGGGCTGGATGTGCGGGTTGGATGTCGGGCTGGATGTGTGGCTGTGGAATTCATTGTGACAGGGATTGGCGTGACCGTGTCTCTGTCCGCTTTATGGCATGAGAATTCCCGGCGAATCGCTTGCGGTTACCATCGGCAACAGACATAAGAATCGCATTAGCGATCAAAACGGGCAAATAAGTGTTCGAAGAGGATCCCGGGGTGCCCCAATGGATGACCACTTGGTGTCGAAGCCAAGGATGTCATGAGTTATCCCGGGTGTTGCCAGGGGGTCTCGTGTATGCTGGGCCTTCCGAACAAATGCCCACGTGAACGGGGGTGGCGCAGGGTTGTCAGGGCGTTGGTGCACTTCGGCTTCGCGGCGTTGTCCCAGGTAGGGGCCGGCTCGATGGCATCGATTTCGTCGATCGTCGGGCAGTCCGCTCAGAAATTGGTAATTCGTTAACGATGATTTTACGTGCGGCGATGGTGGCGTGGCCGGTTGGCGTATAGCTTGCTGGAAGTCGTTCGGGCTGCCGTGAGCAGTGCTTCGCGTCGCATTCGGGGGTGCGAGCAATGGTATTTTCATCGGCCAGAGCCAGACAATTCGACGCACAATTCGAGAGACTTCGCCGGACGTTTTCCCGATGCCTGTCCGGGGAAGCGGGCATTGTGCTCGTCGAGGGTGCCGTCGGCTGTGGCAAGACCCATACGCTCGAAGCCGTCACGGCCCATGCGGCGAAGGCCGGAGCCCTTGTCCTCAAGGCATACGGAACGTCGGCCGACCGGGCTCCGCTAGGCACTCTGCGCCAGCTTCTGGATTCACCCCGGCTGCCCAAGGCGACCGCCGACCATCTGCGCGAAGCGCTCGACCAAGGCGCCCTCGACGCCGCACAGCCCCGCGAAACCCCTGGTGGCGACCCCGCCGGCGGGACCCCGCCGCATATCCAGGGAGCCCGGGAGTTCCGTGCCGCGCTGTGTGAACTCGCCTCACGCGAACCGGTGGTGATCTGCGTCGACGAACTCCAGCTCGTCGATGCGGAGTCACTCCAGTATCTGCTGTACCTGGCGACCCGTTCGCACTCCGCCAAACTGCTCATGGTGTTCGCACAGGCGACGGACAGCGATCAGAAGGACGCCGTCTTCAATACCGAACTGCTGCGCCAGCCCAATTTCCAGCGGCTGCGGCTGGAGAGGCTGTCCTGGGAGGAAACCGCGCATCTGCTGACCATCCGTCTGGGACTCCCGGATTCGGCCGATGTGGCATACACCTGGTACGAGGTAAGCGGCGGAAATCCGTTGTTGCTACGCGCGGTGATAGACGATTACCGCACTGCCGGGGCACCCCCACGGCACGGTCGCGCCGTGGAGCCCGTAGTGGGTGACATGTTCATCCAGGCCGTACTCACCTGTGTCTACCGCAGCGGGTACACCGTCTCCCGGCTCGCCGAGGGCATCGCGGTGCTCGGCGCGTCCGCCTCCCCCGAACTCCTCGGCCGGCTGCTGCGCATCGGCTCCGCCGGAACCCGGCGCGGAGTCGCCGCGCTGGACGCGGCGGGCCTCGTCGGCGGTCTCGCCTTCCGCCACCCGTATGTCGAGGCCGCGGTGCTGGAGGACACGGACCCCGAGGTCCGGCTGGACATGAACCGCCGCGCCGCCGTCCTGCTGCACCAGGGCGGCGGGGCCACCCTCGCCGTGGCCCGCCATCTGCTCGCCGCCCAGGCCGCCGACGAGCCCTGGGCGGTGCCGCTGCTGCGGGACGCCGCGCAGCAGGCGCTCGCCGAGGACGACGCCAAGCTGGCGGTCGCCTGTCTGGAGCTGGCGTACGCGGCCTGCCAGGACGAGGAGTTGCGGGCCGGTATCAGGATCGGCACCGCCGGGATCATGTGGCGGCTCAACCCCTCGGCGTCCGAGCGGATGCTGGAGGAGCCGCTGGCCGCGCTGTACGCCGACCGGCTGCCCGCCGCCCATATCGGGCGGCTGATCGAGTTGTTGCTCGCCCACGGCCGGATCGAGGAGGCACGCGGCGCCATCGGCCGGCTCAACACCGTCATGAGCAACGCGGGACCCACCTCGCTGGCCCAGTTCCGGATGACCGCCCGCTGGGCCCAGGACTCCGGTGCGCAGGACCGCGGCCCCGGGGCCCCGGCGCGCCAGGGTGAGGACGGCGGCGCCTCCCGTACCCCGCTCAGATCCCGCGGACCCTCCTCGCTGTCGACGATCACGGCGGCGTTCAGCGGCTTCTTCGGCCGCGGGGGGAGCGAGGAGTCGCCGGTCGCGGCGGCGGAGAAGGTGCTCGAGGTCTCACCGCTCACCGACGCCACTTTCGAACCCATCGTCAACTCGGTGAACGCGCTGGTGTACGCGGGCCGCCCGGACAGGGCGGCGCCGTGGTGCGATTCGCTGATGGAGGAGGCCGAGCGGCGCCGGGCACCGGGCTGGCGGGCCATCTTCGCCTCGATCCGGGCCGAGATCGCCCTGCGGCAGGGCAACCTCGTGGAGTCGGCGGCCTATGCGACCACCGCCCTGGACATCGTGCCCGGCAGCGACGGAAGCGTCTTCATCGGCGGCCCGCTGGCCAGCCAGATCCTCGCGTACACGGCGATGGGCAAGTACGACGCGGCGGCGCGGCAGCTCAGCCGCCCGGTCCCCGAGGCGCTGTTCAAGAGCATCTACGGACTCGGCTACACCCGCGCCCGCGGCCGCTACTACCTGGCCACCAACCGCATCAACGCGGCGCTCGGTGAATTCCTGATGGCCGGCCGGCTCGCCCAGTTGTGGGAGCTCGACCAGCCGGCGCTGCTGCCCTGGCGCTCCGACGCCGCCGAGGCATGGCTGGAGCTCGGCGACCGGGAGAAGGCCGCGAACCTGGTCTCCGAGCAGTTGGCCAGGAACGGCGCCGGGGACTCCCGGGTCCGCGGCGTCTCCCTGCGGTTACTCGCGGCCGCGGGCGATATCGAGAACCGGTCCCGGCTGCTCGGCCAGGCCGTGGAAGAGTTGCAGTGCTCCGGCGACCGGCTGGAGCTGGCCCGGGCGCTGGACGATCTCGGCCGTACGTTGCGCGGCTCCGGGGAGCTCGGACGGGCCGACGCCATCACCGGCCGGGCCTGGCGGATGGCCAAGGAGTGCGGCGCCGAGGAGCTGTGCGACCGGATCCGCCTCGACTCCGGTCTGGAGGCCCGCGATCCACGGCCGGTGGTACGGCCGGTGTCCGGACCGCTCGGCCCGAAGCCGACGGTGCCGCCGTCCCTGGGCACGAAGCTCAGCGAATCCGAGGCCCGGGTCGCCGCCCTGGCGGTGGACGGCTATACGAACCGGGAAATAGCCGCCAGCCTCTTCATCACCATCAGCACAGTTGAGCAGCATTTGACGCGGGTGTACCGCAAGCTGAATATCAGGAGCCGCCAGCAGTTGCCGACCGCGCTGCGGGCCCAGGTGGATGAAATCGCCTGAGCGCTGACCGGGGCGAGGTCCCGCGGAGGGGGTGGCCACACGATGCCACCCCTGTTCCATGGCCACCCCTGATTACCCCCCTATCGCGGTGGCAGACCTGGAGCGCGGGCCGACCGCGTTGATAGCTTCTGGCCGCATGAAGGGCATAGTCCTCGCCGGAGGAAGCGGAACCCGACTGCATCCTTTGACACATGCGGTGTCGAAGCAGATCCTTCCCGTCTACAACAAACCGATGATCTATTACCCGCTGTCGGTGCTCATGCTCGGCGGCGTCAGGGAAATCCAGATCATTTCCACCCCGCTCCATGTGGGGCTGTTCCGCGCACTCCTCGGCGACGGCCGGCGGCTGGGCCTTTCGATCGAGTACGCCGAACAGCCCGAGGCCAATGGCATCGCCGACGCATTCATCATCGGAGCCGAGTTCATCGGCGACGACCAGGTGGCGTTGGTCCTCGGCGACAATATTTTCCACGGGCCCGGATTTTCGAAGATGCTGCACAACGAGGCAAGCCATGTCGACGGCTGTGTGCTCTTCGGCTACGGAGTCAAGGACCCCGAGCGCTATGGTGTCGGGGAAATGGATGAGCACGGCCGGCTGATCTCCATCGAGGAGAAGCCGGCCGCCCCCCGGTCCAATCTGGCGATCACCGGTCTGTATCTCTACGACAACGACGTCGTGGACATCGCCAAGAACGTACAGCCCTCCGCGCGCGGCGAGCTGGAGATCACCGACGTCAACCGCGTCTATCTGGAGCGAGGAAAGGCCAGACTGGTCGGGCTCGGCCGCGGATTCGCCTGGCTGGACACCGGAACTCATGACTCGCTGCTCCAGGCGGGCCAGTATGTGCAGCTTCTGGAACAGCGCCAGGGAGTACGGATCGCCTGTCTCGAGGAGATAGCCTTCCGCATGGGTTTCATCGACGCGGCGGCCTGCTATGAGCTCGGTGCGGAACTCGGCAAGACGGACTACGGAAAATACCTGATGGATATCGCGGCCAATCATCGCTGAAGGGTTGTCTCCAGTGCGCATAGTTGTGACCGGCGGCGCGGGCTTCATCGGCTCCCACTTCGTCCGGCAGACGTTGACAGGGGCGTACGCCGCCTGGGCGGACGCCCAGGTCGTGGTGGTCGACAAGCTCACCTACGCGGGCAACGAGGCCAATCTGGCCGAGGTCGCCGACAGCCCCCGGCTGCGCTTCGTCCACGGCGACATCTGCGACGGCGAGCTCGTCGGCGAGCTGCTGCACGGCACCGATCTGGTGGTCCACTTCGCCGCGGAATCGCATGTCGACCGCTCGATATCCGGCGCCGAGGAATTCGTGCGCACCAATGTCCTGGGCACGCACACACTCCTCAACGCGGCCGCGAACGCGGCGGTCGGAAAATTCGTCCACGTCTCCACCGACGAGGTCTACGGCTCCATCGAAAGCGGCTCCTGGAGCGAGGATGAACCGCTGGAGCCCAATTCGCCGTATTCCGCGTCCAAGGCATCCTCCGATCTGCTGGCCAGGGCCTTCCACCGCACCCATGGGCTGCCCGTCTGCGTGACCCGCTGCTCCAACAACTACGGCCCCTACCAGCACCCCGAGAAGGTCATCCCGCTCTTTGTCACCAACCTCATGGACGGCAAACCGGTGCCGCTCTACGGCGACGGCGGAAACGTCCGGGACTGGCTGCACGTGGACGACCACTGCCGCGGTATCGCCCTGGTCGCCGAGAACGGCCGCCCGGGCGAGGTCTACAACATCGGCGGCGGCACCGAACTGACCAATCTGGAACTCACGGAACGGCTGCTCGAACTCCTCGGTGCCGACCGGTCGTTGGTCGAGCGGGTGCCCGACCGCAAGGGCCACGACCGCCGTTACTCCGTGGACATCGCGAAAATCTCCGCCGAACTGGGATACCGCCCCGAGATGTCGTTCGAGAACGGCCTCGCGGAAACCGCCAAGTGGTACATGGCACACCGCGGTTGGTGGTCACCTCTCAAGAGGAGGTGACCACCCCTATACCCACGGTTAGGGGTGCCGACGGTTAGGGGTGGTTGAGGCGACTCCCGAGCCCATACCGTCGACTTCCGGATCATGGTCGGTCCAGTCCCGTCGTATCTCCACTGAGAGAAGAGTCTGAGGTCGTGATGTCGGAGAACTCCCTGGTGCGTGACGGGCACATCGCGGTCATCGGTATGGCATGTCGCGTACCGGGCGCATCGACACCGGATGAGTTCTGGCAGTTGTTGCGCAATGGAGCAAGCGCCATCACGGAGATTCCGGCGGACCGGTATGCCGATGAGCTCCGGGACGCCGGCATTCGATTCGGCGGGTTCGTCGAAACGGCAGCCGAGTTCGATCCGGAGTTCTTCGGGATTTCACCCCGCGAGGCACTGGCCATGGACCCCCAGCAGCGCCTCGCGCTGGAACTGTGCTGGGAGGCCCTGGAAAACGCCGGACTCGTCCCCGCGCATCTTGAGGGCAGCCGCACCGGCGTCTTCGTCGGCGCCATCGCCGACGACTACGCGACACTGGTCCACCGCCGCGAACCGGCCACCATCACCCAGCACACCCTCACCGGTCTGAACCGCGGCATCATCGCCAACCGGGTCTCCTACGCCCTGGGACTGCGCGGCCCCAGCGTGGCCGTGGACACCGGGCAGTCCTCGTCCCTGGCCGCCGTCCACCTGGCCTGCGAGAGCCTGCGGCGCGGCGAGACCGAGACCGCCGTCGCGGGCGGTGTCCAGCTCAACCTGGCCCCCGACAGCTTCATCGCCGCCTCCCGGTTCGGCGCGCTCTCCCCGGACGGCCGCTCCTTCACCTTCGACGCCCGTGCCAACGGCTATGTGCGCGGTGAGGGCGGCGGCCTCGTCGTGCTCAAACGGCTCGCGGACGCCCGGCGCGACGGCGACCCCGTGCTGGGCGTGATCCGCGGCTCCGAGGCCAATAACGACGGCGGCGGCGACAGCCTCACCACCCCCGCGACCCACGGGCAGGAGGCCATGCTGCGCGCCGCCTACGAGCGCGCCGGGGTCGACCCCGCCCGGGTCCAGTACGTCGAACTGCACGGCACCGGCACCAAGGTCGGCGACCCGGTCGAGGCCGAGGCACTCGGCGCGGTCCTGGGCGCCGGCCGGGCACACGGCGCCGCCCTGCGCGTCGGCTCCGCCAAGACGAACGTCGGCCACCTCGAAGGCGCCGCCGGAATCACCGGCCTCATCAAGACGCTGCTCTCGCTCGCCCATCGCGAACTGTTCCCGAGCCTCAACTACGAGACACCGAACCCCGCCATCCCCCTGGACACCCTGGGCCTCACGGTCCAGACCGCCCTCGCCCCCTGGGCCACGGAGGCGGACACCCCACGGCTCGCGGGCGTCAGCTCATTCGGCATGGGCGGCACCAATGTGCACATGGTGCTGGAGCAGGCACCCCTCGAAGACCCGGCCGCCGAGCGGCCGATGGACCTCGATGTGGTGCCCTGGGTGCTCTCGGCCCGCGGTGAGGCGGCGCTGCGG
>NZ_JAHLEM010000374.1 GCF_018883605.1 Streptomyces niphimycinicus | reverse complement strand
ATGGGCGGCACCAATGTGCACATGGTGCTGGAGCAGGCACCCCTCGAAGACCCGGCCGCCGAGCGGCCGATGGACCTCGATGTGGTGCCCTGGGTGCTCTCGGCCCGCGGTGAGGCGGCGCTGCGGGCCCAGGCGGAGCGGCTGCGGTCGTATGTGGCGGCGCGGCCGGAGCTGGATCCGGTGGATGTGGGCCACTCACTGGCGCTGAGCCGGTCCGCCTTCGGCCACCGTGCGGCGGTCACCGGCCGCGACCGGGCGGAGCTGCTGAACGGCCTCGACGAACTGGCCGCGGGCGTTATCCCGGGCACGGTGGCGGGCCGCGGTGGGACGGCGTTCCTGTTCACCGGACAAGGCGCCCAGCGGCTGGGCATGGGACGTGAACTGTACGCGGCGTTCCCGGTGTTCGCGGCGGCGTTCGACGCGGTGTGCGCGGAGCTGGACCGTCATCTGGAGGGTTCGGTGCGGGAGGTGGTCTTCGGCGGGGATGCGGAGGCGCTGGACCGGACCGTGTTCACCCAGACCGGGCTGTTCGCTGTGGAGGTGGCGCT
>NZ_JAHLEM010000373.1 GCF_018883605.1 Streptomyces niphimycinicus | reverse complement strand
CGGCGGCGTTCGACGCGGTGTGCGCGGAGCTGGACCGTCATCTGGAGGGTTCGGTGCGGGAGGTGGTCTTCGGCGGGGATGCGGAGGCGCTGGACCGGACCGTGTTCACCCAGACCGGGCTGTTCGCTGTGGAGGTGGCGCTGTACCGGCTGGTGGCGTCCTGGGGTGTCGCGCCGGACTTCGTGGTGGGGCATTCGGTGGGCGAGCTGGCCGCGGCGCATGTGGCGGGGGTCTTCTCGCTGGAGGACGCGTGTGCGCTGGTGGCGGCGCGCGGGCGGTTGATGCAGGCGCTGCCCGAGGGCGGTGCGATGGTCTCCCTCCAGGCCACGGAGGCCGAGGTGCTGCCGCATCTGGCCGGTTACGAGGACCGGGTGAGTGTGGCCGCGGTCAACGGCCCGGCGGCGACCGTCATCTCCGGTGCGGAGTCGGCGGTGCTGGCGGTGGCCGGGGCGGTGGGGGTCAAGAGCAAGCGGCTGAGCGTCTCGCACGCTTTCCACTCACCCCTGATGGAGGGGATGCTGGCCGAGTTCGCCGAGGTGGCGGGCCGGATCGGCTACTCCCCATCGAGACTGGCGATCGTCTCGAACGTCACCGGCGAGTTGGCGGGCGAGGAGGTGTGCTCGCCGGAGTACTGGGTGCGCCATGTCCGTCAGGCGGTGCGGTTCGGGGACGGCATCCGGTTCCTCGAAGGGCAGGGTGTCACCCGCTATGTGGAGATCGGCCCGGCCGGTGTGCTCTCCGCCATGGGCCGGGACTGCGTCTCGGAGCCCGTCGCGTTCATCCCCTTGCTGCGCAAGGACCGTGACGAGGCCGAGGCGTTGTTGTCCGGGGTCGCCCAGGTGCACGCTCACGGTGGCGAGGTCGACTGGGAGGGGGTGTTCGCCGGGCGCGGTGCGCGCCGGGTGGAGCTGCCCACGTACGCCTTCCAGCGGCAGCGCTACTGGCTGGACAGCGACCTGCCCGGGATCGAGGAGGCCGCCACCGGCGAACCCCTCTCCTGGCGCGCGGAGTTCGCCGCCCTGACCGACCCCGCCGAGCGCGAGCGCGTGGCGCTGGAGCTGGTCCGTACGCACACCGCCTGGGTCCTGGGCTCCCGGGGCCCCGACACCATCGACCCCGAGAAGATCTTCAAGGATCTCGGCTTCGACTCGCTGATGTCCGTCGAGCTGTGCAACCTCCTCAGCACCGCCACCGGAACACGGCTCGCCGGGACCGTACTCTTCGACCACCCCACCCCGCTGGCCCTCTCCCGCCACGTCCAGGACGTGGCGGTGGGCTCCCGGACCGCCACGGCCCCGCGTCCGGCCGCCGCCCGGCGCGCCACCGGCCACGACGACCCGATCGCCATCGTGGCGATGAGCTGCCGCCTCCCCGGCGGAGTGCGCACGCCCGAGCAGTTGTGGCAGCTCGTCGGCGAGGGCCGGGACGCCATCGCGGGCTTCCCCGCCAACCGTGGCTGGGACCTGGAGGGGCTCTACGACCCGGACCCGGCCCGCCACGGCACCAGCTATGTGCGCGAGGGCGGATTCCTCTACGAGGCCGACCAGTTCGACCCGGCCTTCTTCGGCATCAGCCCCCGCGAGGCCCAGGCGATGGACCCCCAACAGCGGCTGCTGCTGGAGACCGCGTCGGAGGCGTTCGAGCGCGCCGGGATCGACCCCACCACGCTCAAGGGCAGCGACGCCGGCGTCTTCGTCGGCACCATGCCGCAGGACTACGGGCCGCGGATGGACGAGGCGTCGGAAGGGTTCGAGGGCTATCTGCTGACCGGCGGCACCACCAGCGTCGCCTCCGGCCGGATCGCCTACACCTGGGGTCTGGAGGGCCCGGCGGTCACCGTCGACACGGCATGCTCATCGTCCCTGGTGGCCCTGCACATGGCCATGCGGTCGCTGCGTGCGGGCGAGTGCTCGCTGGCGCTGGCCGGTGGCGCGACCGTGATGTCCAGTCCCGGGATCTTCGTGGAGCTGAGCCGCCAGAAGGCGCTGTCGCCCGACGGCCGCTGCAAGGCGTTCTCGTCCGACGCCGATGGCACCGGCTGGGGCGAGGGCGTGGGCATGGTGCTGTTGGAGCGCCTGTCGGACGCGCGGCGCAACGGCCACCGGGTGCTGGCGCTGGTCCGCGGCTCCGCCACCAACCAGGACGGCGCGAGCAACGGGCTCACCGCCCCGAGCGGACCCGCCCAGCAGCGCGTCATCCGGCAGGCGCTGGCCGACGCCGGGCTCACCACGGCCGATGTGGACGCGGTCGAGGCACACGGCACCGGCACCTCGCTCGGCGACCCCATCGAGGCGGGCGCCCTGCTCGCCACCTACGGCCAGGACCGCCCTGAGGACCGGCCACTGTGGCTCGGCTCGCTGAAGTCCAACGTCGGCCACCCCCAGGCGGCGGCGGGCGTGGCCGGGGTCATCAAGATGGTGATGGCGCTGCGCCACGGCACACTCCCCAAGACCCTGCACGTACACGAGCCCTCGCCACATGTCGACTGGTCGTCCGGGGGCGTGGAGCTGCTGACCGAGGCCCGGCCATGGCCGGAGCCGGAGACCGCGCGGCCACGGCGCGCGGGCGTCTCGTCCTTCGGCATCAGCGGCACCAACGCCCACGCCATCCTGGAGCAGGCCCCGGCCGAACCGGACGTCGCCACCCAGGAGGAGGCCCGTCCCGCCGCCCCGGGCCTGCCCGTGCTGCCCTGGGTGCTGACCGGGCGCACCGAACAGGCCCTGCGGACCCGGGCCGAGCAACTGCGCGACCACCTTGCCGACCACCCCGGCACCGACCTCGCCGCACTCGGCCGCGCCCTCGCCACCACTCGCACGGCCTTCGGCCACCGGGCGGTGATTCTCGGCCGGGACCGGGAGCGGCTCCTGGACGGGCTCGGCGCGCTCGCACAGGGCACCCCGGCGCCGCATGTGGTCGAGGGCACGGCGGGCGGGCGGCGGAAGACCGTGTTCGTCTTCCCCGGGCAGGGCTCGCAGTGGATCGGGATGGCGCTCCCGCTGTGGAACGCCTCGCCCGTCTTCGCGGAGCGGCTGGAGACCTGCGCCGACGCCCTGGAGCCGTTCCTGGACTGGTCGTTGCGCGATGTGCTGCGCGGTGAGCCGGGCGCCCCGTCGCTGTCCCGTATCGATGTGGTCCAGCCCGCGCTGTTCGCGGTGATGGTCTCGCTGGCCGCGCTGTGGCGCTCGTACGGCGTGGAACCGGCCGCGGTGGTGGGCCATTCGCAGGGCGAGATCGCCGCCGCGTACGTGGCCGGCGGGCTCTCGCTGGAGGACGCGGCCAAGGTGGTGGCCCGGCGCAGCCAGGCATGGGCCGAGCTGAGCGGCAAGGGCGGCATGCTCTCGGTGCTCGCCTCGGCCGAGACGGTCGCCGAGCGGCTTCGGCCGTGGAGCGAACGGCTCGGCATCGCCGCCGTCAACAGCCCCGCGACCGTGACCGTCTCCGGCGACCCGGAGGCCCTGGACGCCTTCATGGCCGAACTCGCGGCCGACGGGGTGAAGTCCCGCCGGGTGCCGGGCGTGGACACCGCCGGGCACTCCCCGCAGGTCGACGGCTTGCGCGAACGGCTGCTGCGCGAAGTGGCGGGGGTACGGCCGCGCGCCTCGCGGATCGCCTACTACTCCACGGTGACCGGCGGACCGCTGGACACCACGGAGCTGGACACCGACTACTGGTACCGGAACATGCGCGAGCCGGTGGACTTCGAGCGGGCCACCCGGGCGCTGCTGGCCGACGGCCATACGGCGTTCATCGAGTGCGCTCCGCACCCCATGCTCGCCATGTCGCTCCAGCAGACCATCGAGGATGCCGATGGGAGCGCCGCCGTCGTCGGCACGCTGCGCCGGGACGAGGGCGACCCGGAGCGCTTCGCCGCCTCGTTCGCCGAGGCGTATGTGCAGGGTGTCGAGCCGTCCTGGGACGCCGTGTTCGAAGGTGGCCCGGGGAGCGGCGCACCGGACGTGGAGCTGCCGACGTATCCGTTCCAGCGGCAGCGGTACTGGCTGGACAAGCCGGTGGCGGCGGGCGATGTGGCCGCCGCCGGACTCGACGCGGCCGGACATCCGCTGCTCGGCGCCGCCGTCCCGCTGGCCGGGGTGGACGACCATCTGTTCACCGGCCGCATCTTCGCACCGGACCACCCCTGGCTGACCGAGCGCACCGGCCCGGACGCGGCCGTGCTCCCCGGCAGCGCCCTCGCCGAACTGGCGATCCGGGCGGGCGACCAGGTCGGCTGCGACCGGATCGAGGAACTCTCCCTGGACACGCCGCTGGTGCTGCCCGAGAAGGGCGCCGCGGTGATCCAGATGCGCGTCGGCGCCCCGGACGGTGGCGGCTTGCGCGCGCTCAGCGTCTACGCGCGCGCCGAGGGCGCGGACTCCGACGAGCCGTGGACGCGGTACGCCACGGCGGTCCTGGGCGCCGGTGCCCCGGCCGCGGACCCCGGCCTCGCCGTATGGCCGCCGACCGACGCGGTCCCGGTGGAGGTGGCGGGAGGCGCCGTCGCGGCCTGGCGGCTGGGTGAGGACCTGTACGCCGAAGTGGGGCTGACCGAGGCCGAGGAGGCCGACGCCCAGCGCTACGGTCTGCACCCGGTGCTGCTGGAGTCGGTGCTCGACGCGGTGGAGACCCCGGGCGACGGCGGTGGCGACGGCGGGACGCGGCTGGCCCTCTCCTGGAGCGGTGTCGTACTGCACGCCACGGGCGCCACAGCGCTGCGGGTACGGCTGACACCGGCCGGCCCCGACACCTACGCGGTGGCGGCGGCCGACCCGAGCGGCGCCCCGGTGGTCTCGGTGGACCGGCTCGTACTGCGCACGGTGGACACGCCCGAACCGATCGGCGGCCGCTCGGCCCTCCACCCGTCGCTGTTCCGCCTGGAGTGGCCCGCCGCGCCCACCGCGGATACGGCCGTGGCCCCGGCGACCTGGGCGGTGCTCGGCGACGACCCGCTCGGGCTCTCCCCGGCGGTGGACGCGGTGCCCTACGACGAGGCGGCGGACGTGCCGGACGCGGTGCTGGTCCCGTGCACCCGCACCGGCACCGCCGAGGGCGACGGGGACGTGGCGGAGGCGGCCCACGCCGCCACCCACCGCGTGCTGGCGCTCATCCAGCGGTGGATCTCCGACGAACGCCTCGCCTCCTCCAGGCTGGTGTTCGTCACCCGGGGCGCGGTCGCGGCCGTCCCCGGCGAAGAGGTGGCCGATGTGGCACACGGCGCCGTATGGGGGCTGGTGCGCTCGGCGCAGTCGGAGCACCCCGGACGCTTCGTCCTCGTCGACCTCGACGGCCACCCGGAGTCGGTGGACGCCCTCCCGGGCGCGGTGGCCTCCGGCGAACCGCAGTGCGCGGTGCGCGAGGGCCGGGCGCGGGTACCCCGGCTGGGCCGGGTGGCAATGGGGGCTGGGGCCGGTCCGGCTGCTGGGGCCGCGGCCACCAGCGCTACCGAGACCACCAGCACACGGCCCACCGAAGCCGCCGACGCCCACCGACGGCTGGACCCCGAGGGCACCGTTCTCGTCACCGGCGCCACCGGCACCCTCGGCGGGCTGCTCGCCCGCCACCTCGTGACCGAGCACGGCGTACGGCATCTGCTGCTGACCAGTCGGCGCGGGCCCGCAGCCGAGGGCATGGCCGAACTCTACGCAGAACTGGACGGGTTGGGGGCCGCCGTCACCGTCGCCGCCTGCGACACGGCCGACCGGGAGGCGCTCGCCGGGCTGCTCGGCGCGATACCCGCCGCGCATCCGCTGACCGCCGTGATCCACGCGGCGGGGGTGCTCGACGACGGTGTCGTGGACGCGCTGGACCCCGACCGGCTCGACCGGGTGCTGCGGCCCAAGGTGGACGCCGCATGGAATCTGCACGAGCTGACCGCGGACCACGACCTGGCCGCGTTCGTCCTCTACTCCTCCGTCGTCGCCACCATCGGCAACGCCGGACAGGCCAACTACGCCGCCGCCAACGCCTTCCTGGACTCCCTCGCCCAGCACCGCAGGGCCCGTGGCCTGGCCGCCCAGTCCCTCGCCTGGGGCCTGTGGGAGCAGCGCAGCGGCATGAGCGGTCATCTGGCCGATGCCGATGTGCGGCGCATGGCGCGCTCCGGTATCCGTCCGCTGCCCAGCGCGGAGGGCATGGAACTCTTCGACGCCGCGCGGGCGGCCGGGGACGCCGCTTTGGTGCCCGTCCGGCTCGATCTGGCGGATCTGCGCAGGCGGGCCGCGAGCGGCAGCCCCGGCCAGGACGCCGTACCCGCGTATCTGCGCGGCCTGGTCAGGACGCCGGTCCGCCGGGTGGTGCGGGCCGGTGGCGGAGGCGGGGCCGTGGAAACCGACGAGAGTTCGCTCGGCCGGCGGCTGGCCGCCCTGGCGGCGGCCGACCGGGATCCGTTCCTGCTGGACCTGGTGCGGGAACACGCGGCGGCCGTACTGGGGCTCGCCGCCCCGGAGGACATCGAGGCCACCCGCGCCTTCCGCGAGGTCGGCTTCGACTCCCTGACCGCCGTGGAGTTGCGCAACCGGCTGGGCGCGGCGACCGGGCTGCGGCTGCCGACCACCCTTCTCTTCGACTATCCGACCCCCGCTGTGCTGGTGGACCATCTGCGGCGCGAGGCGCTGGGCGAACGGGAGGAGGTGGCGGCCGTGGTGGCCGCCGTCCGCCCCGCCGATGACGATCCGATCGCCATCGTGGCCATGAGCTGCCGGCTGCCGGGCGGGGTCCGCGGCCCCGAGGAGCTGTGGGAGCTGGTGGCGGACGGCCGCGATGTGATCTCGGCCTTCCCGGCCGACCGCGGCTGGAACGTCGAGGAGCTGTACGACCCCAACCCCGATACGCCGGGCAGGAGTTACGCCAAGGAGGGCGGCTTCCTCTACGACGCCTACCACTTCGACCCCGAGTTCTTCGGGATCTCCCCGCGCGAGGCGCTCGCCATGGACCCGCAGCAGCGGCTGCTGCTGGAGACCTCCTGGGAGGCGCTGGAGCGCGCCGGGGTCGACCCGCACACCACACGGGGCAGCACCGCGGGCGTGTTCATCGGTTCCACCGGCCAGGACTACGCCTCGGGACTCGGCGAGATCCCCGGGGACATGGAGGGGTATCTGCTGACCGGCAAGGCCGCCAGCGTGGTCTCCGGCCGTATCGCCTACTCCCTCGGCTGGGAGGGCCCGGCGCTCACCATCGACACCGCGTGCTCCTCCTCCCTGGTCGCCATCCACCAGGCGGCGCAGGCGCTGCGCCAGGGCGAATGCTCGCTGGCGCTGGCGGGCGGCACCACGATGATGTCCACGCCGAGCCTGTTCATCGAGTTCAGCCGGCAGCGCGGCCTCGCCCCCGACGGCAGGTCGAAGGCGTTCTCCTCCGACACCGACGGCACCAGTTGGGGCGAGGGCGTCAGCATGGTGCTCCTGGAGCGGCTGTCCGACGCCCGCGCCAACGGCCATGAGGTGCTCGCGCTGGTGCGCGGCTCCGCCGTCAACCAGGACGGGGCCAGCAATGGCCTCACCGCCCCCAACGGCCCCTCCCAGCAACGGGTGATCCGGCAGGCGCTGGCGAACGCCGGGCTGTCGGCCGCCGAAGTGGATGCCGTCGAGGCCCACGGCACCGGCACCACGCTCGGCGACCCGATCGAGGCGCAGGCCATCCTCGCCACCTACGGCCAGGGCCGGGAGGCCGAACGGCCGCTGTGGCTGGGCGCGTTGAAGTCCAACATCGGCCACACCCAGGGCGCGGCCGGCGGCGCCGGTGTCATCAAGATGGTCATGGCGATGCGCCACGGTCTGCTGCCCAGGACACTCCACGTCAAGGAGCCCACCCCGCATGTGGACTGGACGGCGGGAGCGGTCGAGCTGCTGACCGAGGCCAGGGACTGGCCGACGGGCGAGCGGGTGCGCCGCGCCGGGGTGTCCGCCTTCGGCATCAGCGGCACCAACGCCCACCTCATCCTGGAGGAACCGCCCGCCGAGCCCGCCGCCGACCCGGAGCCGGAGCCGTCGGTGCGCACCGAGCTGGTGCCGTGGGTGGTGTCCGGCCGTACCGAGGCGGCGTTGCGCGCCCAGGCGGAGCGGCTGCGGTCGTATGTGGCGGCGCGGCCGGAGCTGGATCCGGTGGATGTGGGCTACTCGCTGGCGCTGGCCCGGTCCGCCTTCGGCCACCGGGCGGCGGTCACCGGCCGCGACCGGGCGGAGCTGCTGAGCGGGCTGGAGCAGCTCGCCACGGGCATCACTCCCGGCACGGTGGCCGCCGAGGAGGGCAGGACG
>NZ_JAHLEM010000372.1 GCF_018883605.1 Streptomyces niphimycinicus | reverse complement strand
TACTCGCTGGCGCTGGCCCGGTCCGCCTTCGGCCACCGGGCGGCGGTCACCGGCCGCGACCGGGCGGAGCTGCTGAGCGGGCTGGAGCAGCTCGCCACGGGCATCACTCCCGGCACGGTGGCCGCCGAGGAGGGCAGGACGGCGTTCCTGTTCACCGGGCAGGGCGCGCAACGACCCGGTATGGGACGGGAGTTGTACGGCGTGTTCCCGGTGTTCGCGGCGGCGTTCGACGCGGTGTGCGCGGAGCTGGACCGTCATCTGGAGGGTTCGGTGCGGGAGGTGGTCTTCGACGGGGATGCGGAGGCGCTGGACCGGACCGTGTTCACCCAGACCGGGCTGTTCGCTGTGGAGGTGGCGCT
>NZ_JAHLEM010000371.1 GCF_018883605.1 Streptomyces niphimycinicus | reverse complement strand
CGGCTGCACCGGCTCGGCGTCGCCCCCCGGCCGCTGCCGCTCGACGCGCTGACCGCCGACTCCCTCGCCGCGGCGATCACGACCTGCCTGACCGAACCCGCCCTCCGGCGCCGGGCGGCCGAACTCGCGCACGCCATCGGCGCGGAGGACGGCGCGGGGGCGGTGCTTGCCCATATCGACGCGGCGCATGGCGGGTGAGGCGGGGCGCGGCACCGGGCGCGACGGGTAGGGCCGGGCCCGGAGCCGTCGGGGTGTCCGACCCGGCTCGTAGAGTGGCGGGCATGAACATCTGCGTCTTCTGCTCCGCCGCCGATCTCGACGACCGCTATACCGCCCCCGCCCGCGAGTTCGCCGAGCTGATCGGCAAGGGCGGGCACACGCTGGTGTGGGGTGGATCCGATGTCGGGCTGATGAAGGTGATGGCGGACGGGGTGCAGGAGCACGGGGGACGGCTGGTGGGGATCTCGGTCGAGTTCCTCGCCGCCAAGGCCCGGGAGAGCGCCGACGAGATGGTGATCGCCAAGGACCTCGCCGAGCGCAAGGCGCAGTTGCTCGCCCGCGCCGACGCGGTCGTGGTCATGGTCGGCGGCACCGGGACGCTGGACGAGGCGACCGAGATCCTGGAGCTGAAGAAGCACGGGCTGCACATCAAGCCGGTGGTGCTGCTCAACGCGGCGGGGTTCTACGACGGGCTGAAGCATCAGTTCCAGCGGATGGAGGAGGAGGGGTTCCTGCCGATTCCGCTCAGTGAGCTCGTCTTCTTCGCGGAGAGCGGGGCCGAGGTCATGACGTATCTGGAGTCCGTCTGACACGGATGACACAGAGACATGTACCCGTGGCGTCGCGGTCACCGCGCTGTGCCCGGGTGCTGCTGCGGGTGCCTGGGGCTACGAGGGTTGTCCGTCGTATAGGCCGCGGCTATCGGAGGTGGCTCATCTGCGCGCCTTGCCGGCACCGCCGACTCGAAATCTGGCGAACGCGTAGCCCGCCACTTTTAGGTTGAGGTCTTCCTCGCAGCCGATACCACGGACCGACTGAATGCCCTCTGCCGAAGCTCGAGAGCGATTCGACACACTGTGTGCCGGAGATCAGCGGCGACCGGAGGTAGAAATGAGCGTGGCAGCGGCGCCTTGGGGCCTGACGCGCATGAGGCCCTACCCCGAAGCAGTGGTCCTCCCCGCTGCGTCGGTCGTCCTCGACCCGGAGACGCAGACCGGTCGATGGGTCGGCTCGGACAATCTGGGCGTGCTCTTCTCGGGCAAGCACAAGAGGTCCGAGACGAGCAAGGAAACCCAGACCAGGACAAGTCTGGACGGCAATCCGGATCAAGGCGGTGACCAGGAAGGCGACACGGATTGACTCCGGCCGCCCCGATCCTCGTTGTCTCGCAGGCGGACGATGCAACCGCCGATTCCGTGATTGAGGAACTGAACCGGCGCCGTGTCCCGGTCGTACGCCTGGACCCGGGCGACTTCCCCACGGACCTATGCGTCGCGGCCCGTCTGGACAGTGACGGGTTGCGGGGGAACGCACGGACGCGTACCCGAGTCACCGACCTTGGTGGGGTTCGATCCGTGTACTGGCGCCGACCGCGCCCCTACGCAGGTCCACCGGGGTTGGGAGACCAGGACGCCCGCTGGTGCCGGGAAGAGGCTCGCTACGGTCTCGGGGGCATCCTCGCTTCCCTCCCCGGCGCGTACTACGTGAATCACCCCTGGCGGAACCGGGACGCGGAGCACAAGCCCGCTCAGCTCGCTACTGCGGCGCGTTGTGGCTTTGATATCCCGCCGACCCTTCTCACGAACCTCGAGACCGCCGTCAGGGAGTTCGCCCGCGACCATAGCCAGGATGCCGACGGCCGGGCACTGACGGTATGGGTTGAGGAAGTCGATCCCGCCGACCGGAACGCGGGCGTCAGCCAGACCATGCACCTTTTCCAGAAACGTGTGCAATCCGTCGCTGATCTACGGGTGACCGCCGTGGGCGAGAAGGTCTTCACGGTCCGGATCGAGGGCTCGCCCGGTCTGGACTGGCGACGTCACTACGACGCCCTGTCATACTCGCTCATTGATACGCCGCCGGAATTGGCCAAGAGTGTGCGCCATTATCTGGACGCCTTCGGGCTCGTCTTCGGAGCCTTCGATTTCGGCGTGGACCGGGATGGCCGAACCTGGCTGTACGAGTGCAACCCAAACGGCCAATACGCGTGGTTCCCTGAACCGATCACCGGCAAGATCATCACCGCCGTCGCCGACCAGCTCCAGTACGCAGGAGAGCATCGTGCCCGCTGACCCCGCCGCGCTCCGCATGGCCCTGGCCGAGGGGATCAGGGCCGCCGATCCGACCCTTGACTCCGAATGGCGCGACGCCGTCGCGGCTATCCCCCGCGAGCTGTTCCTCGGCACCGCGGCCTTCCGCCCCACCGGCACCGGGTGGGAACCCGTACACCGGGCCGGGGTCGGGGAGGACGAGTGGCTGCGGATGGTCTACTCCGACCGGACGTGGGTCACCCAGGTCCAGGAGAAAGAAGCCGCCGACGCCACGGGTCCCGTCTCCGGCAGCCCCACGTCCTCGGCAACGCTTCCTTCCCTGGTGGTACGCACTGCCCAGGTGGCAGAACTCCGTCCCGGTCAGAAGGTTCTCGAAGTAGGCACCGGCACCGGCTACTCCACCGCCGTCCTGTGCCACCGGCTCGGGGCCGGGAACGTCGTCAGCATCGAGTACGACTCTGTCCTGGCCGCAAGCGCCGCCGCGCACCTGAACGAGGCCGGATACGGCCCGACGCTCGCGGTCGGAGACGGCCTCAAAGGGTGCAAGGAGCACGCCGACTATGACGCCATCGTCGCCACCTGCTCCGTCCGGTCCATCCCGCACTCGTGGTTCTGGCAACTGAACGACGGCGGAACAATCACCACCACCATCTCCGGCTGGATGCTCGCCGCCGGAATGATCCATCTCGTCCTCGACGACGAGGGAACCGCCCATGGCAGGTTCACCGGCGACACCATCACCTATATGTTGGCCCGCCCTCACGAGCGGCCCCCGTCCCCATCCTTCTTCCGACTGGACGGCGACGCCCGTCGTACGCGCCTGGACCCCGGGCTCCTCGAGGACTGGGCAGGACGGTTCGTCGCCCAGCTCGCGGCACCTTCTGCCGAGCTGGTGACCACCAGCTCCGGCATCATCCTGCGCGACGTAGCGACAGGCTCACAGGCGTGGACGGAACCCGAGGGTGAGGGGTGGACCGTGCACCAGCACGGGCCACTCCACCTCTGGGACCAAGTGGAACAGGCTCTTCTCCTGTGGCGAGACGCAGGAGCGCCGGACCTGACGGAGTTCGGGATGACCGCCACGCCCTTCGAGCAGACCGTATGGATCGGCTCACCGGAGGGGCCGAATTGGCGGCTCCCCGTCTGACCGCCGCACACTCCGACGGCAACGTGTCAGTTCGGCAACCGGTCAAAGTGCCCGCGCTTGACGCCGAAGATGAACGTGCGGAGCGCGACGCTGTCGGTATGGAGAACGGCGCTGGGTTCCGAACTCTCCCGGATGGCTATGCCACTGTCGTCAGCGGCGACCTCTATGCAGTTGTTGCCGCCGCCGCTGCAGAACGACGACCGCTGCCAGGTGCGCTCGTGCACGAATGGCTCCTCTCACATCTCACGGACGATGGACCGGATGAGCTTCTGCGACTCGTCGGCCGGGAGCGCGGAGTCTTCCATCAGGTCCAGAAGTGAACGATAGTTGGCCAGCGGTGTAGGGGAGTCGGCGAAGTGCGCTCCGTACGCCGTATCCAACTGCACGGTGTCGAGTTGGGGCACCGGTCCCTCTGCGTAGAGGATCGACTGCCCGGCACCATAGAAGCTTCCCGCGCTGAACGGGATGACCAGTAGCGTGACGTTCTCGCGGTCGGCAGCATCGGCCAGGAACTCAAGCTGCGGTCGGGCCACAGCAGGTCCGCCGAACTGCATCCGTAGCGCCGCCTCATGAATGATGCCGACGTAAGGCGTGGGGCTTTCCCGATCGAAGATGCCCTGACGGCCCATTCGGTGGGCGACGCGCAGCTCCACGTCCAGGCGTCGCAGCGCTGGGACGGAAAGATCGAAGATCGCGCGGGCATGCTCCTCGGTCTGGAACAGACCTGGGAGGTGCACCGTCTGAGCGGTGCGGATGCGCGTGGCGTGGTGCTCGATCTCGGAAATGTCCAGGAAGCCGTCCGGGAGTTTGCCGCGATACTCCTCCCACCAGGGCTGGTCTCCGCGAGTACCGGCCATGACTGCGAGGGCTTCGATGAGAGCTTCATCGGGGCATGCGTAGTTGCACGCGAGCCGACGAACACGTTCTTCGCTAACCCCGGTCCGGGCAGCCTCGATGTGAGCGACCATCGTTCGGTCCGCTCCGAGCATGGCCGCAGCCTGCTGGACCGAAATATCAGCCTGTTCGCGCATGCGGCGAAGTTCTGTGGCCAAACGACGCTGACGGGCCGTAGGGGCAGGTCTTGATGCCATTGGTCCTCTCTCTGCGCTGAAAGCTGAGTTTGGCAGCGGGGCTCGCAGCCGTCGAGTGAGGCGCTAATTATTCACTCGATAGTGGAGATGACATCACGTGTGAAGGATTGTGCTCTAGCTTGTGATGCGAACCACTCGCCCGCGCCGCCGCCCCGCAACGGAAGCGCACCGTTCGCCCCTGCCCGGGAGGGCGAACGGCACTGACACCGTTGCGCCACTCGACCCAACGAGCGCGGCGCCCGCGAACACACCCTCGTACCGCGATCGAAAACCCCGCACCGGAGGTGCCGCGTGACCCCGTTTCCGCCACCGCTGCTGTTCACCGAGCCCTGGGAGTACGAGCTCCGCTTCCCTCGCGATCCGCGCGGCCCGGGGATCGTCCGGGCCACCCTGCGCGCTGTCCTGACCGCGCACGGATTGCGCGAACTTGTCGAGCGCGCCGCGCTGCTGACGTCCGAGCTGACCACCAACTCCGTCCGCTACTCCGACAACTACGCCTCCGTACGCCTGCTCTGGATGCACCCCGTCCTCCGGATCAGCGTCACGGACACCAACCCCGAACTGCCCGAGCCACTGAAGCCGTCGGCGGAGTCGGTGTCGACCGAGTTGGAGAAGGGGCGCGGCCTGTTCATCCTTGACGTCCTCGCCGACCGCTGGGGTGGCTGTGCCATCGGAGAAGAGCCGTTCGGCCTCGGCGGCAAGACGCTGTGGTTCGAGTTGTCCTGGGGCGGGCCGCCGCCGACACCGGTTCCGGCCCTCGCCGCCTGATCCTGGAGAGCGCCGGACTCCCGCGACACCCCACCCTGGCCCGTTACAGCAAGCGCCGGACCCGTTACAGGACGGCAGCGCTCGACGGGAAGTCCGCCCGGGTTTCGGGCATGGGATCACGCCAAGCCGGGACCGTCGTCGGGGCGCGTCCATCGGTGCGGCAAGCTGGGGAGCATGGGAACGCATCTGATCACTGGGGCAGGCTCGGGCATCGGCGCGGCGGTCACCGAGCGGCTGGCCGGGCGCGGCGAGGAGCTGTGGCTGCTCGCGCGGGACGCCGGGCGGGCGAAGGAGCTGGCGGAGCGGTTCCCGGGGGTGCGGACGGTCGTCGGCGACCTGGCGGACCCGGACCGGCTCTCCTGGGCGCTGGGCCACCAGACGCTGCCCGACCGGCTCGACTCGCTGCTGCATATCGCCGGGGTGGTCGACCTGGGCGAGGTCGGGGAGCTGACCCCGAAGGCATGGACCCACCAGCTCGCCGCCAACCTCGTCGCGCCCGCCGAGCTGACCCGCCTGCTGCTGCCGCAACTGCGGCTGGCCCAGGGCCATGTCATCTTCGTCAACTCCGGCGCCGGACTGCGCGCCAACGCCCAGTGGGCCGCGTACGCCGCCAGCAAGCACGGGCTCAAGGCGCTGGCCGACGCGCTGCGCTGGGAGGAGAGCGGCAACGGTCTCCGGGTGACCACGGTCTACCCGGGGCGTACGGCCACTCCGATGCAGGTGAAGGTGCACCAGCAGGAGGGCAAGGAGTACGACGCGGACCGCTGGATGGAGCCCGGGACCGTGGCGACGACCATCCTGACCGCACTCGACCTGCCCCGCGACGCCGAGATCACCGACCTCCAGATCCGCCCCCGCGGCTGAGCCGTCTCGGCGGCGAGGGCGGCTGCGGTTCGGGTGCGCCCCGCAGGGGCGCGGGGCTGTGTCGATATGCGGCTCCGCCGCCTGGGCGCGACCAGCCACGACGGCGCGGCAGACGACCCACGGCGTACCGGGGCACCTCCCAATCCCGGGGCCCCGGCGGAGCGCTTAGGCTTCGCGGGTGAGCGAGAAGAGCACCAATAAGCACCACTGGGCCCCAGGGGCCGCAAGCGGCGTCGGGTCGATGCCGGGCGGCGACGCGCGGGAGGCGGTGAAGACCGTCACCGGGTCGCTGGAGGCCCTGCCGTATCTTCCGGAGCTGCCCGCGCGGGGGCCCGGCGCGGACATGATCGGGCGCACCGCCGGGATGCTGGTCGAGCTGTACGCGCATGTGGAGCCGAGCGGCTGGCGGATCAGCGACCGGCCGGGCCGGGACACCCGGCGGGCCCGCGCCTGGATGGGAGAGGATCTCGACGCGCTGGAGGAGTTCACCCAGGGGTACCAGGGGGCGCTCAAGGTGTCGGCCGTGGGCCCCTGGACCCTGGCCGCCTCCCTCGAACTGCGCGGCGGCGAGGTCGCGCTGAGCGACCCGGGCGCCTGCCGCGATCTGACGGCCTCGCTCGTCGAAGGGTGCCGCGCCCATCTGGCGGAGGTGCGCCGCCGGGTGCCGGGCGCCGAGGTGGTGTTGCAGCTCGATGAGCCGTCGCTGACGTCGGTGCTGCGCGGGAGCGTCCGCAGCGCCAGCGGCTACCGCACCCACGCCGCCGTGGACCGGGGCGTGGTGGAGGGCGCGCTGCGGACTCTGGTGGAGGCGGCCGGCGGGCCGGTGGTGGTGCACTCGTGCGCGCCCGCCGTGCCGTTCGGGCTGCTGCGGCGCGCGGGCGTCGAGGGGATCTCCTTTCCTCTGTCGCTGCTCACGGAGAGTGAGGAGGAGGCGATCGGGGAGGCCGTGGAAGGCGGTACGGCGCTGCTCATCGGCGCGGTACCCGGCACCGACACCCCATTGTCGGACCCTGCCGGTAGCGTCAGTGGTGTCAGGACGTTGTGGCGCAGGCTGGGGCTGTCACCGGAGACTCTCGCGGAATCCGTGGTGATCACCCCGTCGTGCGGGCTCGCGGGCGCCTCGCCCGGGTACGCCCGCGCCGCGCTGGCCCACTGCGTCCAGGCGGCGAGATCGCTCGCGGACAACCCTGAGTAACGGGAGGACGACACGGTGGCCGGCGAACAGCAGTCGAAGGTCCCCGCCGAGGTGCGGGAGAGGCACGCCAGGCTCGCTGAGCAGATCGAGGAGCACCGCTTCCGGTACTACGTGAAGGACGCGCCCGTCGTCAGCGACGCGGAGTTCGACAAGCTCATGCGCGAGCTGGAGGCGCTGGAGGAGGAGACCCCCACGCTCCGTACGCCCGATTCGCCGACCCAGAAGGTCGCGGGGGCGTACGAGACGGAATTCACCGAGGTCGCACACCGCGAGCGGATGCTCAGCCTGGACAACGCGTTCGACGACGAGGAGCTGGCCACCTGGGCGGACCGCATCGCCAAGGAGCTGGGCAGCGGCGCCTACCACTTCCTGTGCGAGCTGAAGGTGGACGGCCTGGCGGTCAACCTCACCTATGAGCACGGGCGGCTGACCCGCGCCGCGACCCGTGGCGACGGCCGCACCGGCGAGGACATCACCCCCAATGTGCGCACGATCGCCAAGATCCCCAACCGGCTGACGGGCGACCGCGTTCCGGCGCTGGTGGAGGTGCGCGGCGAGGTCTTCCTGGC
The DNA here is from genome assembly GCF_018883605.1 of Streptomyces niphimycinicus. Classification (GTDB taxonomy): domain Bacteria; phylum Actinomycetota; class Actinomycetes; order Streptomycetales; family Streptomycetaceae; genus Streptomyces; species Streptomyces niphimycinicus. The sequence continues at coordinate 4,140 of NZ_JAHLEM010000371.1, read as the reverse complement.
CCGCGAGCGGTTCGAGGAGCTGAACGCCGGGCTGGTCGAGGCGGGCAAGCCGCCGTTCGCCAACCCGCGGAACGCGGCGGCGGGTTCGCTGCGCCAGAAGGACCCGAAGGTCACCGCGTCCCGGCCGCTGGACATGGTGGTGCACGGCATCGGCGCGCGCGACGGCTTCGACATCGACCGGCTGTCGCAGGCGTACGAGCTGCTGCACGAATGGGGGCTGCCCACCGCCGCCCATTTCAAGGTGGTGGACACGATCGAGGCCGTGCGCGAGTACATCGCGTACTACGGGGACAGCGACCACCGGCACTCGGTGGAGCACGAGATCGACGGCGCGGTCATCAAGCTGGACGAGATCCCGCTCCAGGGGCGGCTGGGCTCCACCTCGCGGGCGCCGCGCTGGGCGATCGCCTGGAAGTTCCCGCCCGAGGAGGTCAACACCAAGCTGGTCGACATCCGGGTGGGCGTGGGGCGCACGGGGCGGGTGACGCCTTATGCGGTGGTCGAGCCGATCACGGTCGCGGGTTCGGAGGTCGAATTCGCGACGCTGCACAACCAGGATGTCGTCAAGGCCAAAGGCGTGCTGATCGGTGACACCGTGGTGCTGCGCAAAGCGGGCGACGTCATTCCGGAAATCCTGGGCCCGGTCGTCGATCTGCGCGACGGCAGCGAGCGGGAATTCGTGATGCCGGCCACCTGCCCCGAGTGCGATACGCCGCTTCAGCCCGCCAAGGAGGGCGATGTCGATCTGCGGTGTCCCAACAGCCGGTCCTGCCCGGCGCAGCTTCGTGAGCGGATTTTCTATCTCGCCGGGCGGAAATCCCTGGACATCGAGAACCTCGGCTATGTCGCCGCCGCCGCGCTCACTCAGCCGCTGGAACCGACCGATCCGCCGGTGAAGGACGAGGGCGATCTCTTCGATCTGAAGATCGAACAATTGCTGCCCATTCGGTCGTATGTACTGGACCCGGACAGCGGACTGCCCAAGCGTGATCCGGAGACCGGTGAGGAGAAGGTGGTCACCTTCTTCGCCACCCAGAAGGGCGAGGCGAAGAAGAACGCCCTGGCGATGCTGGCCAATATCGAGGCCGCCAAGGAGCGCCCGCTGGCCCGGATCATCACCGGCCTTTCGATCCGTCATGTCGGCCCCGTCGCCGCCACCGCACTGGCCCGTGAATTCCGCTCACTGGACCGGATCGCCGAGGCGGACGAGGAGGAGCTGGCGGCCGTGGAGGGGGTGGGGCCCACCATCGCCGCCTCGGTCAAGGAGTGGTTCGCGGTCGACTGGCACCGCGAGATCCTCGAGAAATGGCGGCGGGCCGGGGTCCGGCTGGAGGAGGAGGGCGGCGAGGACGAGGGCCCCCGTCCCCTGGAGAGCCTCACCGTCGTCGTCACCGGAACGCTCCAGTCCTACACGCGAGATGGGGCCAAAGAGGCGCTACAGAGCCGTGGTGCCAAAGTCACCGGATCGGTTTCGAAAAAGACTGATTTCGTGGTAGTCGGCGACAATCCGGGCTCGAAGTACGACAAAGCCATGCAGGTGAAGGTTCCCGTGCTCGATGAGGACGGATTTGGCGTCCTCCTCGAACAGGGACCGGAGGCGGCGAGAGAGGTCGCGATGACGCCTCCGGAAGAGGCCGCGGAGTAGCACGGAGGGCCCGTGGAGCGGCGGTTGGAGTAGCCGTTCCACCCATCCGGCGCAGTGGTCCGGCCATCTTGTCCGCCCAGTGGGTGCAAAGCTGGCCGGATTACGACTGGGAGCACTTCCCGGGTACAGCCGGCGGGCATCACCCTTACAGCGCATAGCAGAAGGTCATGGATCGTCGGGCGGCATTCGGGGAACCGTCGCCGATCGCCGCCCGTCTTCCCCTTCTGCCGCCTACTGTTGAGGTGTGCGCCCGCCGTGGCGCTGGCACCGCCGGCTGTGAGAGGGACGGGTATGAAACCGACCGAAAGCGCCGCCCCGGCGTCGCGGCTGCGCCGGGCCGTGCTGCCCGCGCTGCCGGCCGCGGCGGTCGCCATGGCGGCTTTCGCACTCGGCATCGGGGTATTCCGAGTGCTCGACGCGGGTAATGCGCTCTTTCCCGACGGCACCGTGGGCTGGTCGCTCGCCGTGCTCACCGGAATCATCGTCGGCCATCTGGTCGCCCTCGGGCGCGACCGCTGGTGGGGCGGCACCGGTTCCGGGGCCGCGTTAACCCTGGCCGCGCTGCTGCTCTACGGCTGGATTCCGGCCGTGCTGGTCAGCCTCGCCGTGGTCGTCCTGGTCGGCGCCGCCCGCCGGTACCGATGGCGGCAGACCGTCCTGCACGGCGCGGTGGACATTCTCGGGGTCGGCGCGGCTGCCCTCACCCTCGCCGCGTTCGGCACCACCCCCTCGGTCGAGCACCCCTGGCGCACCGACACCTGGGACGTCTCCGCCATCCCCCAGACGGCCCTGGCCGCCTTCGTCTATCTCGCGGTCACCCGCGCCCTGTTGTGGTGCTCCCTCGCCCCGCCCGGCGCCGGACTGCCCACCGTCGCCCGTACCGCCTTCCTCCGGCAGGCCCTCGTCGGCATCGCGCTCCTCGGCATCGCGCCCCTCATCGTGGTCGTCGCCGGGGACACCCCGCTGCTGCTCCCGCTGTTCGCGGTGCCGCTGGTCGCCCTGGACTCCACGCTGTGGATCGCCCGGGTCCGCGCCGAGGAGCAGTTGCGCGACCCGCTCACCGGGCTGCCCAACCGCCAGTGGCTGCTGGAGCGCACCTGGACCGCGCTGGACGAGTCCGAGCGGGCCGGCACCCGCACCGCGCTGGTCCTGCTCGACCTCGACCGCTTCCGTTCGGTCAACGACACCCTGGGCCATCTGGCCGGTGACCGGCTGCTGCTCCAGATCGCCGAGCGGCTGCGGCTCGCCCTGCCCCGCGGGGCGGAGGTGGCCCGGCTCGGCGGCGACGAGTTCGCGGTGCTGCTGCCCACCACCGACTCGCTCACCAGCGCCCAGCGCAGCGCCCGCGTCCTCGTCGGAGACCTCGGCTCCCCCCTCGACCTGGACGGGCTGACCCTGGTGCTGGAGGCCAGCGCCGGGGTCGCCGTCTACCCCGACCACGCACTGGACGCCGAGGGGCTGCTGCGCCGCGCCGACGTCGCGATGTACCAGGCCAAGCGGGACCGCAGCGGAGTCGAGCTCTACGAGGCCCGGCGCGACGGCAACACCCCCGACCGGCTCGGTCTGCTCGGCGATCTGCGGCGCGCCCTGGACGCGGGCGACGTCGACCTGCACTACCAGCCCAAGGTCGGCTTCGACGGGCATGTGGCGGGCCTGGAGGCGCTGGTGCGCTGGGTCCACCCGGACCGGGGCAGGGTGCCGCCGGACGAGTTCATCTCCATGGCCGAGAGCTCCGGGCTGATGCCCCGGCTGACCGAGTATGTGCTGGAGACCGCGCTGGGCCAGGTCGCGCGCTGGCGCGCCGACGGCCTCGAGGTGCCGGTCGCGGTCAATGTCTCGCCGCGCGATGTCCACACCCCCGGCTTCGCCGGTGCGGTCGCCGGGCGGCTGGCCCGGCACGGCGTCCCGGCGGGCGCCCTGCAACTGGAGATAACCGAGCATGTCCTGCTGGAGGACCCGCAGCGGGCCGCCGACACCCTGGCCGGGCTCACCGGCCACGGCGTGAAGATGTCGCTCGACGACTTCGGGACGGGCTATTCCTCGCTGGTCCATCTGCGGCGGCTGCCGGTGAGCGAGCTCAAGATCGACCGTTCCTTCGTGGCCCGGCTGGCGGTGGACAACGAGGACGCCGAGATCGTCCGCTGTACGGTCGACCTCGCCCACTCGCTGGGCCTGCTCGTGGTGGCCGAGGGCGTCGAGGACGACGAGACCTGGGAGCGGCTGCGGGATCTGGGCTGCGATGCGGTGCAGGGCTGGCTGGTGGCCGCCGCGATGCCGCCGGAGGAGACGACGGCGTGGCTGCGGGCGCGCGGCGAGGGCGGCTGGCACCGTGAGCCGGCGGAGCCGTCGGACCAGGCCCAGGCTCCCGCCGAGGAGGACGCGGATCAGCCGGTGACATAGGGGTACGGCGCCGGTGCTGCCCCTTGGCGTTTTGTTGCCGGGTGCGGGTGCGGGTGCGGGTGCGGGTGCGGGGGCGTTTTGATGCCGGGTGCGGG
>NZ_JAHLEM010000370.1 GCF_018883605.1 Streptomyces niphimycinicus | reverse complement strand
GCGCGGCGAGGGCGGCTGGCACCGTGAGCCGGCGGAGCCGTCGGACCAGGCCCAGGCTCCCGCCGAGGAGGACGCGGATCAGCCGGTGACATAGGGGTACGGCGCCGGTGCTGCCCCTTGGCGTTTTGTTGCCGGGTGCGGGTGCGGGTGCGGGTGCGGGTGCGGGGGCGTTTTGATGCCGGGTGCGGGCCGGTGGGTGGGTTGTGCCCACCCTCCCCCATAGCCTTAAGGGCATGGGAGGTACCCCCCTCGCCAGGGGGCACCTCCCGGCGTTAGTCGGGGGAGGAACGATTGCCCACAACCAGGCGCGCCCGAAGCCTTTCGCGCGCAGTGTGTGGAGAGCCATAGGATTGGGGCCGAAACACTCCACACTCACTTTGAGGATCGCTGCATGCCTGGCATCACGCGCGAGGAGGTCGCCCACCTCGCCCGGCTGGCGCGTCTGGAGCTGAAGGCCGAAGAGCTCGACCACTTCGCCGGACAGCTCGACGACATCATCGGCGCGGTCGCCCGCGTCTCCGAGGTCGCCGACCAAGACGTACCGCCGACCTCCCACCCGCTGCCGCTGACCAATGTCATGCGTGTGGACGAGGTCCGTCCGTCCCTGACCCCGCAGCAGGCGCTGGCCTGCGCCCCGGCCCAGGAGCAGCAGCGTTTCAAGGTGCCGCAGATCCTGGGGGAGGAGTGACCACCGTGACCGACCTGACCAGGCTCACCGCGGCCGAGATCGCCGCCAGGATCGCCTCCGGCGAGGTCACCGCCGTCGAGGTGACCGAGGCGCATCTGGCCCGTATCGAGGCCGTCGACGAGAAGGTGCACGCCTTCCTGCACGTGGACCGTGAGGGGGCGCTCGCCCAGGCACGCGCCGTCGACGAGAAGCGGGAGCGCGGTGAGGAGCTGGGCCCGCTGGCCGGTGTTCCGCTCGCGCTCAAGGACATCTTCACCACCAAGGGGATCCCGACCACGGTCGGTTCCAAGATCCTCGAAGGGTGGATCCCGCCGTACGACGCGACGGTGACCCAGCGGCTGCGGGACGCGGACGTGATCGTCCTCGGCAAGACCAACATGGACGAGTTCGCCATGGGGTCCTCGACCGAGAACAGCGCGTTCGGCCCCACCGGCAACCCCTGGGACCTCACCCGTATCCCCGGCGGCTCCGGCGGCGGCTCCTCCGCCTCGCTGGCCTCCTTCCAGGCCCCGCTCGCCATCGGCACCGACACCGGCGGCTCGATCCGCCAGCCGGCCGCCGTCACCGGCACGGTCGGGGTCAAGCCGACGTACGGCGGGGTCTCCCGCTACGGCATGGTGGCCTTCTCCTCCTCGCTCGACCAGGGCGGCCCCTGCGCCCGCACGGTGCTGGACGCGGCGCTGCTGCACGAGGTCATCGCCGGGCACGACCCGATGGACTCGACCTCCATCGACGAGCCGGTCCCGGCCGTCGTCGAGGCCGCGCGCAACGGCAGCGTGCGGGGCATGCGCATCGGTGTCGTCAAGGAGTTCGCGGGCGAGGGCTACCAGGCCGGCGTCATGCAGCGCTTCAACGAGTCGGTGGAGCTGCTGCGGGAGCTGGGTGCCGAGATCGAGGAGATCTCCTGCCCGTCCTTCGACAAGGCGCTGGCCGCGTACTACCTGATCGCGCCGTCCGAGTGCTCGTCCAACCTGGCCCGCTTCGACGCCATGCGCTATGGGCTGCGGGTGGGCGACGACGGCACGAAGTCCGCGGAGGAGGTCACCGCGCTCACCCGCGCGGAGGGTTTCGGCGCGGAGGTCAAGCGCCGGATCATGCTCGGCACCTACGCGCTCAGCTCCGGCTACTACGACGCGTACTACGGCTCCGCGCAGAAGGTCCGTACGCTGATCAAGCGTGACTTCGAGAAGGCGTTCGAGCGGGTCGACGTGCTGATCTCGCCGACCACCCCGACCACCGCCTTCCCGATCGGCGAGCGCGCCGACGACCCGATGGCGATGTATCTGGCCGACCTCTGCACGATTCCCACCAACCTCGCGGGGAACGCGGCCATGTCACTGCCCTGCGGTCTGGCGCCGGAGGACGGTCTGCCGGTCGGACTACAGATCATCGCCCCCGCCATGGCCGACGACCGGCTCTACAGGGTCGGCGCCGCGGTCGAGGCCGCGCTCGCCGACAAGTGGGGTCACCCGCTGCTCGAGGAGGCACCGTCCCTGTGAGCGACGCACGCGCGGCCGCCGGGCCGCGGATGACGTTGAAAGCCGCACCTCTGCGCCGCGTGGGCGGAGAAGCGAACGGAGAGACGCTATGAGTGCGATCAAGAAGGCCAAGGGCTTCAAGAAGTCCAGGCCCGGCACCTACCTGTCCATCGCGGGCTCGCTCTTCGGCGCGGTCAGCGTGGCGAAGCAGATCAAGAAGGCCCGCTTCGAGAACGACAAGCTGCAACTGGCCGACGCGGTGGTCTCGGCCGCCGCCATCGTCACCGGCGTCGCCCTGCTCGTCCGCGAGCTCAAGCGCATGGGCGACGACGACGTCCTCGCGGACTGAGAGGTTAGTTTTTCCGTGACCGTCACTGAACTGGTGTCGTACGAGGACGCCCTGGCCGCCTACGACCCCGTGATGGGGCTCGAGGTGCACGTCGAGCTCGGCACCAAGACCAAGATGTTCTGCGGGTGCTCCACGGCGCTTGGCGCCGAGCCCAACACGCAGACCTGCCCCACCTGCCTCGGCCTGCCCGGCTCGCTCCCGGTGGTCAACGCGACCGGGGTCGAGTCCGCCATCAAGATCGGGCTCGCACTCAACTGCGAGATCGCCGAATGGTGCCGCTTCGCCCGGAAGAACTACTTCTATCCGGACATGCCGAAGAACTTCCAGACGTCGCAGTACGACGAGCCGATCGCCTACAACGGCTATCTGGACGTCGACGTCGACGGGGAGGTCTTCCGCGTCGAGATCGAGCGCGCCCATATGGAGGAGGACACCGGCAAGTCCACCCATGTGGGTGGCGCGACCGGTCGTATCCACGGTGCCCAGCACTCCCTGCTCGACTACAACCGGGCCGGTATCCCGCTGATCGAGATCGTCACCAAGCCGATCGTCGGCGCCGGGGAGAAGGCCCCGGAGGTCGCCAAGGCGTATGTGACCGAGCTGCGCGAGCTCATCAAGTCGCTCGGGGTCTCCGAGGCGCGGATGGAAATGGGCCAGATGCGCTGCGATGTGAACCTGTCGCTGCGCCCGCGGGGCGTCGAGAAGTTCGGCACCCGCTCCGAGACCAAGAACGTCAACTCGCTGCGGTCGGTCGAGCGGGCCGTGCGCTTCGAGGTCCAGCGGCATGCCGCGGTGCTGGACGACGGTGGCACGATCATCCAGGAGACCCGGCACTTCCACGAGGAGGACGGCTCCACCACCTCCGGCCGGGTCAAGGAGGAGGCCGAGGACTACCGGTACTTCCCCGAGCCCGACCTGGTGCCGGTCGCCCCCACCCGTGCCTGGGTGGAGGAGCTGCGCGGCGGGCTTCCCGAGCTGCCGCGGGTCTACCGCAACCGGCTGCGCGAGGAGTGGGGCCTGTCCCGCCACGAGATGCAGTCGGTGCTCAACGCGGGCGCGATCGACCTGATCACCGCCACCATCGACGAGGGCGCCCCGGCCGACCAGGCCCGTAAGTGGTGGATGGGCGAGCTGGCCCGCCGCGCCAACGAGGACGGGGTGGAGCTCGCGGCACTGCCGATCACCCCGGCGCAGGTCGCCCGGGTGTGCGCGCTGGTCAAGGAGGGTTCGCTCAACGACAAACTGGCCCGCCAGACGATCGAGGGCGTTCTCGCGGGCGAGGGCGGCCCGGACGAGGTCGTCACCAAGCGCGGCCTGAAGGTCGTCTCGGACGAGGGCGCGCTCGGCACCGCCGTGGACGAGGCGATCGCGGCCAACGCGGCCATCGCCGACAAGATCCGCGGCGGCAAGGTCGCGGCGGCGGGTGCGCTGGTCGGCGCGGTCATGAAGGCCACGCGGGGTCAGGCGGACGCGGCGCGGGTGCGTGAGCTGATCCTGGAGAAGCTGGGCGTCGAGGGCTGACCGGCCGGACGTTCGTCCGTTTCGTTTCTGACGGCGGCGGGGTGCGCGAGGGCGCGCCCCGCCGCCGTCGTATGCGCCCTTCCGCACTCCTACGGAGTGCCCGGCGGACCATGCGGCTCCGCCGCGTGACCCGCCGCAGGCGCCACGATCCACCGGACACTCCTAGAGCAGCAGCGGCTCCAGATGCGGGACCTCGAACCCCTCGTCGTCGAACGGGTACAGCGGCCGCGCGAGGCGCCGGTGGCCCAGGCGGGCCAGATCCTGGTCGACCCCGCCGGGGGTGAGCGCGAGCCGCCAGTCCGCCGCCAGGTCGTACAGCTCGGGCTCCAGATAGCCGATCTTGACGACGACGAGGTCATGGTCGCGCGGGTCCAGCTCGCCGAAGTCGGCCAGGGTGTGGAACGGTTTGCGGCGGCTGACCAGGACCACCGTGACGCCCCCGTGCCGCACCGCCGCGAGATCCCCGCCGACGGGGTCGTCCCGGCGCAGGGCGACCACCTCGCCGGTCAGTTCGCAGGGCTCGGCGTGGTCCGCCGTCCCCCGGCTGATCCCGCCGCCGACGCGGAGCCGGACCGTCGCGCCCGGCCCGGCGGCGAAACACTCCGCGACCGCCGCCGGATCGGTGATCCCGGGGTGCAGGGCGGTGGCGCGGCCGGTGGCCAGCTCCTCGTTGGCCAGCAGCCGGCCGAGCATATAGGCGAGGTCCCCGGCGCCTCCGGCCGTGGGATTGTCGCCGGAGTCGCTGATCAGGAAGGGGCGGGCGGAGGAGGCGACGGCCTCGGCGATGCACGCGTCGGCGCCGCCGGTGGGGCCGACGAAGGCGAAGTCGCGGCGCATATCCCAGTAGTCGCGGGCCAGCGAGCGGGTCTGCTCGACCGCGAGCACGGGGTCGTCGCCGGTCACCACCACGGCCGCCCGGCAGCGCGGCTCGTCCGCCCAGGCGTAGCCCACCCAGATCGCCGCGTCCACGACACCGTCCATCGACTCCACGGCGGCCAGCCGCCCGTACAGCGACCTGGCGGGCTCCAGCCGGGTGCTGGTGCGCTCACCGGGCAGCAGCACCGGGATCTGCACCCAGGCGAGATGCGGGCGGCCCCGGCCGCAGGCGAGGCGCTCCACCAGCTTGCGGGCGGCGCGCTCGCGGGTCTCCCAGGCGTCCTCGTGCGGGGCGAGCCGGTGGGCGGTGAGCAGATCGAGCCGGCCGGCGAAGCGGCGGGAGACATTGCCGTGCGGATCCATGGCGGCGGAGATCAGCGCGTCGGGCCCGATCGCCTCCCGTACGGCCTCGGTGAGATCGCCCTCGGCGTCCTCCAGGCCCACCACGCTCATCGCGCCGTGGATGTCGTAGACCAGCCCGTCGAGCGGACCGGCCCGGCGCAGCCGCTCGATCAGCTCGCCCTTGATCCGGTCGTAGGTCTCGCGCTCGACCGGGCCGCCGGGGAGCGCGACGGCGTGGAGGAGGGGCACCCACTCGGCGCGCCCGGCCAGATCGCCGTCCGGCCGGGTCCAGGCGTAGCGGTCCAGCAGCTCGGCGTCTCGGGTGACGCGGAAGTCGTCGTAGGCGGCGCGGTGCGGGCTGAAGGTGCTGGACTCGATGTGGATACCGCCGATGCCGATACGCGGGCGGCGGCCTCGGGACGCGGCAGGAGTCATGCTCTCCGACTTCCCGCTCATTCATGTGGTGAAGCCCACAAAGGGGACAAAGGATCTTTTCCGCCTGACAGAGTGCTCAGGTCACAACCGCATCACGCCGCCCCTGGCGCCGGAACCGGAAGGCAGCCATGGCCGCACTCGCCCGCTGGTGTCTCAGGCGCCGCGCCATCGTGATCGCGCTGTGGCTGGCCGCCTTCGCGGGGGTCGCCGTGGCGGCGGCCGTGACCGGGTCCGCGTACTCGAACGACTACGACATCCCCGGCACCGACTCCTCCAAGGTCTCCGCCCTGCTGGAGCGGCGGCTGCCCGAAAGGGCAGGGGACAGCGACACCATCGTCTGGCACACCGAGGACGGCGCGGGCACCGTACGCGCGCCGGGGATGGAGCGGCGGATGACGGCGGCGCTGCGGCAGGTCGCGGATCTGCCCGGCGTCGCTTCCGTGACCGGCCCCTACGGCACCGATGACACCAGCCGGATCAGCGCCGACCAGCACACCGCCTACGCCACCGTGGTCTTCCGCGAACCCGCCGCCGACCTGGGCGAGGCGGAGGTGCGCCGGGTGCTGGACACGGTGCGCTCCGCCGCCTCCGGGGTTCGGGGCCTGGAGGTCGAGATGGGCGGTGCGGGCGCCGGGCTCACCGAGCGGACCGGGTCCGCCCATCTGAGCGAGGCCATCGGGGTCGGCGTGGCCGCCGTGGTCCTCTTCCTCGCCTTCGGCTCGCTCGCGGCCACGCTGCTGCCGATCGCCACCGCGCTCATCGGCGTCGGCACCGCGTACGCGGCCATCGGGCTGCTCGGCCACGCCATGACCATCGCCGACTTCGCGCCCATGCTCGGCATGCTGATCGGCCTCGGCGTGGGGATCGACTACGCGCTGTTCATCGTCACCCGGCACCGCCGGGGGCTGCGGCGCGGGCTGTCGGTCGAACAGGCCGCCCAGCGCGCGGTGGTCACCTCGGGGCGCGCGGTGGTGTTCGCGGGAGCGACCGTCTGTCTCGCGCTCCTGGGCATGCTGGTCCTGCGGCTGTCCTTCCTCAACGGGGTGGCGGTCGCGGCGGCCCTCACCGTCGCCCTTACGGTCGCCGCCTCGCTCACCCTGCTGCCCGCGCTGCTCGGCCTGATCGGCATGCGGGCCCTGAGCCGGCGGGAGCGCGGACGGCTGGCCGAGCGGGGGCCGGAAGCCACGGCGACCAAGGGGCTGTGCGCCCGCTGGGCGGTCTGCGTCGAACGCCGCCCCAAGCTGCTGGGCGCCGCCGCGGCCGCCCTCATCGCGGTGCTCGCGCTCCCCACCTTCTCCCTTCACCTGGGCACCTCGGACCAGGGCAACGGCTCCTCGGCCTCGACCACGAGACGCGCGTACGACCTGCTGGCCGATGGATTCGGGCCAGGTTTCAACGGGCCGTTGACGCTGATGGGCAGCATCGACGGGGCCGACGACCGTATGGCCTTCACCCAACTGCCCAAGGTCCTGCGCACCATCGACGGGGTCGCCTCGGTGAGCGCCGCGGACCTGGACGGGGGCGGCGACACCGGCGTCATCACGGTCGTCCCCAAGACGGCACCGCAGTCGCGGGCCACCTCCGACCTCGTCGGACGGCTGCGCGCCGAGGTGCTGCCCCGGGCCGAGGAGGGCAGCTCGCTGCGGGTGTACGTCGGCGGGCTGACCGCGGGCTACGACGACTTCGCCGCGGTGATCGTCAGCAAGCTGCCGCTGTTCGTGGGGGTGGTGGTGGCGCTGGGATGCGTGCTGCTGCTGCTCGCGTTCCGCAGCATCGGCATCCCGATCAAGGCGGCGGTCATGAACGTGGCCGCCGTCGCGTCGTCCTTCGGCGTGGTGGTCGCGATCTTCCAATGGGGCTGGGGGAGCGAACTGCTCGGGCTGGGCAGGGCGGGTCCGATCGAGCCCTTCCTGCCGGTGATCATGGTCTCGGTGCTCTTCGGGCTCTCCATGGACTACCAGGTCTTCCTGGTCAGCCGGATGTACGAGGAGTGGCGGCGCACCCGCGACAACGACACCGCGGTCCGGGTGGGACTCGCCGAGACCAGCCGGGTCATCAACTCCGCGGCCGTCATCATGATCGCGGTCTTCTCGGCGTTCGTGCTCAGCGGCGACCGGATCATCGCCATGTTCGGCATCGGGCTGGCGGCCGCGGTCGCCCTGGACGCCTTCGTCCTCCGTACGCTCCTGGTGCCCGCACTGATGCATCTGCTCGGGGGCGCCAACTGGTGGCTGCCGGGGTGGCTGGAGCGGCTGCTGCCGAAGATCAGCATCGAGGCGGAGGGTGAGGGAGAGGGCCGGTCCGCCGGGCAGGAGCCGGTGCCGCTGCCGCTTCCGGGACAGCCAGGGGCCGTTACGGCGCGGGCCGGTACGGCACGCTCGCCGGTTCCCTAAGGTGCCCTTCTCTGTCCTGAGGACCTTCCTCAGGCTTCCTCAGCCGTGCGGGCAAGGGGCCTAAGGTTCTGGGCCGAGCGAAGATCAGGCAGCTTCCCGATGTGCCGGACCTACCTGGGCGACGAGAGTGGACGCATTCCACGAAACGCTCGTCACCAGGGAGAACACCATGCTGCACCACGCATTGCACCGGATTCGCGAGGCCGAGCTGCTGCGGGAGGCCGCCGCCCGCCGGTTGGTCAGGGAGGCGGTGGAGTCGGGTGGCCGGTCGGCCGAGCACGAGTCCGGAGGGCGGGGGAGGCCGGTCCGGCGGTGGCGCGGCCATCGCTCACCACGGTCGTACCGCACGGCGGCCTGAGGGAGGCCGGGCCGTGCGGCTCGTCGTGGCAGCCGGGACGGAGGCCGAGGTAGCGGGGGCCGGAAAAGCCGGTGCCGCGTTGTCAGGGCCCTATGCGATGCTCGACGACGTGCACACCACGTCTGTCAGCCCGGTGTTCGTCGGCCGCGCCCAGGAGTTGGCCACCCTCGAGGACGCGCTCGCCCGCGCCACCGCGGGCGAGCCGCAGGTGCTGCTGGTCGGCGGGGAGGCGGGGGTCGGCAAGACCCGGCTCATCGACGAGTTCCTGGCCTCGGCCGTGGCCGCGGGGGCCGTCGCGGCGGTCGGCGGCTGTGTGGAAATGGGGGCCGACGGGCTGCCGTTCGCGCCCGTGTCCACCGTGCTGCGCTCGCTCCGCCGCAAGCTGGGCACCGAGCTGGACGGGGCCGCCGCCGGGCAGGAGGGCGAACTGGCCCGGCTGCTGCCCGAATTGGGCGAAACCGCCCGCGCGTCCCACGACGGGGACGGCCGGGCCCGGCTGTTCGAGCTCACCGTGCGGCTGCTGGAGCGGCTGGCCGCGGAGCGCACCCTCGTCGTCGCCATCGAGGATCTGCACTGGGCCGACCGCTCCACCCGCGAACTGCTCGGCTATCTCTTCCGCTCGCTGCTCAGCGCCCGGCTGCTGGTCGTGGCCACCTACCGCTCCGACGACATCCACCGCCGCCATCCGCTGCGCCCCTTCCTCGCCGAGGTGGACCGGATGCGCGAGGTGCGGCGCATCGAGGTGTCCCGCTTCACCCGGGGCGAGGTGCACGCCCAGCTCACCGGGATCAACGGGGCCGAGCCGGAGCGCGATCTGGCCGACCGGATCTTCAAGCGCAGCGACGGCAACGCCTTCTTCGTGGAGGAGATCGCCCGCTCCCTCAACGAGGGATGCAGCACGGGGCTCAGCGAATCCCTGCGCGATCTGCTGCTGGTGCGGGTCGAGGCACTGCCCGAGGAGGCCCAGGGCGTGGTGCGGATCCTCGCCGAGGGCGGCTCCTCCGTGGAGTACGAACTGCTGCGCGCGGTCGCCCGGCTGGGCGAGGACGAGCTGATCGACGCGCTGCGGGCCGCGGTCGGGGCGAACATCCTGCGCCCCACCGCCGACGACAGCGGCTACCGCTTCCGGCATGCGCTGGTGCGCGAGGCCGTCGTCGACGATCTGCTGCCCGGGGAGCGCTCCCGGCTCAACCGGCGCTTCGCACAGGCCCTGGAGGCCGAGCCCGCGCTGGTGCGGGCCGATGAGCGGGCAGCCAGGCTGGCCAGCTACTGGTATCACGCCCACGACCCCGCCAAGGCCCTGCCCGCCGTGCTCCAGGCGTCCGTCGAGGCGCGGCGGCGTTACGCCCACGCGGAGCAACTGCGGCTGCTGGAGCGGGCCATGGAGCTGTGGGAGGACGCCCCCGAGGAGATACGCGAGGCGCTGCGGCCCGTGGACTACGCCGAGGTGTACCCCGCCCGCGGCTGTGAGGACCAGGCGCTGCGCCAGCTCGATCTGCTCGCCGAGGTGGTGGTGGCCGCGCATATGTCCGGGCAGCGGGAGCGGGCGCTGGCCGTCGCCAAGCGGGCACTGCGGGCGCTGGACGGAAGCGGTCATGACCCGTTGCGGGCCGCCTGGTTCTGGACCCAGCAGTCCAAGCTGATGGAGGGCCTGGCGCGCGGGGACGGCTGGGCGGAGCTGAGCCGTGCCCAGGAGCTGGTGCGCGGGCTGCCGCCGTCCCCCGTGCACGCCGACGTCATGGCGCACGTGGCGGGCTGGACGATGACCCACCGGCCCGGACCGGAGGGCCTGGCGGCAGCCGAACGGGCGGTGGAGCTGGCCCGGATGGTCGGCGCCGAGAGCACGGAGCTGAACGCCCGGCTGACACTGGGCTACTTCACCGGTGACTCCGGCGACACCGAGCGCGGGCTGGCCGAGATGCGTGAGGTGTGCAGACGGGCCGTGGCCCTCGGCGACATCAGCGTCCTGGGGCGGTGCTATGTCAATCTCGCCTCGGCACTGGAGGGGGTCGGCCGGTCGGCCGAGGCGGTGGAGACCGCCGAGGAGGGCGCCCGGATCCTGGACCGCGTCGGCCTGGTGGACTCCCGGGCCTGGCTGTACGGGAATCTGGCCGAGTCGCTGTTCGCCCTGGGCCGCTGGGGCGAGGCGGACGCGGCGGCCCGCAAGACCCGGCGGCTCGCCCTCGGCACCAAGCCGCAGGGCACCGCCGCCAACCGGCTCGCCGAACTGGCGCTGGCGCGCGGCGAATGGGACACGGCGGAGCGCGAGCTGGCCGCCGCCCGGGAGCACTACGGCGCCCACAACACCGAACCGCAGTACACCCTCCAGGCCGCGGGCCGGGCCATCGAACTCGCGGCGGCCCGCGGCCGGATCCTGGAGGTCCGGGCCGTGCTGGACCAGGTCGTGGAGGCCGGTTTCCCGCCCGGGCAACAGCGCTACGTCTGGCCGCTGCTGTACACGGCCGCCGCGGCCGAGTCGGCCGCACGCGGACGACTGCCCACGGCCGAGCCGGGCCG
>NZ_JAHLEM010000037.1 GCF_018883605.1 Streptomyces niphimycinicus | reverse complement strand
CCGCGAAGGCCGGGGCCGCGAAGGCCGGGGCCGCGAAGGCCGGGGCCGCGAAGGCCGGGGCCGCGAAAGACGTGTCCGCGGCGGTCGTCCGCAGAAAGGCAGTACATGTCCGCGTGGGAAGTTGCCGAGGAACGGGCCAGGGCGGCGATCGGCCGCCCGGAACACCGGGATCTGGGGGTCGTACGGGCCGAGGACGCGGCGGAGTTCGCGCGCTCGGCCGGGGAGACCGGCCCGCATCTGATCGACCCCGGCCACCCCGACTTCACCGTCCACCCGATGTACCTGGTGAGCCTGTTGCGTGGCGCGGGAGGCGCCGGCCAGGACGAGTTCCGGCCGGACGGCATGTACCGCGACGAGGTTCCGGGCACCGACGGCCTGGACGTGCGGCTGATGGCGGGCGGCCAGGAGGTCCGGTTCGGCGGCGAGGTGCGGGCGGGCGACCGGATCCGGGTCCGCCGGGTCCTCACGGATGTGGAACGCAAGGGCAGCGGAACGCCGTTCCTGCTGCTGACCGTCGAGAAGACGTACACGGCGGAGCGGGGCACGCTCGTCCGGGTGCGGGAGAGGTTCATCGTCCGATGAGGGTTCACCCGGGCCGGCCCGTACCACCGGTGGAGTTCACCCCGGACGCCGTCACCCTGCTGCGGTTCGGGGCGGTCACCCGCAATGCCCATCGCATCCACTACGACAGCGGGTTCGCGCGTTCCGAGGGGCTGGACGGCCCGGTGGTCATGGCGCAGTTGCACGGCTGTCTGATGCACCGGGCCGCCATGAGCTTCGCGGGTCCCGGCGGGCAGGTCCTGGAGGTCGGGTGGCAGAACCGGGCCCCGGCCCTCGCCGGGCAGCGGCTCGTGGTGAGCGGCACGGTCGGCGCGGTCGATCCGGAGACGGGGCGGGTCACCCTGGAGCTGGTCGAGCACGGTGGGCGGGGTGATGTGGTGTGCTGCCGGGGCACGGCCGTGGTCCTGATGGGCTGACCGCGCCCCGCGTCGGGATGGGATCGCCCGGGGTCGGGATGAGATCGTCCGGGTCGGGATGAGATCGCCTGGAGTCGGGATGGGATCGCCCGGGCGGGATCATCCCTCGGACGAGATCCGGGATCGTCCCTCAGCCGAGATCGAGGACCACCTTGCCGATCGCCTCCCCGGACCGCAGACGTGCCACGGCTTCCGCCAGGCCGTCGATGCGATGGTGCTCGATGGGCAGCGTGAGCTCCCCGGAGGTGAGGTCGCCCAGCATCCGCTTGGTGTCGGCGGCGACCTCCTTCCCCCGGGTCATCAGGTTCACGGGCAGCAGCGACACATCGGCGAGGAGGAAGTCCGCCAGGTCCACGGTGAACTCCCGGCCCGCGGTGTAGCCGACGAGCGCGACCCGGCCGCGGGGGCGCACCAGCGGCAGCGAGTCGCGCAGGACCGGCCCGCCCACGGTGTCGATGACGACGTCCACCGGGCCGCCGACCGCGTCGGCGGACAAGTCCCCGGCGAGCACCACCTTGGCGGGGGCCGGGACGTGCGGCAGCTTGGCGGGGCGGCCCACCACGCCGATCACCTCGGCTCCGGCCCGGGCCGCGACCTGCACGGTGAGCGCGCCCACCGCACCGGCCGCCCCGGTCACCAGGACCCGCTCGCCGGGCTGGATGGCCGCCACCGCGTGCACCGAGGCCCACGCCGTCCCGGCCGGGGAGAAGTAGCAGCAGGCCATGGCGGGGTCCGTTCCCTCGGGCACGGCCTCCACGGCGGCGTCCGGAACCAGCGCGTGCTCGCTCCAGGCGCCGTCGCGGCGCATTCCGAGGCCCTTGCCGCGCAGGAGGACGAGGCTCCCCTCGGGGTGGACGTCGGAGGCGATGACGGTGCCGCTGCCGGCGGTGCCGGGAATCGACGGCAGGTCGGGGAGGATGCCGAACTTGCCGTCGACGACGTTCAGATCGAGGTGGCTGACGGCGGCCGACTCCATCCGCACCAGGGTGTGGCCGGGCCGTGGCTCGGGGACCGGCCGCTCGACGAGCCGCGGCAGGGTGCCGAACTCCTCCAGCACCAGGGATTGTGACGTCGGGTGGCTCACGTTTTCGCTCCGTATCCACGGGCTCATGGCCGTGTTCGGTGGTGGCGGACCCCGCGCACGCCAGGGCCCTTCTGACGGATCTCCGTGGGAGAAGGACCCTAGACCGCGCCCCGCCGTCCGCGCACCGGGACGGGTCCGCTCAGCGGGACGCGCCGCCCCGGCCGCCTCTCGTCTTCCGCCGGGGAGGGAGCGGTCTGCTCAGCGGACCGGATCCCTTGGGCGGATCCGCGCCGCGCCGGATGCTCGGGTCCACCGAAAACCGGCAGCAGGAGGACACGCACGATGACGGTCGAGGACTCTCCCGACACGGCCACCCCCGCCCGGAGCCGCCGCAGAAAACCCGCCGAGCCCGGTCGCCAGGACTGGTCGTCCTGGCCCCATTACGACGGCGCGGCAGCGGGCTTCCGCGGCTACTGGTATGCGGTCACCTGGTCCAGCCAGATCACGGGGAAGCCGCTGCCGTTCACCATCTGCGGCGAGCGGATCGCGCTGATCCGCGACAACGGCACGGCGTACGCCCTGCACAACCGGTGCCCGCACCGCGGTGTGCCGCTGTCCGAGGGCAACCAGCAGTTCCCCGGCACGGTGAGCTGCCCGTACCACGGCTGGACCTTCGATCTGCCCACCGGGAAGCTGTCCGCGGTCATCACCGACGGCCCCGGGTGCCGGCTGACCGGCAAGCTGGGGGTGCGCACCTACCCGGTCGAGGAGCGCCTCGGCATGGTGTGGGTGTACATCCCGATCGCCGACGAGGAGCCGCACCCGATCGACTCCCAGCTTCCGGAGGAGCTGGTCTCCAACGCCTTCGTGATGGGCGGACGGATCGAGCCGCGCGGCGGCAACTGGCGGTTCGCCTGCGAGAACGGCTTCGACGAGGGCCACGCCAAGTATCTGCACCGCACGGCCCTGTGGCGGTTGTTCAAGCCCATGCCGACCTGGAACATCACCCGGATCGTGCCGCGCGGCCGGTGGATCTTCCGGGTCCAGGACGAGGTCCACTGGGACGCCGAGTTCCCGGGGGTGGGCCGCTGGTCCAACAAGCGGTGGTGGAAGATGCAGCCGCCCAAGGAGACCTTCAACATCGGCAACACCGGCAAGGCCGACAGCGTCGATCCGACGATCGAGGCGCAGGACTTCCCCGGGTTCGCCTCGCTGTCGATGCCGGGCGTGCTGCGCATCGCCTACCCCAAGTTCATCCACTACGAGTTCTACGTCCCGGTGGACGAGGACAACCACCGCTATGTCGGCGTGATGGTCAACTTCACCGAGGGCTGGGAAACCCTGCGCTTCTACGCCAAGTACCTGGGCGCGATCCGCTGGCTGTTCCACGGCCAGTTCTCCGGCCAGGACGCGTGGATGGTCGATGTCACGGACGCGCCGCCGGAGAAGCTCTACCGGCCCGATATCTCGCTCACCGCCTGGCGAAACCTGAGCGAGGAGGAGTACGGCAAGAAGCTGGCCGCGGCCGACGGCGGATCCGCACCCGAAGAGAAGGCATGACATGTTCCGTAAACTGTTCACCCTGCTGCTGGGCGCCGCGATCGCCGTCGGGATCCCGCTGGCCACAAAGCGCATCGCGCGGACCACGATGACCCAGGTCCACAGGATCAACCGGTGACCGCCGACGGCCTGGCGGGACTGGATGACCGACGGCGCTCCTGGGCCCTCGACGCCGCCCGCCACATCAGCGCCGACCGGCTCCGCGAGCTGATCACGGGCCTGGTGAACATTCCCAGCCCGACCGGCGACGAGGGCCCGCTGGCCGCCCATATCGCCGACACCCTGCGCGCCGCCAAATGCCACGCTGCCGTCCAGCCCCTCGATGACCGCCAGGCCAACGCCTGGGGGCGGCTGACCGGTGACGGCTCCGGCCCCGACCTCATGCTCTACGCCCCGATCGACACGCTGACGGTGGGCGAGGAGAGCGAGGACGTGCCGTGGATCGGCCCGGAGCTGCGCGAGGACATGCGCCCCGCGGCCACCGTGTACGACGATCTGGTCACCGGGCTCGGCGCCTCCAACCCCAAGGGCCACGCGGCGTGTGTGCTGATGGCCATCGAGGCGATCTCGCTGGCCGGTGTCCCGCTCACCGGTGACCTGGTCGCGGCGTTCGGCGCGGGCGGGATGCCCACCAACGCCCGGCCCGTGGGCACGCGCCTCAACACCGGCCAGGGCGCCGGGTGTTCGTTCCTGCTGGAGCAGGGCGTGTGGACCGACTACGCGGTCATCGCCAAGCCCGGCTGGACCGTCTCGTGGGACGAGGTGGGGCTGGTCTGGTTCGAGGTGACGGTCGGCGGCACCCACACCTACGCGGGCTCCCGCCACCGGCTCCCGTACGACAACGCCATCGCCCGCGCCGGGGAGGTATCCGCGTACCTGGAGAAGTGGTTCGAGGGGTACGCCGAGCGGCACACCTCGGGCACGGTGGCGCCGCAGGGCATCGTCTCCGCCATCCGCGGCGGCTGGCCGCGGATGGCGGCGGTCACCCCCGCCGTGTGCACCCTGATGGTGGACCTGCGGATCAGCCCGGACATCACACCGATGCGGGCCAAGCGCGAGTTCATGGACGCGCTGGCCGCGCTGCGGGCCGCCTCGCCCGGGCTCGACGTCCGGGCGGAGATGGTGCTGGCGATCCCCGGCACCCGCACCCCGCGCGAATCGTGGATCCACCGCAGCGCCACGGCCGCCTGGGAGGCGCTGGAGGGGCGCGGGCACGAGGTGATCCCCGGGAACAGCGGCGCCACCGACGCCAACATCCTGCGTGGCCGTGGCATCCCCACGGTGCGGGTCGGCATGCCCAAGGTGGCGGAGGCGCCGTTCGAGATCGACTTCGCCCGCGGCATGAACACGGTGTCGCTGCGGGCCATGGAGAAGCTCACGCGCCATCTGATCCGCACGGCCGTGGACACCGTCACCCGGTCCCGCGACGAGCTGGAAGGAGCAGGGGCATGACCGAGATCGTCCTGGGGGTCGGAGCGTCGCACAGCACGCTGATGAACACCCACTGGGAGGAGACGTACCACAAGGACCGCGCCGAGCGGTTCCGGGACGCGCTCGGCCAGGCGCGGGACGCGCTGGCCGCGGCCCGTCCGGACACGGTGATCCTGGTCGGCTCCAACCACTTCCGGGGGTTCTGGCTCGACCTGATCCCCAGCTTCACCATCGGGGTGGACGAGTGCATCGCCAGCGGCGAGTCCGGCACCCCGAAGGGCCCGCAGCCGGTGGACCGGGAGCTGGCCCTCTACCTCGCGGGCTCGCTGGTCGAGCGGTCCGGTTTCGACGTGGCGTTCTCCGCCCGGCTTCAGATCGACCACGGCCAGTCGCACGCCGTCCAGTATCTGCTCGACGGGCTCGACGTCGACCTCGTACCGCTGGTGGTGAACGTCTTCGCGCCGCCGCTGCCCACTTTGGAGCGCTGCGAACAACTGGGCCGGGCGATCCGGGAGGCGGTCCTGGCCTTCCCCGGCGACCGCCGGGTGGCGGTCATCGGCTCCGGCGGGCTGTCCCACCGGCTGCCCTGGCCGGACTGGCGCGACCCGAACGGCGAGGACGAGGAGTTCATGGTCGGGGCCTGGCTGAATGGCCGGGAGAACTGGCAGGACTACGACGTGCGCCGCCGCCAGATCATCCGGGCCGCCGAGGCGTCGCTCAACCCGGAGTTCGACGAGGAAATCCTGTCCTGGATGGAACGGGGACAGGCCCACCGCATCACCGAGTACACCACCGCGGAACTGGAGAAGGTGGCCGGCAACGGCGCCCAGGAGCTGCGCACCTGGCTGCTGATGTCCGCGCTGCTCGATCACATCCCGGGCCGCCGCCTGGCCTATGAACCGATGCCCGAGTGGCTCACCGGCATGGGGGTCGCCGTCCTCGATCCCGCACAGACCCCCGCACAGACCCCCGCGCAGACCAGCGAAAGGCAGTCATGAGCATCTGGAACGAGCTGTCGGGCATCGACTACCGGCACGCCTACGTCGAGACCGGCGGCTTCAAGACCCGGGCCCTACAGGCCGGCCCCGAGGACGGCGAGCATGTGGTGTTCCTGCACGGGACGACCGGCCACCTGGAGGCGTTCGTACGGAACATCCCGGCGCACGCCGAGCGCTACCGCTGCCACTCCATCGACATGCTGGGCCACGGCTACACGGGCAAGCCCGACCGCCCGGCCGAGATCCCCCTGTACGTCGAGCACCTGATGGCCTACCTGGACGCCGTCGGTGCCGAGCGCGCCCATCTGGTCGGCGAGTCGCTGGGCGGCTGGGTGGGGTCGTGGGCCGCGAGCGAGCATCCGGACCGGGTCGCCTCCCTCCAACTGCTGTGCATGGGCGGCACGAAGATCAACCCGGCGATCATGGAGCGGCTGAAGACCTCCACCAGCGACGCGGCCCTCAAGGACGACATCGCCTTCACCCGGGAGCGGCTGCGGCTGCTGTGGGCCCACTGGGACGAGGAGCTGGGCGAGGAGCTGACCCGGATCCGCTACGACATCTACCACCACCCCGACTTCCAGCGGAACCTGCGCAATCTGCTGGCGCTCCAGGAGCCGGAGGCCCGCGAGCGCAACCTGCTGCGGCCCGACCGGATGGGCCGGATCAAGGCGCCGACCCTGGTGGTGTGGGGCAACAAGAACCCGCTGGGCGATGTGCCGGAGGCCGAGGCCATCGCGGCCGCGATCCCCGGGGCGCGGCTCGAGGTGTTCAACGAGTGCGGCCACTGGCCGCAGCATGAGAAGGCCGATCTGTACAACCCGCTCAGCCTGGAGTTCCTCGCCGCGTCCTCGGCCACCTGATCGTGAGGTTCCTGCCATGACCGTAGTCCCCATCGACCAAGCCGTCAGAACCTGTCCCGACCCGATGAACTCCGTCCTCGGCAAGGTCCGGTCCATCCTGGAGGCGTTCACCGCCGACGACGACTCGCTCTCGCTCGCCGATCTGGTGCGCCGTTCGGGAGTGGCGAAGGCGACCGTCCACCGGCTGTCCCAGGAGCTGGTCGCATGGGGGCTGCTGGAGCGGGCGGGCTGCAACTACCGGCTCGGACTGCGCCTGTTCGAGATCGGGCAGCGGGTGCACCGGCAGCGCATCCTGCGGGAGGTGGCCCAGCCGTATATGGAGGATCTGCTGCTGGCCACGCGGGAGACCATCCACTTCGCCATCCATGACGGGCTGGACGTGGTGTACCTGGAGAAGATCCTCCCCCACCGGGGGCTGAGCGAGGAGTCGCGGGTGGCGGGGCGGCTTCCGCTGTACTGCACGGCCACCGGCAAGGCGATCCTCGCCCACTCCCCCGGCAGCCTGTTCGGCGAGGTGGTCAGGAGCGGCCTCAAGCCGTTCACCCGCCACACCATCACCTCGCCGGGCCGGCTGCGCACCCAACTGGACCGGGTCCACGAGCAGGGCATCGCCACCGAGGCGGAGGAGGTCCGGCTCGGCTATATGAGCATGGCGGTCCCGGTCTTCGGCCGGCAGAACACCCTCGCCGGGGCCCTGTCGATCACGGCGCCGACCTACCGGGTGGACGCGATCGCCCACGCCGGCGCGCTGCGTACGGCGGGTCTTGGCATCAGCCGTTCGCTGAGGTCGGCGCTGTGACGGCGGCCGTCGTGTCCTCCCCCGCTCTGGAAGAGGTGCTGGCACGGGCGCGGGAGCTGACCGGCCAGTGGCGGGACGAGGACTGCGGCACCCCGACGGTCAAGGACTTCTGCCGTTACGCGGCCGCGCTCAACGACGGCGCGTATATCCGCCGGGCCCGCGCCCTGGAAGCGGACGGCCGCCCCGTCGAGGCGCCCGCCCTGTTCCTCGCGGCCACCATGAGCTGGGAGGACGGCCCGCCGGAGGACGAACTGCGGCCGGATGGCCTCGCCCGGCGTGAGTCGCCGTGCACCGAGGGTCTCGCGGTGCGCCAGGTGCACGGCGGCCAGTCGGTGCGCCTGGTCCGGCCCCCGGTGGCCGGCACGCGGATCACGGCGGCCCGTGCGGTCGTCTCCGCGCGGCACAAGCGCGGACGCTCCGGTGAGTTCGTCCTCCTGGGCGTCCGGACCCGGTTCCTGGCCCCCGACGCGAGCGAGCTGACGTCCCTGGACGAGACGATCGTGGTGCTCGACGCCACCGGAGGTGACCGATGACGGCGCCCGCTGCCGGGACCGAGTGTCCACCGCGCCGGTACGCCCACACCAGTGTGCAACTGTTCCGCTTCAGCGCCGTGTCGTGGAACGCGCACCGGATCCATTACGACGCCGCGTTCGCCGCGTCGGAGGGGTTTTCCGACACGGTGGTGCAGTCGACGTTGCACGGCGAGACGCTCAGCCGGAACGCCCTGGAGTGGGCCGGGCCGGGCGCCCGGCTGGAGTCGGTGGCGTGGCGCAACGTGGCCACGGCGGTAGCCGGTGAGGAGCTGACCTGGGCCGCGACGGTGTCCTCGGTCGAGGGCGGGCGGGTCCGTCTTGACGCGCGGATCCTCAAGGCCGACGGCTCCGAATGCGTCACGGGGACGGTGGAGGTGACGCTCGCCGGGTGAGAGC